>JANXUE010000022.1 GCA_025352005.1 Frankiales bacterium
TTCCCGCCAAAGGGACGTGGCGGCCCCCCGGTCACGCAACGCGGGCCTCAGCCCGCGGGGCGCCAGACGACCAGAGCCTGCTTCGGCACGGGGACGAGGTCGCGGCGCATCGATGCGACCACCGTGTCGTGGGCGATCGCCACAGCGGACCGGGCCGCGTCCAGCTCGTGGGCCAGCTCGGCGAGCCGTTCCTGCAGGGCCAGGACCTGATGCTCGAGCTCGATGACCCGCTTGATACCGGCCAGGTTGACGCCCTCCTCCTGCGAGAGGCGCTGCACCTCCCGGAGCAGGTCGACATCGCGCTGGGAGTAGCGGCGCCCTCCACCGCCGGTGCGGCCGGGCGTCACCAGGCCCAGCCGGTCGTACTGCCGCAAGGTCTGCGGGTGCATACCGGTGAGCTCAGCCGCGACGGAGATGACGAACACTGCGTCCACCTCGTTCACAGCCGCACCTGCTTCAAGTGCTCGCGAGGTCCGTGGGCGGCGAGCGCGGCGTAGCGCTCCAGTGCCTCCCGCTCAGCCTCCGAGAGCTCCGTCGGCACATCCACCTCGACGGTGACCAGCAAGTCACCAGCGCCGGCCTTGAGCGGGACGCCCTTGCCCTTTACCCGGAAGGTGCGTCCCGAGCGGGTGCCGGCAGCCACCTTGAGCGTCACCGCCCCGTCGATCGTGGGGACGCTGACGTTGGCCCCGAGCGCTGCCTCGGCGTAGGTCACCGGCACCGTCAGCGTCAAGTTGTCCCCCTTGCGCCCGAACACCGCGTGGGGAGTCACCGTCACCTTGACGAGCAGGTCGCCCGCGGGACCACCTCGCTCGCCCGGGCCTCCCTTGCCCTTGAGCCGGATCTTCTGCCCGTCATCCACACCGACCGGGATGCGCACGGTCAGCCTGCGCTCCTTGGTCTGCGCCCCCGTGCCGCGGCAGGTGGGGCAGGGCGTCGGGATGATGTTGCCGGTACCGCGGCACTTGGTGCACGGCTCCGCGAACGAAAAAGATCCCTGGTTGCGGGACACGACGCCCTGCCCGCGGCAGACGGGACAGGTCTCCGGGGACGTGCCAGGGGCCGCCCCGGAGCCGTGACAGGTCCCGCAGGCCCCGTCGCTGGTGATGCGGATCGGCGCGGTGGTGCCACGGAGCGCGTCGACGAACGGCAGCGTGATCGAGGTCTCGAGGTCGCTACCGCGCCGCGGCGTGGCTCGCTGACGGCCACCGGCACCGCCGCCGAACAGGTTCGAGAACACGTCGGAGAAGCCGCTACCACCACCCTGGAACAGGTCGCCCATGTCGAAGCTCCCCGCGCCGGGCCGAGGTCCACCCGAGCCGAACAGCGACCGGGCTTCGTCGTACTCCTTGCGCTTGGTGGTGTCGGACAAGACGTCATAGGCCTCGCTGACCTGCTTGAAGCGCTCCTCCCCACCCGGGTTGCGATCGGGGTGGTGCGCAGCCGCCAGCTTGCGGTAGGCCTTCTTGATGTCGGGCGCCGCAGCGTCCTTGGGGACGCCGAGAGCGGCGTAGTAGTCCTTCTCGACGAAATCGCGCGCGCTCATCGGCGTCCCACCGCCCTTACTGCTGGTCGGTCTCGAAGACGGCGTCCCCTGGTACGTCGAGACTCTGGGCCACCGCAGCCGGCTCGCTGACCGCCACCCCGGCCGGCCGCAGGACCCGACCGCTGCGCAGGCGCCAGCCAGGCTGCAGGACCTCGGCGACGACCGTAACGGACGCCTCGGGGTCCTCGGAGGCCTGCACGAGGGCGTGGTGCACGGCCGGGTCGAAGGGGTCGCCCTTGACGCCGTACCGCTCGAGGCCCTGCCTGTCCGCGAGTTGCTCAAGGCCCTCGCCGACACCCTTGAAGGCGCCGTGGAGATCCCCGTGCCGGCGGGCCAGCTCCACGTTGTCGAGCAGTGTCAGCAGCGACTCGAGCAGCCCAGCCGTCGCCCTCTCGACGACGACGACCCGGTCGCGGTCGACCCGCTTGCGGTAGTTGGCGTACTCGGCTGTCACCCGTTGCAGGTCACCGAGCAGCTCGTCCTCACGGGACGCCGCCGGGGCGTCGGGCTCGGGCGGCAGCTCGCCGGTGGTGGGCTCGACGGTGACGTCGCGGATCGCCCCCGACTCGGGGTCGATCCGGCGCCTGTCGTGCACGACGATCGGCTCCTGCACCTCCCGCGGGTCGTGGGGCGAGGTCACTGCTCCTCGTCCACGATCTCCGCGTCGACGACACCCTCATCAGCGGCCGGGCCGGCAGCGCCGGGGGCACCGTCGGGGCCGGCGGCGTCGGTCGCAGCCTGCTGTGCGTACAGGGCGCCGCCGAGCTCCTGGCTCTTCTTCGCGAGGGTCTCGGACTTCTCCCGGATCGCGGCGATGTCGCTGCCGCCGAGTACACCGCTCAGGTCGGTCAGCGCAGCCTCGACATCGGCCTTGCCCTCAGCGGGGACCTTGTCACCGTTCTCGGCGAGGAACTTCTGCGTCTGGTGGACGAGGGCCTCGGCCTGGTTGCGGGTCTCGGCCTCCTCGCGACGCTTGTGGTCCTCCTCGGCGTACTGCTCGGCCTCCTTCATCATCCGCTCGATGTCCTCCTTGGGCAGGGCCGAGCCACCGGTGATGGTCATCGACTGCTCCTTGCCGGTGCCGAGGTCCTTCGCGGAGACGTGCACGATGCCGTTGGCGTCGATGTCGAAGACGACCTCGATCTGCGGTACGCCACGGGGGGCCGGCGGGAGGCCGGTCAGCTCGAACATCCCGAGCCGCTTGTTGTAGACCGCCATCTCCCGCTCGCCCTGGTAGACCTGGATCTGCACGCTGGGCTGGTTGTCGTCAGCCGTCGTGAAGACCTCGGACCGCTTGGTTGGGATGGTCGTGTTCCGCTCGATGAGCTTGGTCATGATGCCTCCCTTGGTCTCGATACCCAGGGAGAGCGGTGTGACGTCGAGCAGCAGGACGTCCTTGACCTCGCCCCGCAGGACACCGGCCTGAAGGGCGGCGCCGATGGCGACGACTTCGTCGGGGTTGACCCCCTTGTTGGGCTCTTTGCCGCCCGTCAGCTCCCGGACCAGGTCGACGACGGCCGGCATTCTGGTCGAGCCTCCGACCAGGACGACGTGGTGGATGTTGCCGAGCGGGATGCCGGCGTCCTTGATGGCGTTGTGGAAGGGGGCCTTGCAACGGTCGAGCAGCTCCTGCGTGAGCTTCTGGAACTCCGCGCGGGTCAGCTGCAGGTCCATGTGCAGCGGACCGTCGGCGCCGGCCGTGATGTAAGGCAGGTTGATGGAGGTCGCCTGGCTGGAGGACAGCTCGATCTTGGCCTTCTCCGACGCCTCACGCAGCCGCTGCATCGCCATCTTGTCCTTGGACAGGTCGATGCCGTTCTGGTTGCTGAAGGTCTTGACCAGGTGGTCGACCAGCTTGTTGTCCCAGTCGTCACCACCAAGCTTGTTGTCGCCGGAAGTTGCCTTGACCTCGATGACGCCGTCGCCGATCTCGAGCAGCGACACGTCGAAGGTGCCACCGCCGAGGTCGAAGACGAGGATGGTCTCCTCCTTGTCGCCCTTGTCCAGGCCGTAGGCGAGGGCGGCAGCGGTCGGCTCGTTGACGACGCGCAGGACGTTGAGGCCCGCGATCTCGCCGGCCTCCTTCGTCGCCGTGCGCTCATGGTCGGAGAAGTACGCCGGGACGGTGATGACCGCGTCGGTGACCGGCTCACCGAGGTAGGCCTCGGCGTCGCGCTTGAGCTTCTGCAGGACGAAGGCGCTGATCTGCTGGGGGGTGAACGTCTTTGCCGGCGCCTCACCCTCCAACGTGAAGGTCCAGTCGGTGCCCATGTGCCGCTTGACGGAGCGGATGGTCCGCTCGACGTTGGTGACGGCCTGGCGCTTGGCGACCTCACCGACGAGGACCTCACCGTTCTTGGCGAACGCCACGATGGACGGGGTCGTGCGCGATCCTTCGGCGTTGGCGATGACCGTGGGCTCGCCACCCTCGAGGACGCTGACGACGCTGTTGGTGGTGCCGAGGTCGATGCCGACCGCTCGTGCCATGGGATTCTTCCTTCGGTGTGAGGACGTTCAATGTCGGGACGTTCACTGTGGGGATGTGAGTGCAGTGCGCTCAGGTTAGCTGATACCTACCGTAACGATCCACCTGGCTTGAGTGTTCCCGACTCAACTGCGGAGGGCGCTCTACGTTCCCGGAGCACTCGTGGGATGCTCCCCGGGTGCTCCGCGAGCTGCGTTCCCACCACGGCGGACCCCACCTCGGCACCAGGCTGCTCGCGTTGGTGCTCGTCCTGCTGCTGGCCTTCCCCCTGACGGTGCTGGTCGGCAGGCTCCTGTGGCGGGTAGCTGGGTCCCTGCTTCGCTAGTGATGTGATGGAGGGCCGGACAGTAAGTTACCCACGAGTAGCTCCCCGGCCGGTCCCGCCGTACGCTTTTGATCGCGCGCGCATAGGCTCGCGAGCAGTCGTGCAGGCACCCCGAGCTGGCGTGGTCAGGGGCACACCGCCACAGGAGGAACGCGTTGGACAACGACCAGATCATCCGGCTCGTCGTCGGTCTGGCAATCATGGCGATCAGCCTGGCCATCGCCGGCCGGCGAGCGCTGTTCCTCTTCAAGCTCATCAGCAGCGGGCAGCCGAGCCCCGGCCGTCTCAAGGGCGTCAACAAGCGGATCGGCCTGCAGTTCGTCGAGGTGTTCGGCCAGAAGCGGTTGCTCACATGGAGCGTCCCCGGCATCGCGCACTTCGTGACCTTCTGGGCGTTCATCATCTTGACGCTGACGATCATCGAAGCCGTCGGCGCGCTGTTCGACCCGCACTTCTACATCCCGATCATCGGCCAGTGGCGCGTCGTCGGGCTCCTCGAGGACCTGATCGGGACGTTGCTGCTGGTCAGCCTCGCGACCTTTGCCTGGATCCGGCGCAAGAACGACCCGGCCAGGCTCGAGCGTTCGAGCCGCTTCTACGGCTCGCACACCGGACCGGCCTGGCTCGTCCTGGGCATGATCAGCCTGGTCGCGATCACGCTGTTCGCCTACCGCGGCCCGCAGATCAACAACGGCACGTTCCCCTACCAAGACCACGTCTGGTGGACCTTCACGTCCAACCTCGTCGCGAAGGCGCTCAACCCGCTCGGCCACGACGCCAACCTGGTGCTCGAGACCACGTTCATCCTGGCCCAGATCGCGGTGATCTTCGGCTTCCTGGTGATCGTCGTCTACAGCAAGCACCTGCACATCTTCTTGGCGCCGATCAACGTCTCCACCAAGCGCGACCCCGACAAGGTCTCGCTCGGCGCGCTGCTGCCGATGATGAGCAACGGCAAGGTCCTCGACTTCGAGAACGCCGACCCGGAGAAGGACCTTTTCGGCGTCTCCAAGGTCGAGGACTTCACATGGTCCGCCATGCTCGACCTGGCCACCTGCACCGAGTGCGGGCGCTGCCAGTCGCAGTGTCCCGCGTGGAACACCGGTAAGCCGCTGTCCCCCAAGATCCTCATCATGGACCTGCGCGACCACCTGTTCGCCAAGGCTCCTTACCTGCTCGCGGGCGACAAGGAGAAGGCGCTCGAGGCGGCTTCCACCGATGTCGTCGAGGGCCACGAGGTCCCCGAGTCCGGCTACGGCCGGATCGTGGGCTCCACCCGAGCCCAGTACGAGCGCCCACTCGTGGGCACCGCCGAGGAGGGCGGGGTCATCGACCCCGACGTCCTGTGGTCCTGTACGACCTGCGGCGCCTGCGTCGAGCAGTGCCCCGTCGACATCGAGCATGTCGACCACATCCTCGACATGCGCCGCTACCAGGTCCTGATCGAGTCCGCGTTCCCCTCCGAGGCCGGCGTGATGCTGCGCAACCTGGAGAACAAGGGGAACCCGTGGGGCATGAACAACTCCTCCCGCACCGACTGGATGGCCGGGCTGTCCTTTGACGTCCGCGTCGTCGAGGGGACCATCCCGGACGAGGTCGAGTACCTGTTTTGGGTCGGCTGCGCCGGTGGCCTCGAGGACCGCTCCAAGAAGGTCTCCCGTGCGTTCGCCGAACTGCTCCACATCGCCGGCGTCGAGTTCGCCGTCCTGGGCTCGCAGGAGTCCTGCACCGGCGACCCCGCCCGCCGCCTCGGCAACGAGTTCGTCTTCTCGATGCTGGCGCAGCAGAACATCGAGGTCCTGAACAGCGTCGGCGCCACCCGCGAGAACAACGTCAAGATCGTCGCGACGTGCCCGCACTGCTTCAACACGATCGCCAACGAGTACCCCCAGCTCGGCGGCAACTACGAGGTCGTCCACCACACGCAGCTGCTCGGCAAGCTCATCGAGGAGGGCCACCTGGTCCCGATCACCCCGGTTGACCAGAGCGTCACTTACCACGACCCCTGCTACCTCGGCCGACACAACAAGGTCTACACACCCCCCCGCGAGATCCTGTCGGCCATCCAGGGCCTGACCACCACCGAGATGCCCCGGTGCAAGGAGCGCGGCTTCTGCTGCGGGGCCGGCGGTGCCCGCATGTGGATGGAGGAGAAGATCGGCAAGCGCATCAACGTCGAGCGCACCGATGAGGCCCTCACCCTCGAGACCGACATCATCAGTACCGCCTGCCCGTTCTGCATCACGATGCTGTCGGACGCCCTGACAGCCAAACAGCAGTCCGGCGAGGCCATGGAGCACGTCCAGGTCCTGGACGTCTCCCAGATCCTGGCCCGGTCGCTGAAGGCGCCCGCCCTCGTGGGAGCAGGGGCTCCTGCGCCCGAGCTGGCTACGCCCGAGGCCACCGCCGGAGCCGACACCCCGTCGCTGGCGCAGACAGGCAGCCCGCCCGACCTCGGGGCTCAGGTCGTCGGTACGACGCCAGGTGACGCTCCCGGCGGTCTGTCGGAGCATCAGCAGGTGGGGCCGCCCACACCGCCTGTCGGAGATCCAGCGCCTCCGTCAGCGCCTCCGCCAGCGCCTCCCACGGCGCCCCCGACGGCGCCTCCAACGACGTAGGTGGTGCGGCACAAGGACCAGCCCGAGGCCTTCGACCCGTATGACCTCGGGGCTCGCCGCAGCGACCCCGAGCTGGGCGCCTTCGAGCCGTTGCCGCCCAACCCGCGCACCGTCACGACCAAGAAGCTGCTCGGCCTGTTCGTTCTCGTGGTCGTTGCGGTCGGCCTGTTCCGGACCGGTCAGGACGGCGGTCGGGTGCCCGCGGCCGGATCCTGCACCAGGCCGACGTTCCACGTGAGCGCTACGACCGTCGCCTCCGGTGCCGTGCTGTCCTGGTCAGTGTCCGGCGACGCGGACAGCTCCGTCGTCTTCGGGATCGACACCTCGACGCGGCCCGTCTCCACGCAGACCGGCCTGCTCGACGGTCCCGTCCGGCTCGCCGGCTGCAAGGCCCTCGGCACCCTGCGGCTCGCCGTACCTGCTGGGCCGCACGTACTGTCGGTTTACATCGAGCCGCGATCCGGGGCCGCCCTGCTGCTCGGCACCCAGAAGGTCACCGTCACCTGAGTGCCGCATCCAGTGGACCGCGGCTCGGGCTTCGGGTGGCCTGCGGACCGCGAGTCGCTCATGGAGTTCTACCGCTGGCAGGCGCGGTCGCGGCCCAGCTGGCGCATCGACGTGCAGTCCACCCTCGAAGTCGGCGACGTTGTCCTCGTCCACACCCACGCCGGGGGCACGGTCTTGGCAGCCGATCCCGATCGACCGGAAGCGGCACCGATGGCGAGTGCAGTCGAGTGGCTGGCGGCGTACCGGTTTGCCGAGGACCTCATCGTGGAGATCCAGGTCCTGCAGGTCCGCGACCGTACGGCTGAACATCCCCGCTGAGGACAGCGAGGCTCTGTCAGTTCGGGGAGCTGTCGCTCGGCACGCCTGAGGCGCTACCCGGGGCGTCGTGCGGACAACACGCAGAACTCGTTCCCCTCGGGATCGGCCAACACGACCCAGGGCTGCTGCTCCTGGTCGAGACCCACCTGGTGCGCGCCGAGACTCAGGAGGCGCTCCACTTCGGCCATCTGGTCGGTGGGGCGGAAGTCCAGATGAAGGCGATTCCTTATGGTCTTACCCTCGGGGACCGGCACGAACAGCAGGCCCTGCAGGGTCCAGGCTGTCGACGATGATCTGTTCCCACTCCAGGGTCATCAGGGAAACCTACGGCCTCGATCGTGTGAAAAATGTCCCGACGACGAGGGAAGGCACGCAAGGCTGGGGCCGTCCCTTCTGCCCGCTGGTAACTTCTCACTGTCCCTCTACTTTTGTACGCTGTCAGCATAACTTCCCAATCTACTGTGGGAAAGTTTTCCGCTCCCATCCGAATTCTTGTACTATTACGCTATGTCTGAGCTCGCGCCGCCGCTTTCTTGGTGTGAGGTGCGGGCGTGCCTGTTGGAGCAGCTCGTGGTCTCGCACCGGCGGATGCAGCTGGAGATGTTGGTGTTCCGGCAGCAGGTCGTGGAGTTCGAACTGATGCACT
>JANXUE010000108.1 GCA_025352005.1 Frankiales bacterium
CCGACGACCGTGTCGTAGCCGCTCGAGCTCCACGATGCGGTCGTGGATCTGGGCGGCCTTGGCCGCGGACTGCACGTCCTCGATCGTCGCGTCCGGGCGGGCGTGGGCGAGGTTGTCACGGACGGTTGCGTGGAAGAGGTAGGTCTCCTGCGTGACCATGCCGATCGCCCCGGACAGCGACCCGAGCGAGAGCTCGCGCACGTCGTGACCGTTGAGGCTGACAGTGCCCGAGGAGACGTCGTACAGGCGGGGGACCAGATAGCTGATGGTGGCCTTGCCGGCTCCGCTGGCGCCGACGACGGCAGCGAGCTGGCCCGGCTGCCACACGTCGCTCAGCCGAACCTCACCACGAACCTCGTCCAGCACGACATGGTCGGACGGCTCGACGATCTAGGCCTCGAGGTCGAGGTAGGCGAAGACGCGGGTGAACAGCGCGAGGCTGCTGCTGATCTCGGAGCCCCGCGATGACGTAGACCGCGACCGGGGTGAGGGCAAAGAAGCTCGACATCACCGTGAAGAACGCCCGGCACACGATCTGCTGACGCACCTGTGGCGTGGCCTACTGCTCGTTGGCTGCCTGGTAGCGCTCGGCATCACGGTCCTGCCGGCCAAAGACCTTGGCGAGCAGCACCCCCGACACCGACAGCGACCCCTGCGCTGGTCGTTGGCGCGGTCATCGGCTCTCGCCCCTGAAGGCTCAGCTGGTGTCGAAGCTCACGGTGTCACGCCACCGGTAGAACGGCATGGAGTCGAGCCGACAATGCTGCGTTACCGGACGGCCAGTAACAGCCTGGGACACGGCCATCAGGCGGCTACGGCCACCTGCGCAGGGGCGTCGCTGTGGTCGTCCATCCCCGCCGTACGGCGCAACTGCCTGCCGCCGGTGATGGCCAGGACGACAACGAACACCAGAGCGTTGGTCAGCACGATGGTGGTACCCGAGGGGATGTCGAGATCGTAGGAGGCGTACATCCCGATGCCGCCACACAGGGCGCCGAGGATGGAGGACAGCCAGAGCATCCGGCTGAAGGAGTCGGTGAGCATGCGGGCGACGACGGCCGGAATGACGAGGGTGGCGGCCACGAGGGTGACACCGATGATCGTCAGGGTGGCCAGGATCGACAACGACAGCACCGACATCAGGACCGCGTCCATGCGCTTGACGTCGACGCCCGACACGTCCGCCACCTCGGGGTCGAAGGTCGCGAAGAGCAGGCGTCGGTAGAGGACCGTGAAGACGGTGATGGCGAGCAGCAGGCTGAACACCAGGAGCAGGAGGTCGGAGGTGCCGACGCCCAGGATGCTCCCGAACAGCAGGGCATCGAAGTTCGCCCCCCTGCTGCCGAACTTGCTCAGGAGGGCGACACCGAGGGCGAAGGACGCGGTCGTGATGACGCCGATCGCTGCATCGGCGCCGATCCGGCTGCGACGTGTCACGGCGGTGATCGCCAGGGCTGACAGCAGCCCCCAGACCCCGGCACCGAGGAGGACGTTCACGCCCAGCAGGGGAGCCGCGGCGAACCCACCGAAGATCGAGTGCGAGAGCCCATGGCCGATGTAGCTCATCCCGCGAAGCGTGATGTAGACGCCGATCAGACCGCACAGCGCACCGGCCATGACGGCTGCCTCGAGGCCGTGCTGGAAGAATGCGAAATGGAACGGCTCGAAGACCCCGGTCATCACGCGACTCCCAGCATTCCAGTGCCGGAGTCGACGACGACGGGCATCCCCAGGTGCATGAGGACCTCCATCCGGGCGCCGAAGACCTTCTCGAGCACGTCCGGAACGATGACCTCTGACGGTGGTCCGGCGGCGATCACCCGCTGCTGCAGGGCAATCAGGTGGGGCAGGTGCGAGGCCATGCCGTTGAGGTCGTGAGTCGTCAGCACGATCGCCAACCCCTCCTTGTTGAGGTCATCCAGCAGGTGCAGGACCTCGTGGCGCGTTCCGACGTCGACGCCGCTGGTGGGCTCGTCCATCAGCAGCAGCGCGGGACGCCGGACCAGGGCCCGGGCGATGAACATGCGCTGCTGCTGGCCGCCGGACAGCTCACGGATGTGCCGCTTGCCCAGGTCGGAGATGCCGAGCCGGTCCAGGACCGAGCTGACGTCGGCCCGCTCGGTGGAGGTCGCCCAGGGGGACAGCCTCTTGGTGGCCCGGGCCATCAGGACGCACTCGCTGACCGTGACGGGAAAGTTCCAGTTCACCGTCTCGAGCTGCGGCACGTAGCTCACGGCGATGTCGGGTCTCCTGGTCACGGACCCGTGCTGCGCCTTGACGGTCCCCAGCAGCACCTTCAGAAGGGAGGTCTTACCCGAGCCCGACGGCCCAACGATCCCGGTGAACTGGCCGGCGTCGATCCGGCAGTCGACGTCCTTGAGGACGGGCGCACCGCCGTAGCCGAAGGAGACGTGGGAGACGTCGATCAAAGTGCTCACTGGGGATAGTCTGCCTTGTCCGGCGAGACGTCGCTTGTCTCGAGGGCGTCCAAGGCTGCGGGGTCCCCACCCAGGCCCTTCACCATGGTGCGGAAGTCGTAGCGCATCAGGCCAAGCCAGGAGTGCTCCTTCTCGCCAGGCTTACCGGGCAGGTCGTCATCACGAAGGGTGTCCTCGTAACGAGCACCGCTCTCGTTGGCGATCTGCTCCAGGATCTTGGACGGGAAGACCTCCGAGCCGAAGATGACCGGCACCTTTTCACTGCGGATCTGCGTGATGAGGGAGACGACTTCCTTGGCCGTCGGGTCCTCGAAGTTCGAAGGTTGCACGGCGCCGATGATCTTCCAGCCGTAGTCGCGGCCGAAGTAGGCGTAGGCGTCGTGGTAGGTCAGTAGCTCCTTCTTGCCGCCGGGGATGGTGGCCTGCGCTGTCTTGAGGGCATCTGACAGCGCCGTGGCCTTCTTGTCGAAGGCGACCCGGTTGGCCTCGTAGTAATCCTTGTTGGCCGGGTCCTTGGCGGACAGGGCCGCGGCGGTCTCATCGGCGTACTTGATCGCGAACAGCGGGTCGGTCCAGAGGTGCGGGTTGGGCTTGCCTTCCTTCTTGGGGAAGGAGAAGTCGTAGATGTAGTCCGACTCCGGCAGGCTCATTGTGCCGAGGGCGACGACCTCGCTGCCCTTCTTCTTGTTCGTGTTGGCCAGCTCCGCGGTGGGGTCCTCGAGCTTGAGGCCGTTGACGAAGATCAGGTCAGCGGTGCTCAGTAGCTGGGCCACTTTCGGCGAGGGTTCGAAGGTGTGGCTGTTGACGCCCTCCGGCACGATGCCGTGCAGCTCGATCTTGTCCCCCCCGATGTTGGACACGATCGAGGTGATCGGGGCGACGGAGGAGGCGACAACGAGCTTCGTGCTCGCACCGGCCGCCTTCGAAGAGGAGACACCGCAGGCAGCGGTCAGAACCAGGACAGGCAGGCAGAGGCCGGCAAAGCTGCGGCGGGGCAAATTCATACGACCAGGTTACTGCGCTTGCATCCCTCTTGCCACTTGCGTGCAGGAAGGATGGCTTCGCGATTCGGTCGATGGGAGTTCCGCCCCAGGCTCGTTGTTGCCTCACACGCGCATCAGGAGGCCGGTCACACCCTGGACCGCCGTGGGCGCAGGGGTAGTGATCAGGGTGATGGCGTTCGCCGACGGTGTGCTTTCCCCGGTCAACCTCGGCGGTGTGGCCCGCTTACCTTGGCCTTTTGTGTGGGCGATACGGGACTTGAACCTGTGACCTCTTCCGTGTCAGCTATAACGAGGCTGTCCGTAGCGGTCCGCGCAAATCGTAAAAGCCCAGGTCAGAAGGCATACGGCGTCCGCCGACGTCCGCTTGAAATCGCGTGAATCCGGAGGCTGTGGCTACCAGTTTGGCTCCCGGTGCCGACCTTCAGTGCCCAGCGCCCCGCAGAGCGGGTCTTGTGGACGGATCGAACGGCCGCCCGTGCCAATGTGCGGAAGCCGGAGAACGGGTTGTTATCCACCTTCGTTCAGCGGGCCGAGTGGA
>JANXUE010000061.1 GCA_025352005.1 Frankiales bacterium
CCCAGGTCGGTCCACAGGCGCCCACGGCGACACTCCCGGGACGTGCCGACGTCGGGCCGTCGTACCGCTAGAAAGGCGGCGGGACAGGGGATCTGGGTCTGCCAACGGGCACCCAGAAGGTCAGGACCGGGCGGGGAGCAGACGCGGTGAGCGAGCGGGTCGTCGAGCTGAGCAGGCCAGCGCCGCAGACCCAGCGACAGGAGCCACCGCAGTTCGAGCGGACACCGCCGCAGGACAACGCCGCCGAGCAGTCCGTGTTGGGCGGCATGCTGCTCAACAAGGACGCGATCGCCGACGTGATCGAGACCGTCCGGTCCGGTGACTTCTACCGGCCGGCGCACCAGATCATCTTCGACGTCATCATCGAGCTCTACGGCAAGGGTGAGCCGGCCGACGCGATCACCGTCGGCGCGGAGCTGACCAAGAACGGCGACGCCGGGCGGATCGGTGGGATGCCCTACCTCCACACGCTCGTGTCGACCGTGCCGACTGCCGCCAACGCGGGCTACTACGCCAAGATCGTCGCTGAGCTCGCCATCCTGCGGCGCCTGGTCGACGCCGGCACCCGGATCGTCCAGCTCGGCTACTCCGCGGAGGGCCAGGAGGTCGACGACATCGTCGACCGGGCCCAGCAGACGATCTACGACGTCACCGAGCGGCGTACCTCCGAGGACTACACGCTGCTCGAGGAGCTGATGCAGCCCACGATGGACGAGCTCGAGGCGATCGGCGGCCGGGCCGGGTTGATGTCCGGTGTCCCGACCGGTTTCGTCGACCTCGACGCCCTCACCAACGGCCTGCACCCGGGCCAGCTCATCGTCATCGCCGGCCGTCCCGGTCTGGGCAAGGCCCTCGCCCTCGACACCCCGCTCCCCACGCCGACGGGTTGGACCACGATGGGGACCGTCGCCGTGGGTGACCACCTGCTCGGTGGCGACGGCCGCGCGACCAGGGTGGTGGCGGCCACCGAGGTCCTGCTCGCCCGGCCCTGCTTCGCCGTCACCTTCAGCGACGGCACCGTCCTGGTGGCCGACGCCGAGCACCAGTGGCTGACCGACGCCTTAGCCGGCGGCCGTTCCATCCGTACGATCCTCACCACGGCCGAGCTGGCCACCACCGTCCGGGCCGGCCACACCGTGCCGACCGCCCGGGCCCTGGACCTGCCGGAGGTGGACCTGCCGACAGCGCCGTACACGCTGGGGGTGTGGCTGTCCGGCGGCTCGGCCGACCCGCAGGTGCAGATGCTCACCGCGAACGAGGTCGTGCCCGACCAGGACCGGGCCGCGGTCCTGACGCGACTGGCCCGCGGTTCGGCGGCGCAGCGACGCGACGCCCTCGCCGGGATCGCCGACGTGCTCGGCGAGATCGATGTCGACGGCTCGGTCCTCCTCCCGTTGTGGGCGCGCGAGCTCGCCCTCGGGCTCGGGCACGTCGCCGCGGTCCGCGACGACCGGGTCGAGATCGTCACCGACGAGCGGGTCTTCCGCCGCGACGACCGCGCGCTCTGCCACAAGGAGGCGCTGGCCGCGCAGGTCCTGCTCACCGGTCGCCGGAGGATCGTCAGCGTCACCGGGGTGCCGTCCGTGCCGGTCCGCTGCGTGGAGGTCGACAACACCGACCACCTCTACCTGGCCGGTGAGGCGATGGTGCCGACCCACAACTCCACGCTCGGCCTCGACATCGCCCGTAGCGCCTCGATCAAGCACGGCCAGCCGTCGTGCATCTTCTCGCTCGAGATGAGCAAGACCGAGATCACGATGCGTCTGCTGTCGGCCGAGGCGCGGGTGCCGCTGCACCACATGCGTTCCGGTTCGATGACCGACGACGACTGGGCCCGGCTCGCCCGCCGGATGGGCGAGGTCGCTGAGGCGCCGCTGTACCTCGACGACTCGCCCAACCTGACGATGATGGAGATCCGGGCCAAGGCCCGGCGCCTGAAGCAGCGCCACAACCTCAAGCTGATCGTCATCGACTATCTGCAGTTGATGAGCGGCAACAAGAAGGCCGAGTCGCGTCAGCAGGAGGTCTCGGAGATCTCCCGCGCCCTGAAGCTGCTCGCCAAGGAGCTCGAGATCCCGGTCATTGCCATGAGCCAGCTCAACCGCGGCGCCGAGCAGCGCACCGACAAGAAACCGCTGCTCGCCGACCTCCGCGAGTCGGGATGCCTGCCCGCGTCGACGCGGGTGCTGCGCGCCGACACCGGGGCCGAGGAGACGATCGGCTCGTTGTTCTCCTCTGGACAAACCGATGTCCCGGTGTGGTCGCTCGACTCCTCCCTGCGCTACGTACGGCGTCATCTGACCCACGTCTTCTCGACCGGTACCCGTGAGGTTTTCCGGCTGCGTCTGGCGTCCGGCAAGACCGTCCGGGCAACCGCCAACCACCCCTTCCTGACGTACGACGGCTGGCAGCCGCTGGGCGACCTCGCCGTCGGCACCCGACTCGCTGTGCCTCGTCACGTCCCCGGTCCGTCGGAGCAGACCTCCACCTGGTCCGACGACCACGTGGTGATGCTCGCGCACCTGCTTGGTGATGGCTCCTTCGTGAAGCGACAGCCCCTTCGGTACGCGAGCGTCGACGAACCCGTTGACACGTGTGTTCCGGATGCGGTGTTCACCCTTCCCAAGAGGCAGATCCGGTTATTTCTCCGCCACATCTGGGCAACCGATGGCTCGGTGACGGTCAACAAGAACGGCCAGTCAGGCCGCGTCTACTACGCCTCGACGAGCCGTCGGTTGGTGGACGACCTCAGTCTCCTACTCCTGCGCTTCGGCATCTCGACTCGGCTGCGAGCAGCGACGGCCAAGGGGAGCCACCGCCAGATGTGGACTCTCGACATCTCCGGCGTCGATGATCAGCGGCGGTTCCTGGGTGAGATCGGCGTCCATGGCGGTCGCGCGGCGAACGTCGCCCACCTGCTCGCGGCAATCAAGGACAAGAGGGCCAACACCAACGTCGACACCATCCCCAGCGAGGTCTGGCA
>JANXUE010000073.1 GCA_025352005.1 Frankiales bacterium
CCCCGGTGCCCGGTACCCGGACTGTCGTCGTGCGGCGTCCTCTGGTGCTCCTGCTGACCCGGAGCGGACCAGCGCCCAGCGAGCCCGTCAGGCCACGCTTGGAGGCGGTCAGCCGCAGCCTTTAGGCCCAGCAGCCGGACCCAGGCGTCGATGCTCGCGGTTAGGCCTTGATGGCCTCCAGATGGCCTCCAGATGGCGCTCAGCGGCCTTGGCCCTGGCCGACGCGAGCGTGGGCTTCCGTCGCGGGTTCTGCTGGCTCCTGAGGTCGTCAACGGCCTTGACGGTCCTGGCCTCCCAGGCTCTTTTGACTATGCGCAAACTGTTCCGTCAGCTGGCACCACGAGCTTCAGCCGCAGGTCTCTGCCCGGTGACTTACGGCTTGGCCGCACGCCAGGTGATCTCCACGCTTCTCGGGTCGACGGGTCGGCGCGAGCCTCGCAGTTACGCAGGCAGGAGCCGCGCTCCGGGACCGCTTCGACAGGAGGGGGTGGTCGACCGCTTCGTCGAGATGACCGTCGGCGACCGGCTGTCGGCCTCGGACCGGGCCTTCGTCGGGGCCTCGACGCAGCGCTTCCTGGCCACGGTTGATCCGGACGGATGGCCCGATGTGTCGTACAGAGGTGGTCGTGGGAGCCTTCGGGGTTGCTGGACGAGGTGGACGCCCCACAGAGCGGAGGCTGACGTGCTCGCCATCGTGCCCGTAGAGCCCGACTGGGCACCAGAGCGCGAGTACTTCACTCAGACCAACATCAGATGCCGAGTGGTGGCCTGGCTAGCCCGGAGTCGAACCAGTGATGACCTTGCCCGGTAGCCGGAAGGCGTCGAGGGGCCAGCGGGTCACGCCGCTGCCCGCGCGCAGCGACGCCACGGTGCCGTCGTCGAGAAAGGTGTAGCTGACCGGCTCGCCGGCTGAGCCGTAGCCCGAGCCCCCGACGATGCGCAAGGTGTGGTCGTCGACGACCGTGAGCTCGACGGCCTCGGCGGCCGGGTTGGCGTCGGTGGGAGTCAGCATCCAGAGCCGGCCACCGAGCACCGCGATGTCCAGGACCCCCCACAGGTCCGCGAACCGACCGGTGAAGCGGGCGAGGTCGGGCCCGTCTGCGGGTCGGGGCAGCTTCGCGGCGAGGTCGAGCAGGTGAACCGCTGCCAGGGCGCTTTCCTGGGCAGGGCCGTCGATGGCGTTGGTCAGGACCGAGATTGCGAGCCGGTCGTGGACATCGGCGACGCTGGAGGTGATGTGGCCGGGGTAGCCGCCCCCGTGTCCGATCAGGGTCCGATCGCCGATGGGTGTGAGGGACAGGCCCAGCGCGTACGCACCTCCCACGGGGTCCGTGCCGGTCTGCCACTGACGTTGTTGCATCGCGCGCTTCGACCTGTCCGACAGCACACGCTCGTCCCCGAGGAAGTGCGCGGCGAAGTAGGCCACCAGGTCGCGTGCCGTGGAGAAAAAGCCGGTGGCGGAGGCCATCGCGCGGGTATCGATGTGTTCGATGGTCACCCGCTCCGGGGCGTAGGCGAGGGCGCTGTGCCCGGCCGTCAGGTCACCGCTGCGGTCGGTCGGGAGCTCGGGCCCGGTGTGGGTGAGGCCGAGCACATCGAGGATGTGCTCCTGCACGTAGGCGGCGTAGGTCTGGCCACTGGCCTGCTCGATGACCTGTCCGAGCAAGCTGTAGCCGATGTTGGAGTACTTGAACGAGACATTCGGGGGCGTGACCGAGGCGCCCTGCTCGAGGGTGATCGCCTGGAGTCGCTCACCGTCGGGAAAGGGACCGCGCAGCTGCCAGTGATCCCCGTCGGCTCCGTCGCGGACGACGCCACCGGCGTGGGCGAGCAGCTCTCGGATCGTGACTGTCGCCAGAGCGGAGCCCGCCTCGCCGAGGCTCGGGACATACGCGCCAACCTCGTCATCCAGGCGGAGACGTCCACGCTCGAGCAGCTGGAAGATCGCCGTGGCGGTGAAGGTCTTGGAGTGCGAGGCGACCCGGAACAGGTGGTCGGTGCGCAGCGGCTCGCCCGTGTCGATGTCGGCGATGCCATACGCGACGTCCAGGACGATCTCGTCACCGAGCAGCGCGGCTGCCTGGATACCCGGCACCCGCAGGTAGTCCCGACGAAAGCCCAGCCAGGAGCTGAAGTACGCCAGCGCCTCGCGGGCGTTGCCGGGGTCGATCGCGGGCATGGCGGGCTCCTGTCTGCTGGGTCAGCAGGTATCTTGCCACCCTGGTCCGTCAGGCCGCTCCTTGCTTTTGCTGTGGCATGGGCGATCTCAGCTCGCATCGCCATGACGAGGCCGGCCGCACCACTGGGTTGCTCGACGAGGTCCACCGGCAACTCGTCCGCGCGAGCCGGCTGGAGAGCGCAGGGCCTCACGCCTGGTTGGTGCCGCCCGCCCGTATGCGACGTCCTGGGCCGTAACGAACCGACGGAACCTCGAGTGTGTAGTGCGGTATCACACATAGCTCTTGTGCAACCTGATCCTGGTCTGCGCGCGGCACCACACCCTCATCCACACCGACGGCATCCAGCTCACCCTGCACCCGGACCGGACCCTGCACGTCCACAACAGAGACGGCACCCACGTTCCGCACCACCCCACGCTCCACACCGCCCCCGCCGCCGAACTCCCCGCCGGCCAGTTCACACCCTCTGGCGGTGACCGGCTCGACCTCGACCACGCCGTCTGGGTCCTACGGCAACAAGCCGCCTAACCCCGTGCACAACACGTTCCCGCGGGAACGCACCGGCCACAGGCAACGCACCCGCCCGAACCAGCAGCCACCGAACGTGACCACGCCAGATCGAGAAGCACCACCTCATCCGGCTCGCACAGGCACGAACCCACAAGTGCCGACAAGGTCGAGGAGCTCCGGGCGATCATCGACCACCGGTCCACCGCAACCGAGCCCACGACGACACCGGTTCCTGCGGCGAGGAACGCCACCAAGCAGCGAAGAGGGGCTGTGGCCTGCGGACGTGCTCTGGTCGTGCGCCCCATCCTCGTCACCAGCGGCCCCAGCGTTAGCTACCAACCTGTGCCCTACCGGCGCCCGCCTTGATGCCCATCATCTCATCTTGAGGCCGTACTCCGGCGCAGCTCAGTACAGGGCGTTGGACAGCCCGCGACGACCGGCGACGATCCGCTCGTCCTCCGGGTCCAGGACCGAGAACAGCTCCAGCAGGTGCTGGCGGGCGACGTCCCGGTCGTCGCCGGAGGAGCGCTTCACAAACGCGATCAGGCGGTCGATGGCCGGCTGGATCTGCTCGCTGAGAACCTCCGCGTCGGCGGCGGCAGTCTGCGCGTCCACGTCGTCGGGGGCCGCGGCCGCGGCCGCCACCGCAGCCTGTGGGTCGAGGTGCACAGCCCGCTGCAGGAGTGCGGCCCAGGCCTTGCCGAGGGTGGCCTCCGCGTCGCCCGGCTTGCGAGCCAGCAGGGCGTCGTACGCCGCGAGGGCACCGGCGTAGTCCTCCACGCCGAGTGCGTCCTCCGCGGCCAGCAGCTCTGGCTCGACCGGGACCGGAGCCGGCTCGGTCTCGCCGACGACCCCGTCCTTGCCGGGCAACCCAGCCTGTTGCGCTGCTGCCATGACCTGCTCCAGGAACTGCCGGAGCTCAGCCTCCGGCAGCGCTCCCGTGAACCCGGGGACGAGGCGTCCGCCGAGAGCGAGGAAGACCGCGGGAATCGACTGGATCTGGAGCTGGCCGGCGATGCCCTGGTTGGCTTCGACGTCGATCTTGGCCAGCACCCACGCGCCCTGCGCCTCGTCAGCGAGCTTCTCCAGGACCGGGCTGAGCTGCTTGCAGGGCTGGCACCAGTCGGCCCAGAAGTCGATGAGCACAGGGACCTTCAGGGAGGTGCGGAGCACCACCTCCTCGAAGTCGGCCTCATTGACGTCGAGCACGTAGGGGCTGGTGCTCGCGGGGGTCGTGGCGGGCTTCGCGAGCCGGCCGAGATCGATGGCACCGGCGATGTTGAGGTCCGTAGGGCGTCGCTGCATGCCCTCAGTCAACAGCATTGCACGCCATGGAGGTGGCCCTGCACTGCCCGGCCTGCGGCGGCCTGCTCACGCCGCACGGCCGGGCACGGCGCTGCCAGGAGTGCGCCCGGGTGCACCACGCCGACCTCAAGGTCGGGGTCGGCGTGGTATTCCGGGACGAGCTCGGTTGCTGCTGCCACGTCGGGCTGTCGACCCCGCGCGAGGGGGTCCGCCTCGTTCTTCCTCGCCTTCGCGGCGACCGTGACCGGCGGCGTCCTCACCGCCGGCGACAACGCTGAGGACGCCGATGTGACGGGGATCACGTGCGCGAACCGAGCCCGCAACCACGGGTGTGCGCTGGCGCAGATCTCACAGCAGTCCCCGGAGCCGATACCGGCGACTTACGCTCATCCCATGGCAGCCCCCGGCGCAGTCCGCGACCAGCTGTCCCGGGGCCTGCGCGACCTGCGCATCTCGGTCACCGACCGGTGCAACTTCCGCTGCCCGTACTGCATGCCGCGCGAGCTGTTCGGCGCCGACCACGCGTTCCTGCCGCGGGCCGAGCTGCTCAGCTTCGAGGAGGTCGCCCGCCTCGTGCGGGTCTTCGCGGCCCTGGGAGTGACGAAGATCCGGCTCACCGGTGGCGAGCCGCTGCTTCGCCGCGACCTGGCAGTTCTGGTGGCCGAGATCGCTGCCATTCCCGGCATCAGCGACCTGGCCCTCACCACCAACGGCTCGCTCCTGTCGGCCCAGGCCGAGGCCCTCGCGGCCGCCGGCCTGCGCCGGATCACGGTCAGCCTCGACAGCCTTGACCCCAAGCTGTTCCAGGAGCTCGCCGACAGCCGGGTCAGCGTCCAGACCGTCCTCGAGGGCATCGCGGCGGCCTCGGCAGCCGGCCTTCCGGTCAAGCTCAACACCGTGCTGCGCAAGGGGGTCAACGACGACGGGCTGCTCGACCTGGTCGACTACGCGCGGGCCCACGGGCACACCCTTCGAGTCATTGAGTACATGGACGTCGGTAGGACCAACGGCTGGGTTCTGGACCAGGTGGTGCCGTCGGCGCAGGCCCGCGCCCGCGTCGCCGCCGTACACCCGCTGGAGCCGATCGGGGACGAGGGCACTGCGGAGCGCTGGCGCTTTGCCGACGGGGTCGGGGAGATGGGCTTCGTGTCGTCGGTGAGCAAGCCGTTCTGCGGCACCTGCACCCGGGCCCGGCTGACGGCGGTGGGCGAGCTGTTCACCTGTCTGTTCGCGACCAGCGGCACCGACCTGCGAGCCGTGCTGCGGTCCGGCGCGACCGACGTGGAGCTGCTCGACGTGGTCGGTGGCCGCTGGGCGAGCCGCGACGACCGCTACTCCGAGCTGCGCGGCCTGGGCACTGTCGGTGTGGCGCGGGCCGAGATGTCCTACCTCGGCGGCTGATCCCTGAGAGGCTGCGCGAGTGGACTGGAGCCTGCGCGGTTGCGCCCGAAAGGGCCATGTCACCTACTCACCCGACGAGCCCGCGCTGGGGGAGCGGCTGCACGTCGCGACGCAGGCCGGCGAGGCCTGGCGCTGCCTGCGCTGCGCGACGTTCGTCGTCGGCGAGCCGCACGGCTCCGGGCCGGCTGACCAGGCACCCGTCGTACTCCGAGGCAAGGCCCTGAAGGACGCGACGATCCTGCGGGTGCTGGCGGTCGAGCGCTTCGGCCGGGGCCTGCTGCTGCTGATCTTGGCTTACGGGGTGCTGTACTTCGAGAGCGCCCGAACCTCGATCCAGGACACCTTCGCCAAGGCCATCCCGGCGGCCAAGCCGCTGGCCAGGGTCTTCAACTACGACCTCGACGCGAGCCCGACCGTCGAGCGGCTGCGACACCTGCTCGACAGCAAGCAGCACACCCTCACCCTCGTCGCCGTCGCCCTGCTCGCCTACGCCGCCCTTCAGCTGCTGGAGGGCGTCGGGCTGTTCCTGCTCAAGCGCTGGGGCGAGTACGTCGCTGTCGTCGGCACCTCCGCCTTCATCCCACTGGAGGTGTACGAGCTGACCCACAAGATCACCGTCCTGAAGGTCTTGGCCCTGCTCGTCAACGTCGTCGCCGTCGTCTACCTCGTCAGCTCCAAGCGGCTGTTCGGCGTCCGCGGCGGGCACGCTGCCTTTGTGGCCGAGCGGGAGTCGGAGTCGCTGCTCGAGGTCGAGCAGGCCGCGATGTCGGTGAGCGGCAAACGCCTGCCCTGAATGCGGGGCGACGGGCGCTACTCAGCCGCTCGCAGCTGTGGGAAACTTCACTCCCGGGAGACCCCAACCTGCACCTGGTTGTCACACCGACGAGCGAAGATGGATACATGTTGATTGAAGCCGTGCCACGTGACCCACTTGGCGCCGAGTTGCACCTGCTCCACAGCGACTACGTCCGGCAACTGAACGCAGCCGTGGCGCAGGACCGGGAGGACCTGGTGCCCGAGCTTGCCGATCTGTACACCGAGGAGGCCCTCAGGCTGCTGAACGACGCCCCCTGACCGCAGGAACCTGGTGCGACGGTGCATGATCCCCGTTGGCCCTCAGGCGTTCCTCACGAACAAATGCGCGAACGGCGAGCCGATCGTCGCGACGAGAGCGGTCTTGGCCCACGACCAGCCCAACCGCTCGCGCTGGTCGAGGACGAGCAGCACGAGGCCGAGGAACAGCACCCCGTGGATCGGCCCCATGACGGGGACGGCGTTGAAGGACGTCGTGCGCTTGAGCACCGAGCACAGCAGCAAGATCGCGAACGAGCAGGTCTCCACGAGGGCCACCACCCTTAGCGCCCGTAGGGCCAGGGGTTCTACGACGGGCGGGGTGGCGGTGGGGGGTGCGGTGGTCATGTCTCCAGCTCGAACGTCGGCGGTCTCGAAGTTGGCAAAATCGAAGCCGGGTGCGACGACACACCCGCTGAGGACAGCCTGGTGCCCTGATGCGGTGGCCGCCTACCAAGGCACTCAGGTGTCACGGGAAGCCACCAGCTCGTCCGCGGCGGCATAGGGATCGAGCTCTCCGGCGACGACGCGGGCGGCCAGGTCCAACAGTGCCGTACCGGTGCGTAGGTCGACCCGCAGGGACGTCAGGGCGATCGCCTCGACTTCGTCGGCAGCCCGACGGGTACGGCGGTCCGCTAGCCGCCCCGAGGAGGCGAGCCACTGCCCGTGCCTCTCGATCTGCTCGACCACCTCGTCGGCGCCCTCCCCGCGAGAGGCGACGGTCTTGACGATCGGGACGCGCCAGCCGTCGTCGGTCCGGCGGTCGCCGAGGGACAGCATGTAGCGCAGGTCGCGGGCGACCGTGTCGGCGCCGTCGCGGTCGGCCTTGTTCACGACGAAGATGTCAGCCACCTCGAGGATCCCGGCCTTGGCCGCCTGGATCCCGTCACCCATACCGGGGGCAAGCAGGACCAGCGTCGTGTCGGCCAGCGAGGCGATCTCGAACTCGGCCTGCCCGACGCCGACGGTCTCGATGAGCACGACGTCGCAGCCGGCGGCGGACAGCACCCGCAGGGCCTGCGGCGTCGCCCACGACAGCCCGCCGAGGTGCCCGCGGGAGGCCATGGAGCGGATGAAGACGCCGTCGTCGGTGGCGTGCTCCTGCATCCGGACCCGGTCCCCCAGCAGCGCGCCACCGGAGAACGGTGAGGACGGGTCGACCGCGAGGACACCCACCTTCATGCCGCGCCGCCGGTACGCCGCGACGAGGGCGTTGGTGGACGTGGACTTGCCTACCCCGGGCGAGCCGGTGAGACCGATGACGCGCGCGTGCCCTGCCCGCGGGGCGAGCAGGGCCATCACCTCACGTAGGGCGGGTGACGCGTCCTCGACCAGGCTGATCAGACGGGCAACGGCACGCGCCTCCCCTTCCTCGGCACGCGCGACGAGGTCGGGGACGTCGAGGGCGCGACGGGGGGCGGCCAGGACCTAGGCCGGGTTCTGAGCGGGAACGCTGATGAGCAGGGCGTCGCCCTGGCCGCCGCCGCCGCACAGGGCGGCCGCACCGAGGCCGCCACCGCGGCGCTTGAGCTCGTGCGCGAGGTGCAGGACGACCCGGGCACCGGAAGCGCCGATCGGATGGCCCAAGGCGATCGCGCCGCCGTTGACGTTGACCTTCTCCGAGTCGACGCCGAGCGAGCGGGTAGAGGCGATGCCGACCGCGGCGAAAGCCTCGTTGAGCTCAAACAAGTCGATGTCAGCAAGATCCTGGCCGGACTTGGCAAGGGCCGCACGGATCGCGTTGGCGGGCTGCTCCTGCAGGGAGTTGTCGGGGCCGGCGACCATGCCGTGGGCACCGATCTCGGCGAGCCAGGTGAGGCCGAGGGCCTCCGCCTTGGCCTTGCTCATCACGACGACGGCGGCGGCGCCGTCGGAGATCTGCGAGGCGTTGCCGGCCGTCAGGGTGCCGTCCTTGGTGAAGGCCGGACGCAGCTTGGCGAGGGAGTCGGCGGTGGTGCCGGGCCGCACGCCCTCGTCCTCGGAGACGACGACGGGGTCGCCCTTGCGCTGTGGGATCGACACCGCGACGATCTCGTCCGCGAAGCGACCCTCCTTGATGGCTGCGGCTGCGAGCTCGTGGCTGCGAGCCGCGAACTCGTCCTGCTCCTCGCGGGTCTGGACGGCGAAGTTCTTGGCTGCGTTGTCGGTGGCCTCGCCCATTGGGACCTTGTCGAAGGCGTCGAACAGGCCGTCATGGAAGGTGGCGTCGACAATCTCGGCGTTGCCGTAGCGGTAGCCCTGGCGGGCCTTGGGCAACAGGTAGGGCGCGTTGGTCATCGACTCCATGCCGCCGGCCACGACGACCTCGACCTCGCCCGCGCGGATCAACTGGTCGGCCAACGCAATGGCGTCGAGCCCGGACAGGCAGACCTTGTTGATGGTGAGCGCCGGGACGTTCATCGACAGGCCGCCCTTGACCGCCGCCTGGCGGGCCGTCATCTGGCCCTGGCCGGCCTGCAGCACGTGTCCCATGATGACGTAGTCGACCTGGTCGCCGCTCACGCCGGCCTTCTCGAGGGCGCCCGCGATGGCGATCCCCCCGAGGTCCATGGCCGTGAAGTCCTTGAGCGCGCCGGACAGCTTGCCGATCGGGGTGCGTGCGCCGGCGACAATGACAGTGCTGGTCACGGGGGTCCTCCTGCATCGGGAAAGATGCCTGCAACGATAAGCCTGCCCGTTCGCCACGTATGTAGGGAGCCCCTGAGGTGAAGGTCACGCACATCGACCACGTCGGCATCGCCGTCGCCGACCTCGACGTCGCGATCGCCTTCTACGAGAAGGCCTACGGCTTGCGCTGCGTGCACGTCGAGATCAACGAGGAGCAGGGCGTCCGGGAGGCCATGCTGGAGGTCGGCGAGTCCGGCTCCTACATCCAGCTGCTGAGCCCGCTGAACCCCGACTCGACGATCGGGAGGTTCCTCGCCAAGAGCGGCCCCGGGATCCAGCAGATGGCCTATCGGGTCGACGACCTCGACGAGGTCAGCGAGCACCTGCGCGCCGAGGGCCTGCGGCTGCTGTACGACGCCCCGCGGTCCGGCACCGCCGGGTCGCGGGTGAACTTCGTCCACCCCAAGAGCTCAGGCGGCATCCTCGTCGAGCTGGTCGAGCCAGGCCCCCAGGGGATGGGTGCCCACTAGCTCTCGCTGTGACCCCCAGGGGCGGAGGCAGCGCTCCTGCCCGCCAGCAGGACCTGCCTGCCCGGTCCTGGAAGCGCCCATTCAAGGGCCGGCACGAACGCTCGCTGCCAGGCGTCGAAGGAATGGCGGCCACCTGGTTGGACGACCAGCCGGTCCCGCGGTCGCCCCCAGGCACCGGCCAGCAGCGCCCGCCAGGTCAGGTGGGCGTCATAGCGGGCCCCTGAGTCGTCGCTGCCGGCGAGCAGGTACACGTCGACCGGCCGGGGCGGCTCATGTCGGAATATCCAGTCCGGGCTGTGAGCGAGCCGGTCGGACCTGCCTTGCCACAATCCCCGCGCGAATCCGTCCGAGAGCGCGTATCCGTAGCCGTCCAGGCTGACCGCCTGGTAGTACAGATCTGGGTGCCGGACCGCGAGGTCGAGGGCGCAGTAGCCGCCCGTGGAGTAGCCGATCGCGGTCCAGCGCGCACCGGCAGTGCGCAGGTGCGACAGCACCCAGGACCGCACATCGGTGGTCAGGAAGGTCTCATCACGTAGGCCATCACGGGTGTCCGTGCACTCGAGGGACCGCAGCAGGGAGGTGTTGGTGGGTGGGAACACGACAATCGCCGGGGCCACTTCCCCCCCGCCGATCGCGTGGTCGAGACTCGTGTCGGCAAGCACCCCAGTGATCCAGTTGGCCGGTACCCCCGGGCTGCCGTTGAAAGCCTCCACCACCGGGAAGCTGCGGTGGGCAAAGGCTGGTGTGTTGTACTGCTTCGGCAGATAAACGTAGGCATCCATCACGTCCAGCCGCGACACCGTCCCGGGGATCCGGACGCTCAGCAGCGATCCGCGAACCGGCAAAGCAGCTTGCTTCGGTCGCGTTGCCAGGGCCCGCTCCAGGCTGACCTGGGTCCCCGCCTGGACGATGTCGGCACTGTGCGGTCCGACCAGGTCACCCCAGGAGCGATAGAGGTCGAAGTGCCTGTTGACGCCTGCTCCGACGGTCCCGGCAACGAGGACCAGGGCGACGACGGTGCCGGTGGCGGCACGCAGCACTCGGTGGCGGGAGCGGCTCAGGTGCCACCACGTTGCGCCAATCACCGCGGAAGCAGACGTCCCGAGGAGCAGCAGCAACCGCAGGCTGGTGAGAGGCATGCCCCAATGACGCACCTCGCCGCCCCGATGTTCCGGTCGGGGCCACGTCGTACAGGTCCCTCACAGTCAGGTACCTGTCGGGCTGGTCGGGCCATTGTTGGTCAGGTGCGCTCTGGACGGGTAGATGCTCTACGACGGCTGCTGCTCGCCATGCTCGGGGCTGGGGCCTTTATCCTCGCGCTGTCATGCACGACCGACGGTCCCGTCCAGCCGCGCCGCGCCACCCACCGCCCCTCCGTGACCATCCCCTCGACGTCGCCGCGAACGACACTCGGGACCCCTCGGCCGGCCCGGAGACCCGCCCCTGCGTCCGTCCGGCTCACGACCGTCGAGGGTCTCGGCGACTCGGTCCCGGCCGCCGCCGGGTGCAGCTGTACGTCCTACATCACGTTGCTGGCCAGCGCTCTCGGGCGGGTTCAAGGCATCTCGGTAGCCGCCGCCAACGAGGCCCAGGATGGCCAGACCAGCCTGGGCCTGGTGACCCAGGTACGGCGCGAAGGCACCCGGGCCACGACCGACCGGCTGACCGTGGTCACGATCGGGGCCAACGACTTCGACGAGGGCCGCCTGTCCGGCCCGGGGTGCACGAGCGAGGAGGACCTGGCCTGCTACCAGGGGCAACTGGCCTCCCTCGGCGCGAACGTCGCCGAGCTGCTGGCGATGCTCGCGCCGGCCGGGCAGCCGCACGGGCCGGTGGTCATCACCGGTTACTGGAACGTCTTCCTCGACGGCGATGTGGGCGCCCTCCAGGGCGGCTCCTACGTCAGGGACAGCGACACCCTCACGCGGGCGGTGAACCAGGTGCTCAGCAAAGCCAGCCAGAGTGCGGGGGTCACCTACCTGGACGTGTACACGCCGTTCCACACCCAGAGCGGCGGGGTGACACCGCTCCTTGCACCGGACGGCGACCACCCGTCAGCGCAGGGCCACGCGCTCATCACGGCTCTGCTTACCGCGGCCGTGAGGAACCTGCGGTGAGAACCCCGTGCTGTGGTTCACCGGATGGGGGACACGTGGACGCTGTACCGGCCGGTAACCTGCTCGGAACACGAACCCGAGAGGCGCCAGGCCGTGAAGCAGATCCTCGAAGCAGTCCTGTCAGGAGACACCGCGTCGCTCGCGGGAGCGAAGGTGCCCGAGTCCTACCGCGGCGTGGTCGTCCGTAAGGACGAGGTCGACATGTTCGAAGGGCTCGCCGCCAGGGACAAAGACCCCCGCAAGAGCCTGCACCTGGACGAGGTGGCCACTCCCGAGCTTGGCCCGGGCGAGGCGCTGGTCGCGGTCATGGCCTCGAGCATCAACTTCAACACCGTCTGGACCTCGATCTTCGAGCCGGTCTCGACGTTCGGCTTCCTCGAGCGCTACGGCAAGCTCAACGGCCTCACCAAGCGCCACGACCTGCCCCACCACGTGGTCGGCAGCGACCTGGCCGGCGTCGTCGTCGCGGTCGGTGCGGGCGTGAGCAAGTGGAAGGCCGGTGACACGGTCGTCGCACACTGCCTGAGCGTCGAGATGGAGGACGCTGCCGGCTACGACGACGCGATGATGGACCCGCAGCAACGGATCTGGGGCTACGAGACCAACTTCGGCGGACTCGCCGAGCTGGCCCTGGTCAAGGCCAACCAGCTGATGCCGAAGCCCCCCCACCTCACGTGGGAGGAGGCCGCGGCTCCCGGACTGGTCAACTCGACGGCGTACCGGCAGCTCGTCAGCCACAACGGCGGCCACATGAAGCAGGGCGACACCGTGTTGATCTGGGGGGCCTCCGGCGGCCTGGGCTCCTACGCCACGCAGTACGCCCTCAACGGCGGCGCGATCCCGGTGTGCGTCGTGTCGTCACCGGAGAAGGCCGACATCGTCCGCTCGATGGGCGCCGAGCTGGTCATCGACCGCTCAGCCGAGGAGTACGCGTTCTGGAAGGACGAGAACAACCAGGACCCCAAGGAGTGGCAGCGGTTCGGCAAAAAGATCCGCTCGCTGACCGGTGGCGAGGACATCGACATCGTCTTCGAGCACCCCGGGCGGGAGACCTTCGGGGCCTCTGTCTACGTCACCAAGAAGGGCGGCACGATCACGACCTGCGCGTCGACGTCGGGCTACATGCACCAGTTCGACAACCGCTACTTCTGGATGAACCTCAAGCGCATCATCGGCTCCCACTTCGCCAACCACCGCGAGTCGTGGGAGGCCAACCGGCTCATCGCGAAGGGCCTCATCCACCCGACGCTGAGCAAGAGCTACAGCCTGGAGGACACCGGCCAGGCGGCGTACGACGTGCACAAGAACCTCCACCAGGGCAAGGTCGGGGTCCTGTGCCTCGCGCCCGAAGAGGGGCTGGGCGTCGCACCTGAGGCCGCAGAGTTCCGCGCCAAGCACCTCGACGCGATCAACCGTTTCCGCGACACCTGACCCCGCCACAGAGGTTCGCGGGCCGCCTCCTGGTAGGTCCGGCCGTTTGTGGATAGACATGGACTATGACCGACGACGACCTGCTCTCCCTCACCCACGACCAGGACAGCACAGAGTTCAACGTGGTGATGCGCGGCTACGACCGGCGCGAGGTCAACGACTACCTCGAGCGGTACGACGTCATCCTGGCCGACGCCGAGCGCCTGCACGCCGAGGACGGGGCGCGCCTGGCTGTGCTCGAACGGGAGGTCGCGATCCTGCAAGGGCGGGTGGCGGAGGCGGAGGAGCACGCCGCGGGCCTGCCCGAGCCGGCAAGTCGGATCGGCGAGCGGCTCGCCACCATGCTCCGGCTGGCCGAGGAGGAGGCCGAGCAGATCGTGACCCAAGCCCGCGAGCGGGCGGCTGCCAGCTCCTCCGAACGCAGCGCGGAGCTCGACGCGCGAGAGGCCCTCCTCGACGGTCGCAAGGACGAAGCCGACCAGCTCCGGATGGACGCCCAGCGCGACGCCGAGTCCGTCCGGAGCCAGGCCCAGCAGGAGGTCCAGGACCTGCAGACGTCGACCCGCGAGCAGGTCGACAGCGACGTCGCGCGGGCGCGGGAGGAGGCCGAGCGCCTCGTCAGCACGGCCCGGGAGCAGGCCGACGCCAAGCGAAAGACCGCCGAGGAGGACATTTCCATCCTGCACGAGCAAGCACGCGGGCAGGCGACGGAACGGTTGGCTGACTCCCAGCGGGCGGTCGACGACCTGCAGCACCAGTACGACACCATCAACGCCCAGATGGACGCCCTGCAGCAGACGCTGTCCGCCGTTGTGCGCCCGCCCGGCACGCCCCCTACCGACGCCTGACCCAGTGACTGACCACCTCGACGAGACGCTCTCCAGGGCGCAGGACGCCGCTGACCGGGCCGAGTCCGCCGAAGGGCGTGCCGAGGCTGCGGAGGAACGCGCCGAGCAGGCCGAGGGCCGAGCCGAGCAGGCCGAGGGCGGCGCCGCTCAGGCCGAAGACGCTGCAGAAAGCGCCCGCGCGGGTGCCGAGCGGGCAAGGGACGGGGCCGAGCGGGCGCGCGACGGCGCAGCCGCCGCCTCCGAGGTCGCGTCGGCAGCGGCGACCGCCGTCCTTGAGTCCGATGACCCATTGCTCGACTCTGCGATGCACGAGATCGTCGCAGAAGCCAGCGAGGAGCAGCCCTTCGGCAAGCTAGGGCCTCCCACGAGCAAGTCCTCGCCGTACCGCATGGGACTGCTGGGTGGGCTCGGGTTGCTCACCGCCTACGGCCTGGCGCAGTCGCTGGCCGCCGTGCAGTCGGTCCTCATCCTGCTGCTGATCTCAGGATTCCTCGCGGTCGGGCTCAACCCGGTGGTGGAGTTCTTCGAGCGACGTGGGATCCGGCGCGGCCGGGCCGTCGGCATCGTCGCGGTGATCGTGCTGCTGGCCTTCGTCGGGTTCCTGTTTGCGATCGTCCCGCCGATCCTCGACCAGAGCTCGCAGTTCGTGAAGGAGGCCCCGACCTACCTCGACGACCTGCGGCGCAACCGGACCGTCGCCGACCTCGACAACCGGTTCCACGTCATCAAGCAGGCCAAGGCGTTCATCGACTCCCCCACCTCGGCCAGCACCGCGGTCGGCGGGGTGTTGGGGGTGGGCAAGTTCGTGTTCAGCGCGATTTTTTCCCTCATCACGGTGCTGACGCTCACGCTTTACTTCATGTCCTCGCTGCCGGCAATGAAGGCTGCGGCGTACCGCGCCGTCCCGCGAAGCCGTCGGGCCCGGGTCGGGCTACTGACCGACGACATCCTCGAACGCGTCGGTGGCTACGTTGCCGGCGCGCTCACGATCGCCCTGTGCGCAGGCGTCTCGAGCTTCCTGGTCCTGCTCGTGACGGGGGTCTCCTACCCCGTCGCCCTGTCGCTGCTGGTGCTGGTGACCGACCTGGTGCCGGTCGTCGGCGCGACCATCGGGGCGATCGTGGTGACGGCCGTCGCTTTCACGCAGGACGTCCGGACCGGGATCATCGTGGCCATCTTCTACCTGATCTACCAGCAGGTCGAGAACTACGTCCTCTACCCGCGCATCATGAAGCGCTCGGTGGACGTGTCGCCTGTCGTCACCGTTGTGGCGGTGCTCATCGGTGGTGGCTTGCTCGGGGTCGTCGGGGCGCTGCTCGCCATCCCCCTTGCCGCAGCCATCCAGCTCATCCTGGTCGAGGTCGTCATCCCGCGCCAGGACGCCACCTAGCCTTCGTTCTGGTCCTTGGTGTCGTCGTCCCTGGTGTCGTAGGACCTGGGCAGCGGGTAGGCGGCCGGGTTGACGTGCCGCACCACCTCGTCGAGCACCTCGTCGGCGAAGCCGACCCACAGGTGCTTGGCCTTGTCGACGCCCACAACCTCGGCCTGCGGCACTGCGGCGAAACGCTCGCGGGCCTGTTGGGGCTGGAGGTAGTCGTCGAGCTCCGGGACGATCGCGACCAGGGGCTTGCCGGAGGCGGCCCAGGCTTCGAGGTGCTCCGGCCGGGAGTACCGCAGGGGTGGGCTGAGCAGGATCACGCCGACGACGCCGGGGTCCACGCCGTACATCAGGGCCAGGTCGGTGCCGAAGCTCCAGCCGAGCAGCCACGGCGCCGGCAGGTCCAGGGACTCGACCAGGTCCAGGGCAGCGGCGACGTCGTAGTGCTCGTCGACAGCGTTGCCGAAAGTGCCCTCGCTGGTCCCCTGCGCGCTGGTGGTGCCGCGGGTGTTGAAGCGGAGCACGGCGACGTCCGCGAGGGCTGGCAGCCGGCTGGCGAGCTTCTTCAGGACGTGGCTGTCCATCATCCCGCCGTGCGTCGGCAGCGGATGCAGACACACGATGGTCGCGACCGGAGGGCGGTCCACGGGCAGGGCCAGCTCGCCGACGAGCCGCAGTCCGTCGGCGGTCTCCAGGGTGACCAGCCGACGTTCCGCGGGAAGCACGGTGTTGGCGCGGATCTCAGGCATCGGCGTGGACCCTAGCGGGGCCGACGCCGCGACCTGGCCGCCCAGCACGGTGTGTGCCAGTGCCGACGGTCGTCAGGGTCGTGCAGCCACGCCACCACGTGTGCGACGGCGACGACCTCGTGGTCGCAGCCCGGACAGCGGTAGACGCGGTCGCTGACGCCCGCCGACCGTACGGTCCAGCCGTCCTCGACGCGCTCACCGGAGGGGACGCGCGGCGCCGGATCGTCCCCGGCCTTCAGCAGCGCCATTGCGTCGGCGGCCCGGTTGGACCGCCGAGATCCTTTGGCCACTAGACGATCCGGGACACGTGCGGGCCCTACTTGCGGGCGTAGTCGCGAAAGCCTCGACCGGTCTTGCGCCCGAGGTAGCCGGCCTTGACCAGGTGCTCGAGCATCGGCGCCGGGGAGTCCCCCGGCTCGCGGAACTCGTTGTACAACGTCTGCTGGATGGCCAGCGTCACGTCGAGGCCGACGACGTCCATCAGGGCGAAGGGCCCCATCGGGTGGCCGCAGCCGGCCGTCATCGCGAAGTCGATGTCGTCGATGTCGGCGTAGTGCGCCTCGAGCATCTTCACGCCGTCGTTGAGGTAGGGGAACAGCAGCGCATTGACGATGAAACCGGCCCGGTCACCACACAGGACAGCGTGCTTCTTGGTGCTGGCGCAAACCTCGAGGACCGTCGCGATGACGTCGGGTGCGGTCGTGACGGTCGGGACGACCTCGACCAGCTCCATGACGGTGGCCGGGTTGAACCAGTGCATTCCGATGACGTCGCCGGGACGGCTGGTGGCCGTGGCGCACTCGATGACGGGCAGGCTCGAGGTGGTGGTGGCGAGGATGGCGCCGGGCTTCATGACGTCGTCGAGGGCAGCGAAGATGGCCTTCTTGATGGACAGCTGCTCGGCGACCGCCTCGATCACCAGGTCGCAGTCGGACAGGTCCGCCAGGTCCGTCGTACCCGAGATTTTGGCGAGCGTCGCGTCGCGGGCCTGTTCGGTGAACTTGCCCTTCTGCAGGGCCTTGTCGAGCGAGCCGGCGATCTTCTTGGCGACCGCCGCAACCTTGTCCTCACCGCGGGCGCGGTAGAGGACGTCGTAGCCGCTCTTGGCGCAGACCTCGATGATGCCGGTCGCCATGGTTCCGGTGCCGATGACGCCGATCTTGGACACGGGACGGATGGCTTGGCCGGACCCGGGCGCAGGGGTGTCGGCGTCCGCGACGACCTCGGCGGAGTCGACGCCGGAGTAGGTGTAGAGGCCGCGGCCGGTCTTGCGGCCGAGCAGCCCTGCGGAGACGTACTGCTTGAGCAGCGGCGCGGGGGCGTGCCGGTGGTCGCGGGACTGGCGGTACATCGTCTCGAGGATCTCGTAGGCGCTGTCGAGGCCGATCAGGTCGAGCAGCGAGAGCGGGCCCATCGGGTGGCCACAGCCAAAGCGCATCGCGGCATCGATGTCCTCGCGGGAGGCATACCGCGACTCGTACATCTTGACCGCGTTGTTGAGGTAGCCGAACAGCAGCGC
>JANXUE010000074.1 GCA_025352005.1 Frankiales bacterium
CTACGAGAACAAGACCCTCGCCGAGGTGCTCGCGGCCCCGGTCAGCGCCCTCGCCGGCGTGACCGACGCCGATGGTGAGCTGCTGCAGAAGGCGTTCAACATCAAGACCGTCGCCGACCTCGGCAGGAACAAGTACTTCGCCGCAGCGCAGGCCCTGGTCCAGCTCGGCGGCTAGATCACTCCCGAGGCCGGTCCCACGACGGGGCCGGCCTCAGTCCTGTCCGGAGACCAGGCGCTGCAGGGCAACACGGGCGGGTACGGCGTAGCCGACCACCAGGGGAGCCGCTCCCCTCAGGTGCAGCTCGGTCTGGGAGCCGTGGGGGTGTGCGAGCACCACGTGCCGCATGACCAGGTTGAGGCCTGCGGGCAGCGACACCTCCCATGTCCACTCCCGGTCCTGCACGTCCGTCACCCGGAACCCGACGCTCACGCCGAGCGGCCCGACGACCCGGCCGGTCAGCCCGGGACACAGCCGCTGCCCGTCGGCCTCGACGCGCGTCACCTGGGGGGACCAGGTCGGCCAGCGGTCGAGCTCGACGTACCGCTGCCAGGCCTGTGCCGGGGAGGCGGTGCCGGTGGCCCGCACGGTCAGGGAGGTCGTTGGCAGCCACATCTCACCAGCCTGCCCTGAGCGACCTGGCCACGCCGGGAGACGCTGCCCGCGAGATAGATTGGCACGGTGACGGGGGACAGCGTGCTGCTTGTCGTCGAGGCACACCTGTTGACGGTCCTCGGTCAGCCGACCGGCCGGGCCTCGGTGTCCTTCCTGGGGGCCGATCCGGTGGACGTGCTCCGCTTCGGCCCGGACGGCAACGGGCCCACCCGCTACGTCACCCTCGGCATGGCCCGCGCCCCTATGGGTGATCCCGGCAGTGACCTGGTCGCCCCCGACGGACCCCGCGCCGAGCTGGTCCTGTCGGTGCACACCCCCCACGACACGGTTCTTCGCCGGCTTGCAACGCTGGCCGCAAGCCCCGCGATCGAGGGCGTCGTCCTCGCGCCGGGAGCTGGGCTGGACCTGGGTGAGCCGCTGTGGGACGGAAGCCGCTTCACCGCCGTCCTGGTCGGTGAGCCCGGTGGCCTGGTCGCCGATCTCCCTCTTGAGGGTCAGCAGCCGGTGCGGTTCCTGCCCGTCCTGCCCATGACGCCCAACGAGGCGGCCTGGAAGCGGGTCCACGGCGCGGAGGCTCTGCAGGAGCGTTGGCTCGCCCAGGGACGTGACCTGCGCGACGCCGGCCGTCCCGAGGCAGACCTGTCGTGAACGATCTCGAGCAGCGGCTGCGCCGGCAGGCGGTCCAGTGCCGAGGTAACGGCAGCCCGCTCACCGGGGCGCTGCTGGAGGGAGCGGCAGCCGACCTCGCAGCCGGTGGGGTCGTCGCCGACCTGCTGGGCAGGCACGCCGACGAGCCGTCCGGCTCGGTGCCGTCGCTGCGCCTGGCCGGCTCGCTGCACCGGCTCGTCCTGGAGCGCAAGGCCCCCGAGCTGGCCCTCCACTACGCCAGCGTCGGCGGCACCGCTTCGGCGGAGGACGTCTGGCCGGCTGCCGGGCGCACGATCCGGGACAACCTCGACGAGCTCCGGAAGCTGGTCACCCACCCGGTTCAGACCAACGAGGTGGGTCGCTCGGCAGCCCTGTACGGCGCCCTCCAGCTTCTCGGCGGCCCGGTCCGGCTGTTGGAGGTCGGGGCCTCGGCTGGGCTGAACCTGCGCTGCGACAAGTTCGCCTACGACCTCGGGGACGGTCAGGTCCTCGGCGATCCGGCCAGTGCGGTGCGACTGGTCCGTCCGTGGGAGCGGCACTTCCCGATCGCCCGGCAACCGGTGGAAGTGCTGCTGCGCAAGGGATGTGATCCCAAACCCATCGATCCGGCCACGACGGAGGGTCGCCTCACGCTGACCTCGTACGTGTGGGGCGACCAGGTCGACCGGCTCGACCGGCTGCGCGGCGCGCTGCGGGTCGCTGAACGCGTGCCGGCCCCGGTGGTCTGCGAAGGGGCGCTCGAGTTCCTCACCCGCGAGCTCGCCGACCTCCCCGCGGGCCTGACCACGGTCGTGTGGCACAGCGTCGTGTGGCAGTACGTCGACCCGGCCGAGCGCAGGGCCGTCGACGCCTTGATGGTCAGGGCCGGCTGGAACGCGACGGACGGCGCCCGCCTCGCCCGGGTGTCGCTGGAGCCGGAGCGGATGGGCGATGGCGACTTCACCTTTCGGGTGTACGTGCAGCTGTGGCCGCACGGCGACCGGGTGCACGTCGCGGACGCCCTGGGTCACGGACCACCCGTGCGCTGGACGGGACGGGCCCCGGGGTCGTCATGACCGCGCTCACCCTGGGAGACTGACGTGTGCCCCGAGGTCGGGGCCACGAGTGCGACGTACCCACGTCCCGACGTACAGGAGCGCGCAGTGCAGTTCGGCCGCAGCTACGAGCAGTTCGAGGTCGGTGCGGTCTACAAGCACTGGCCAGGCAAGACGGTGACGGAGTACGACGACCACCTGTTCTGCCTGTTGACCATGAATCACCACCCGCTGCACTTGGACGCCAACTACGCCACCACCACGCCGCAGGGCAAGAACGTCGTCGTCGGCAACTACGTCTACTCGCTGCTGCTCGGCATGTCCGTCCCGGACGTCTCCGGCAAGGCCATCGCGAACCTCGAGGTCGAGTCCCTCAAGCACGTCTTCCCGACCTTCCACGGGGACACGATCTACGGCCAGACCGAGGTGCTCGACAAGACCGAGAGCACGTCCAAGGACGACCGCGGCATCGTCCACGTCGAGACCAAGGGCTACAACCAGGACGGCGTGCTGGTGTGCATCTTCCGGCGCAAGGTCATGGTGCCCAAGGACAGCTACCTCCAGGCGCGTGGCGGCGAGCAGCCCGGCAGGCCGACCCTCCAGGAGTAGGCAGGACAAAGCGGGGGACAGAGCAGTCATGGTCCTCGCTGTCGTTGCCCTCGTCGCCCTGCTCGCCGTCCTCGCGCTCGTCGCGGGCGCCTTCCGGTCTCCGGTACGCCGTCGCCGCGTGGTGGAGACAGTGGTCCGGGAGCCGGTCACGCGTGTCGTCGAACGCGAGGTCGTCACCGAACGCAGCGTCGTGGAGCGCGACCCGCTGCTCTGATCGGTACGCCTGGCTCTTGACCTGAACGGGTAGGGGGGCGCACCGTCGGGGCATGACGGTCCCCCCGATGTGCCCGCGATGTTCCGGGGTGGTGCGCGCCCCCGGTCTCATGTCCAGTGACTGGGTCTGCGACCAGCACGGCCGGGTGCACCCATACACCCCGTCGCGCATGGAGGCCCTGAGCCACGTTACGGACCACGCTCGGGTGCCGGTGTGGGCTCCGGTGCCGTTGCTGCCGCAGTGGACCACCGGCGGCCTCGGCTCCTGCGGTGACGAGCGCACCGGAGCGACCGCGACCGTCCTGGCACTGTCCGGCCCGTCGCCCGTCGGAGGTCCCGCAGATCTGCTGCTCGTGGCCGAAGAGCCCGGGGTCGGGTTGGGAGCACGGACTGCGGGGATCGACGGGTTCGACCCTGGCGTCGTCCTCGACCGGGCGCCCGACGCGAAGATCATCGCCGGCGGCCACCCCACACCGCTCTGGCGATGTGAGTCCGCGGCCGACCGGGTCGCCTTCGTCGGCGAGGCCTCGGGCGTGTGGCTCTGGGCGGTGCTGTGGCCCCCGGCGGCCGAGCTCGTACTGCTCGAGCACGTCGAACTGCACGACCTGCGCCACGAGGTACACGAGCTGCCCTCGGGAGCGCCCTCGCCGCGCCTGCCCTGACGGCTAGCCTTGCGCGAGTGCCGAGCCCACGCATCGACCTCCACACGCACACGACAGCCTCAGACGGCACCACGCCGCCGGAGGTTCTCGTGCGGGAGGCAGCGCAGGCAGGGCTGCAGGTCCTCGCACTGACCGACCACGACACGACACAGGGGTGGGACCGTGCCGCAGCCGCCCTGCCGGACGGGCTGTCGCTGGTCCGTGGGGTCGAGCTGTCGTGCAGCCGCGACGGCATTAGCCTGCACCTGCTCGGCTACCTGTTCGACCCGACGTACGGGCCGCTGGAGCAGCGGATGGCCCAGCTGCGGGCGAGCCGGGTGAGCCGGGCTGAGCAGATGGTGCGACTCCTCGTCGCGGACGGCGTGCCCATCACCTGGGAGCAGGTCCGCGAGCTCGCGCTCGGCACTGTCGGCCGGCCACACATAGCGCAGGCGCTCGTTGAGAGCGGCCTGGTGGCAAGCGTCGCCGACGCGTTCACGCCGGAGTGGATCGGGACCCGCGGTCGCTACTGGGGGGCCAAGCTCGAGCTGGACGTGCTCGAGGCCATCGCGCTGGTGCGCGCCGCCGGAGGGGTCACCGTCTTCGCCCACCCCGGTGCGGCCTCGCGTGGCCGCACCGTCTCCGATGACGTCATCGCCGACATGGCCGCGGCCGGCCTGGCCGGGCTCGAGGTCGACCACCCCGACCACACCCCCGAGGCCCGCGCGCACCTGCGCGGTCTGGCCGCCGGACTGGGTCTGCTGGCCACCGGCTCCAGCGACTTTCACGGCGCCAACAAGACGGTCGGGCTCGGTCAGAACCTCACCCACCCCGACGTGTACGACGCACTGCTGGCCCCCGCCACCGGAACGGTTGTGCTGTGAGCTGGTTCGACCTCGACGTCTTCGGCGCGGTGTTCGTCACCCTCGCGGTGATCATGGACCCGCTCGGCAGCGTCCCGCTGTTCCTCGGTCTGACGGCCGGGCGTACGAACAACAAGCGGCGCAAGCTCGCCTGGCAGGCGGTGCTCGTGTCGTTGGCGGTGATCTCGCTGTTCGCGCTCCTCGGCCAGCAAATCTTGACCTACCTCGGGATCGGGATCCCGGCGCTGCAGGGGGCCGGTGGACTGCTGCTGATGATCGTGGCGCTGGAGCTGCTGACCGACAAGCAGGACGACCCCAGCGAGGTCGACAACGTCAACGTCGCCCTCGTGCCGCTCGGTACGCCGCTGCTGGCCGGCCCCGGCGCGATCGTCGCGACCATCGTGTTCGTGCAGAAGTCGCACGGGGTGGGGGACCGGGTCGCGATCGGCGCCGGCATCCTCGCCGTACACCTGCTGGTGTTCCTGTCGCTGTTCTTCAGCGTCTCGATCACCCGGGTCATCCGGGAGTCGGGCATCGTGCTGCTCACCCGCATTTCGGGGCTGCTGCTGTCGGCGATCGCCGTGCAGCTGATCGCCGACAGCATCGGGGGCTTCGTCAAGGCCTACTGACCGTCACCTGCTGTCCACAGGGCGGCTGTCGGTGTCCGCGCGGTCGGGCAGGATGGTCCGATGATGCAGCTGGGCCTCGACGGTATGCCGCCCCGGCTCTTCGCCTGCACGCCTTCGCGGCTGACGACCTGGCAGGACTGCCCCCGGCGATACCGGTTCACCTATCTCGACCGACCGGCTCCGCCGCGTGGCCCCGCCTGGGCGCACACCACCGTCGGCGCCGTGGCCCACCTGGCTCTGGCCCGCTGGTGGGACCTGCCGTTGGAGCGTCGTACCGGACCGGCGGCGCGCGCCTTGCTGGACCGCGCCTGGCAGACCGACGGCTTCCAGGACGACGCCCAGGCCCATCGGTGGAAGGGCTACGCGGGGGACATGGTCGAGCGGTACGCCGACGGGCTGGACCCCACGCAGGACCCGGTCGGCGTCGAACGCACCGCCGCCTTCCGCACTGCGGTGCTCGCCGTCAGCGGCCGCGTCGACCGGGTGGACCGGCGGGGCGACGAGCTTGTCGTCGTCGACTACAAGACCGGCCGGTCGGAGCTCACGACCGACGACGCCCGCGGGTCGCTCGCCCTCGCGCTCTACGCCCTGGCCTGCGAGCGGACGCTCCGTCGGGACTGCACGCGGGTCGAGCTGCACCACCTGCCGACGGGCAAGGTGCTTGCCTGGGACCACACGCAGCAGAGCCTGCAGCGGCACGTCGGCCGGGCAGAGGTGGTCGCCTCGGAGGTCCGCGCCGCGACCGAGGAGCTCGCCACCGGTGGCTCGGCGCAGGAGTTGTTCCCGCCCCGTCCCTCCAGCCGGTGCGGTTGGTGCGACTTTGCCCGGCAATGCCCGGAGGGGCTCGCCGCCTCGGGTGGCGTCAAGAAGCCGTGGGCGGGGCTGGCGCAGGAGCGGACTGGTCCGGACCCGGACTGATCCCGAGCAGCGGAAGGCAGGCTTCCAGGCCTGCCACGGTCACCGGCTCCGGTGCCTGCCAGTCAGCGCGCTCCAGTAACAGCCGCTGCATCCGCCCGGGGCCGCCGTCGCGGCGGTGGATGTCTAGGCCGTTGTCGCGGTAGCCCAGCGACCGCGAGACACCCAGCGAGGCGGCGTTGTCCTCCCAGGCCTCGCTGACGGCGACCTCGGCCCCTAGGTGGGCGAAGGCGAGCTCGAGGACGGCCGCGCGCATCCGCTTCCCGACGCCCTTTCCGCGCACCGACGGCACCAGCCACGAGTAGCTGTCAACGGTACGCCGGACCGCGAAGTCCTTGCCCTCGAGTGCTTGTAGCCCCACCGGCTCCCCGTCGACGACCACGGCCAGCTGGAGCACCCAGTCACCCGCCGACCACTGCCCCTGCGCCTGCCAGTAGGACCTCAGCGACTTCTGGGCGGACGTCAGCTCGGGGAACCGCGGGTCGTGATCCAGGTCCTCCGGTACGACGCTGGCCAGGGCCAGCGCGCCGGCCTCGGTCAGGCCCCTCAGGGTCAGCGTCGGGGTCGACAGGACCAGACCGTGCATCGGCCAGGCGTGCATCACAGGTCGAGGTCCCAGCGCCAGTACTCCCGGACGACGGTCATCCCGACGCTGTCGTACAGCTTGCGTGCGCCGTCGTTGGCACCGTCGACCCCGAGGCTGGTGCCGGGCCGGCCGGCGGCCGCAGCCCGGGCGAAGGCCTCGAGCAGCAGCGTCCGCCCCAGCCCGCGGCCACGCTCGCTGTCGGCGACGGCGAGCTGGCGGACGTAGGCGTCCTGCATCCGGGTGCTGAGGATTGCTGCTCCCACCAGGGCGCCGTCCCGGCGGGCGCACAGCACGTCCGTGGCGTCGTCGAGGAACAGCCGGGTCCACTCCTGCAGCGGACGGCCGTGGCTGAAGCCGCCACCGGCGAAGGCGTGCGTGACCAGAGCCCAGACCTGCTCCGCTTGCTCCCGGTAGAAGGGCGTCAGCGCGATACCGTCCGGCCACGTGGGTGTGGACAGGTCTGTGCTCTCGCGACGCAGCTCCCAGCTACTTCGGGTGTGCCGGAAGCCGAAGGGCTCGAGGGCCGGACCGGTCAGGCGCATGCCGACGCCGGCCCAGTGCTCGAGGGTGCCGACCCCAAGGGACCTCCCGTCCTCCAGGACCTGCCTGATCAGAGCGGGACGCAGCGCGGCGTCGAACGCGGGGTCCACCACGGTGTCGCACTCTCCACTGGACTGGGTGTGGCAGAAGCCGACCGCGTTGCCGTCGGCTGCGGCAAGCCAGCATCGTCCCGAGCTCGCCAGGGTGGACGTCACGTCGACCAGCTCTGCCTCCTCGGCGCCGAACTCGACGACGTCGAGGGCGTGGAACAGTCCCAGGACGGTCTCGGCGTCCTCGGGTCGGCAGGGACGCAGGATCCAGCCGGGGCCTGGTGTCGGCTCAGTCACCGTGGCACTGTCCCGCACGTGGTGCCAGGTGCGCGAATGACCTGCTGAGCCAAGCTGCCCAGACACCCAGGAGGGCGAGGTCGATGCGCGGGCGAGCAGGTGCAAAGGCACGAACCGGTACGGGTCAGAGCGCGAGACGGGCCTGCGCCGCTTTGAGATGTGGACCGTTGCGTAGACCCGGGGGCAAGGTCAGCAGCGTGGTCCGCAGGGCGAGGCCGGCGGCTGTTGCGCCAAGGTCGCTCATGGGCCAGCCCGGAAGCCGGTAGAGCCGACGGGCCCAACGCGGGAGCATCGCCGCCGACGCCGAGGCCAGTGCGACCCAGGCCGGGCGCGCGGGCGTGCCGAGCGACACTTTCGTGGGCATCGGGGGGAACAACACGAAGCGGGCCGCCGCCTTCGCCTCCGAGGTGACCCGGAGCTCCGGACGCATGCCCTCGAAGTAGTCGCGCATGTCGTCAGCGCTGGCCGGCGCCTCTTCCAGCC
>JANXUE010000075.1 GCA_025352005.1 Frankiales bacterium
CAGAGGCTCTCCGGGGAGAGGTTCCCCATCCATTCTCTGGAACTGCAAGAGAGATCTCAGGCACGGAGTTAGCCGAGGCTGGCGGCGAGGTCGGTCTGCTCCCAGGGGAATCTGCTGGGGCCGAAGTGGCCGTTCTTGGCGGTCTCCAGGTACTTGATGCGGGCCGGATTGAGCAGCGCGAGCCGCTCGATCATGGCGCGGGGGCGCAGGTCGATGGCCTTGCGAACGCGGGCGACGATCTCGTCCTCGGCGATTTTGCCGGTGCCGAAGGTATCGACCAGGACGCTGACCGGCTCGGCGACGCCGATGGCGTAGGCGAGCTGGATCTCGGCGCGCTCAGCCAGGCCAGCGGCGACGATGTTCTTGGCGATGTAGCGGCCGGTGTAGGCGGCGGAACGATCGACCTTGGACGGGTCCTTGCCGGAGAACGCGCCGCCACCGTGGCGGGCGTAGCCGCCGTACGTGTCGACGATGATCTTGCGACCGGTGAGGCCTGCGTCCCCCATGGGTCCACCGATGACGAACTTGCCGGTGGGGTTGACCAGCAGGCGGTAGCCCTCGGTGTCGATGCCGAGGCCCTCGAGCTCGGGCGCGACGACGTGCTCGGCGATGTCAGGGGTGAGCAGGTTGACGATGTCGATGTCGTCGGCATGCTGTGAGGAGACGACGACCGTGTCGAGGCGGGCAGGCTTGCCGTCGATGTACTCGATCGTCACCTGGGTCTTGCCGTCGGGACGCAGGTAGGGGATCACGCCGTCCTTGCGGACCTGGGTGAGGCGCTTGGCCAGCCGGTGCGCGAGCGCAATCGGCAGCGGCATCAACTCGGGCGTCTCGTCACAGGCGAAGCCGAACATCAGGCCCTGGTCGCCGGCCCCTTGCTTGTCGAGCGCGTCCTCGTCACCGTCGACGCGGGACTCGTAGGCGTCATCGACGCCCTGCGCGATATCCGGGGACTGCGCCCCGAGGGAGACGCTGACGCCACAGGACTCGCCGTCGAAGCCCTTCTTGGAGCTGTCGTAGCCAATGTCGAGGATCGTCTTGCGGACGATGTCGGCGATGTTGGCGTAACCGGAGGTCGTGACCTCACCGGCGATGTGCACCTGGCCGGTCGTGATCATCGTTTCGACGGCGACGCGGGACCTGGGGTCCTGTGCGAGCAGCGCGTCCAGGATCGCGTCGCTAATGGCGTCCGCGATCTTGTCGGGGTGGCCCTCAGTGACCGACTCAGAGGTGAAAAGACGACGTGACACACGTGCTCCAGAGGGTGCGACGGGAACCATTGGGCCACAGTCTAGTGGGTCTGCAGCGGGGTCACGGAAGGGTCACCGGACAGCTCCGACCGAGCCTGGCGCGGGCCGTCAGAGCCTCGCTGCGACCAAGTCCCATACGACGTCGGCCAGCGCGTCCTTGCTCCCAAGGGGTACGTCGGTGACGGACCCGTCAGCGCCCAGGATCGTGGCGGCGTTGTCGCTGCCCTCGAAGCCGGTGGGATGGCCGTCTGGGCCGACCTCGTTGACGACCAGCAGGTCACAGCCCTTGCGGGCCAGCTTGTCCCTGCCGTGGTCGAGAACCGAGGTGTCGCCGTCGCCGGTCTCGGCTGCGAACCCCACCAGAACCTGACCGGCAGCCCGACGCTCCACGAGAGCCCGAAGGACATCGGGGTTCTGGACCAGCTCGAGGGTGAGCGTCTGGGTTTTCTTGCGCTTGACGTCGAGCCGCTCGGTGGGCCGGTAGTCGGCGACGGCCGCCGCCATCACGACAGCGTCGGCGCCGACCGACTCGGCCAGCACGGCATCCTGCATGTCGAGGGCGCTGGTGACGGCCAGGACCTTGACACCCGCGGGGTCGGGCAGGCTGCTCGTGCTGACCAGGACGACCTCGGCGCCGCGGGCCACCGCCGCACGGGCCAGGGCGTGCCCCTGCCGACCACTGCTGCGGTTGCCGAGGAAGCGCACCGGGTCCAGGTGCTCGCGGGTGCCTCCGCTGCTGACGACGACCCGCCGCCCACGCAGGTCGGGGCCAAGGCCGCCCCGCGCGAGGACGCGTCCGCACAGCAGCGCGAGCTCCTCGGGGTCGGGCAGTCGGCCCTTGCCGCTGTCCGCCCCGGTGAGCCGGCCCACGGCGGGCTCCACGACCAGCACCCCCCGGGACCGCAGCAGGGCCACGTTGGCGATGGTGGCGGGGTGCTCCCACATCTCGGTGTGCATCGCAGGGGCCATCAGCACGGGGCAGCGGGCGGTCAGCAGGGTGTTCGTCAGCAGGTCGTCGGCCAGTCCGTGCGCGGCCTTGGCGAGCAGGTTGGCCGTCGCGGGCGCGACCACGACGAGGTCGGCGTCCTGCCCGATCCGGACGTGGGCGACCTCGTGCACGTCGTCCCACGTGCTGGTGCTGACCGGCTTGCCCGACAGGGCCGCCCAGGTCGGCGCACCCACGAACTTCAGCGCACTCTCGGTCGGCACCACCCGGATGTCGTGACCGGTCTCGGTCAGCAGCCGCAGCAGCTCCACAGCTTTGTACGCCGCAATGCCCCCGGCGACGCCGAGGACGACCCTGGGCCCTGCTGTGGGCAAGGGATCAGACCTAGCCGGCAGCGGGGACGTCCGCGGCGTCCACCATGTGCTCGTGGTGCAGCATGCCGGCGTTGATCTCGCGGAGCGCGATCGACAGCGGCTTCTCCTGGACGCCGGTCTCGACGAGCGGGCCGACATACTCCAACAGGCCCTCGCCGAGCTGGCTGTAGTAGGCGTTGATCTGGCGGGCGCGCTTGGCGGCGTAGATGACCAGGCTGTACTTGGAGTCGGTTGCGTCCAGGAGCTCGTCGATGGGCGGGTTGGTGATGCCGATCGGGTTGGCGACAGTGCCGGACATGCAGACTCCTCGGGACGCTGCCAGGGTCAACCCTGGACTCCCAGCAAGGCTACCAGCGCGTCGGCTGCCTGCTCGACGTCCTCGTTGATGATCACCGCCTCGAACTCGTCCTCGGCAGCGAGCTCGATCCGGGCCAGGTCGAGTCTGGCCCTCACCCGCACCCCGTGCTCGGTGCCGCGGTCGGTGAGCCGGCGCGCCAGCTCCTCGAACGTCGGCGGCGACAGAAAAACCAGATGTGCCTCGGGCATCGCTGCCTTCACCTGGCGGGCGCCCTGCAGCTCGATCTCGAGCAGCGCTGGGACACCAGCGGCGATCTTGTCGAGCACGGGTTGGAGCGGCGTGCCGTAGCAGTGGCCGGCGTAGGTCGCGTGCTCGAGCAGCTCGCCGGCGGCCACCAGCTCGTCGTACCGGCTCTGGTCCACGAAGTGATACTCCACGCCGTCGGTCTCTCCCGGGCGAGGCGCGCGGGTCGTGACGCTGACCGACAGCCAGACCTGGGGGTAACGGCGCCGGACGGCCGCGATGACGCTGCCCTTGCCTACCCCGGACGGGCCGCTCAGGACGGTCAACCGGCCGCTCACCCGGACGCGAAAGCCTTGAGCAGCGCCTCGCGCTGCTTGGCGCCGAGGCCACGGACCCGCCGTGCTGGGGAGATCTCCAGGGTCTCCATGAGCTTTTGCGCACGCACCTTTCCCACCCCCGGCATCGCCTCGAGCACCGCGACGACCTTCATCTTGCCGACGGCCTCGTTGCTGCCACCAACGTCCAGGACCTCAGCCAGGCTGGTCCCGCTGGACTTCAGACGGACCTTGAGCTCCGCCCGGGCCTTGCGCGCGGCAGCCGCCTTCTCCAGGGCAGCAGCACGCTGCTCGGGAGTCAGAACAGGCAGGGCCACGCGGTTCTCACCTCTTGGGCATCGACAGGACGGGCTCGGAGCGGGAGGACGCGCGACCGTAGCGACTTGACGCTCCGGGGGCAATGCGAGCCGGCCCGCTGGGCGTCACAGCAAGGCGGCCGCGATCTCCGCGGCGGCAGCGCCCGGGTCGGCGGCCCCGGTGATGGGGCGTCCGATCACGAGCAGGTCGGCGCCGTCGGCGAGGGCCTGGGCAGGGGTGGCGACACGTGCCTGGTCTTGCGCGTCGGCTCCCAGCGGACGCACGCCGGGCGTGATGAGGACGACGTGCGGGCCGACTTCGGCGCGAACGGCGGCGACCTCCATCGGGCTGCACACCAGGGCGCCGGCGCCGGCACCGACGGCAAGGGCAGCCAGTCGGCGTACCGCATCCAGGGGCGGACCGGACAGACCGACCGAGGTCAGCACATCCGCCGAGATGCTCGTCAGGACCGTCACCGCCGCGATCGTGACGTCAGGAGCGGCCTCGACGGCGGCCCTGACCATGTCTGCCCCACCGCTGGCGTGCACGGTGAGGTACCGCGGCTTCAGGCGCGCGACACTGCTCGCCGCCCCCGCGACCGTGTTGGGGATGTCGTGGAGCTTCAGGTCCAGAAACAGCTCGACCCCGCTCCCGCCGAGCACCGCGTCGACGATTGACGGACCGCAGCGGCAAAACAGCTCAAGCCCCACCTTGACGACCGCGACATGCGGGGTGACGGCTTGCGCCCACCGGGCGGCCGTCTCGACGTCCGGGGCGTCGAGCGCCACCGCGATGGGGGCGCGCAGCACCGAGGTCATCCGTCTCCTTCAAAGGCAACGGACGGGTGGAAGACGACTGCTGGCTCGTCACCTATCGGGTCAGGGTCCTCCGGCACGTAGAGCACCGGAGGCTTGTGCGCCAGCCCGATGGCATCCTCGAAACGCTCGAAGCCGCGGTCGGACAGGGCCCGCGCGAGCTCGTCGAGCACCCGGATCGGAGCCCTCGGGTCGCCGAAGACCGTGGTTCCGACGCTGACCGCGTTGGCCCCTGCGAGGACGAACTCGAGCGCGTCGAGACCGGTCCGGATGCCTCCCATGCCCAGGATGGGGATGTCGGGCAGGGCTTGCCGGATCTGCCACACACAGCGCACCGCGACGGGCCGGATCGCCGGGCCGGACAGCCCCCCGGTGACGCCACCCAGGGCGGGCCGCATGGTGTCGGTGTCGATGACCATGCCCAGCAGGGTGTTGATGACCGAGAGCCCGTCGGCGCCCGCGTCGACGCACGCCCTGGCGATGCTCGCGATGTCGGTGACGTCGGGACTGAGCTTGGCGAAGACCGGCACTCCCGTAGGGGCTGCCCGCTTCACCGCCGAGATCACGGACGCTGCGGCCGCGGGGTCGCAGGCGAAGACCTGCCCGCGGTCCTCGACGTTGGGGCAGCTGATGTTGACCTCGATCATCGCGAGGCCGGGACGGCCGCGGAGCTTGGTCGTCAGCTTCGCGTAGTCCTCCACGCTGCCGCCGGCGATCGATACGACCGTCCGGGCCCCCCGGGAGGCGAGCCATGCCAGGTCCTTGTCGAGGAAGGCGTCGATCCCCGGCCCCTGCAGGCCGATGCTGTTGAGCATCCCGCTCGGGGTCTCCGCCATCCGGGGAGTGGCCCTGCCCGAGCGCGGAGCGAGCATGATCGACTTGGTGACGATGGCCCCGAGCTCGCTGATGTCGAAGAACTGGTCGAGCTCCTGACCGGCTGCGGCGCAGCCGGAGGCGGTGAAGACCGGGTTGGGAAACGTGACCGACCCGAGCCGGGTCGACATGTCGAGCGTGGGCGCGGACGGGGCCTGGTGGGCCGGGCGCAGGGTAACCTCGCTCATCGGTGGGAGTCTCCGACGGCGTTGAGGGAGCCGACGACGTCAGGGGGCAGCGTACCGACGTCGTCCCACCGCACCCGGTCGCCGAGGAACACCGGCCCCTCAACACAGGACCGCACCATCCGGGTCTGGCCGTCGTCGCCGATGACCGGGAGCACGCAGGTCATGCAGACCCCGATCCCACAGGCCATCGCCTCCTCGACCGCGACCTGGCAGGGGATCTGGCGCTCGCTGGAGATCTCGGTGACCGCCTTGAGCATCGCCATCGGTCCGCAGGCGTAGACCACCTCGGAGCCCGACCGGTCGAGCAGCGCGGGCAGGACGTCGCTGACCCGTCCTCGTCGGCCCATCGAGCCGTCGTCCGTCGTGACCTCGATGCTGGTCGCAATCCGCTTCGCGTCGAGCTGACCGAACAACCGGTCTGCGCTTGCGGCGCCGAGCACGAAGTCGACACGACAGCCCCGCTGGCGAAGCGTCGCCGCGAGAGGGAGCAGCGGCGCACTGCCGTAGCCCCCGCCGACCAGCATCGCGGTCGCCGGGTGGGTCGGTAGCTTGAAGGGCTGGCCGAGCGGCCCGACGAGGTCGAGCTTGTCCTGCGGACGCCGGGCGGCGAGCCACGCGGTCCCCTTGCCGTGGACCGAGAAGATGAACTCCACCGTCCCGCCGTAGACCCCTCGGGCCTTGACGTCGTAGATCGCAAAGGCCCGCCTGAGAAGCATGCTGGACTCGGGGCCGCCCACCTGCACGGCAAGGAAGTGACCCGGTCTGGTCAGCTCCGCCATGCCGGGAGCGACGACCGTCATGGCGTGATACGCGCCCACCTTGCGCATGGACAGGACCTCGCCCTGCACCTGGACCGGCATCAGACCTCCTTCGCCGTCGTCGGGATCGCTGTGCTGGCTCTGCTGCCCGCACCCGAGGCTCGCAGAGCCGCGTGGTGCTCCTGCAGGGAGGTCACCCCGATGTCACCCCGCACGAGGGCCTCGATGCCCTGTACGGCGGCGGCGGCCCCTTGGATCGTCGTGATGCAGGGGATGCCGCGGGTGACCGCGGCCGTACGGATCTCGTAGCCGTCGAGCCTGGCCCCGACCCCGAAAGGCGTGTTGAAGATCAGGTCGATGTCTCCGGCCAGGACCATCGGGACGACGTCGTCGCCCAGGCCGTGGGAGTGCTTGCCGACGACGGTGGCCCTGACGCCGTTGCGCCGCAGCACCTGCGACGTGCCCTCCGTAGCGAGGATCTCGAAGCCCAGGTCGGCCAGCCGCTTCACGGGGAAGATCATCGCCCGCTTGTCACGGTTGGCCACGCTGACGAAGACGCGGCCCTTGGTGGGCAGGTCGCCGTACGCCGCGGACTGTGACTTGGCATAGGCCGTGCCGAAGACGGCATCGATGCCCATCACCTCGCCGGTGGACTTCATCTCCGGTCCGAGGATCGTGTCCTGTCCGCGGAAGCGCCCAAAGGGCAGGACAGCCTCCTTGACCGAGATCGGGGCGTCGAGCGGGAGGGTGCCCCCGTCGCCGACGGCCGGCAGCATGCCCTCCTTGCGAAGCTCGGCGATGGTGGCACCGAGCATCACCCGGGCGCAGGCCTTGGCCAGCTGGACGGCCGTGGCCTTGCTCACGAACGGCACGGTGCGGGAGGCCCGAGGGTTGGCCTCGAGGACGAACAGGACGTCATCTTTCAGGGCGTACTGCACGTTCAACAGTCCGCGCACGCCCACGCCCCGAGCAATCACCTCCGTGCTGTGCCGGATCCGTTCGAGGTCGGCCCGGCCGAGGGTGATCGGCGGGAGGGCGCAGGCCGAGTCACCTGAGTGGATGCCGGCCTCCTCGATGTGCTCCATGACGCCGCCGAGGTAGAGCTCGGTGCCGTCATACAGGGCGTCGACGTCGATCTCGATCGCGTCCTCGAGGAAGCGGTCGACCAGCACGGGGGTGTCGGGTCCGACGATGGTGCTGCGGTCCATGTAGTCGCGGAGCATCCCGTCGCTGTAGACGATCTCCATGCCGCGCCCACCGAGCACGTACGACGGTCGGACCAGAACCGGGTAGCCGACCTCGGTGGCGATGGCAGCCGCCTCGTCATAAGAGGTGGCCATGCCGCTCTTGGGCGAGGGCAGGCCGCCCTCGGTCAGCACGGTGCCGAAGGCGTCGCGGTCCTCCGCGAGGTGGATCGCCTCGGGGCTGGTGCCGACGATCGGGACGCCACAGTCCTTCAGCTCCTGGGCCAGCCGCAGCGGGGTCTGGCCGCCGAGCTGTACGACGACGCCGACGAGCTCTCCGCCCCCCAGGCGCGCGCTCTCCCGCTCGGCGTGGACGACCTCGAGCACGTCCTCGACGGTGAGCGGCTCGAAGTAGAGCCGGTCGGAGGTGTCGTAGTCGGTGCTGACGGTCTCCGGGTTGCAGTTGACCATCACGGTCTCGAAACCCGCGTCGTGCAGAGCGAAGGACGCATGCACGCAGGCGTAGTCGAACTCGATGCCCTGACCGATCCGGTTGGGACCGCTGCCGAGGATGATCACCTTCTTCTTCGACGACGGTTGAACTTCTGTCTCGTCGTCGTAGGAGGAGTAGTGGTAAGGCGTCTGGGCCGCGAACTCGGCCGCGCAGGTGTCGACCGTCTTGTACACCGGGCGCAGACCGAGCGAGTGCCGAAGCTCGCGCACCTCACCCTCGGTCCGGCCGGTGACAACGGCGATCTGACGGTCGCTGGTGCCAAGGCGCTTTGCCGTGCGCAGCAGGGGTTCTGCGAGCTCCTCGGTCTCGAGCCGGTGCCGCAGCTCAACGAGCTGGAGCAGCTGGTCGAGGAACCACGGGTCGATCTTGGACGCCTCGAAGACCTCCTCGACGGTGGCGCCGAGGCGGAGCGCCAGCTCCACCTGGTGCAGCCGCCCGTCGGTCGGCGTGCGGATCGCCGCAAGCAGCTGGGCCCGGGTGGTCTCGGGGTCAGGCTGGCTCCAGAAGCCGCTGGGGCTCTGCTCGAGCGAGCGCATCGCCTTCTGCAGCGCGGCGAGGAACGACCGACCGATGCTCATCGCCTCGCCGACGCTTTTCATCGTGGTGGTCAGCTCGGGGTCGGTTCCGGGGAACTTCTCGAAGGCGAAGCGGGGGATCTTCACGACGACGTAGTCGAGGGTGGGCTCGAAGGCCGACGGCGTGCTCTGCCCGTTGTCCCGGGTGGTGATGTCGTTGGGGATCTCGTCGAGGGTGTAGCCGATCGCCAGCTTGGCCGCGATCTTTGCGATCGGGAAGCCGGTGGCCTTCGACGCCAACGCGCTGGACCGGCTGACCCGGGGGTTCATCTCGATGACGATGACCCGGCCGTCGGCGGGATTGACGGCGAACTGGATATTGCAGCCGCCGGTGTCCACGCCCACTGCCCGGATGACGTCGATCGAGATGTCACGCAGCTTCTGGTACTCGCGGTCGGTCAGGGTCATCGCCGGGGCGACGGTGATCGAGTCGCCGGTGTGGACGCCGAGCGGGTCGAGGTTCTCGATCGAGCAGATGACGACGACGTTGTCGTTCTTGTCGCGCATCAGCTCCAGCTCGTACTCCTTCCAGCCCAGGATCGACTCCTCGAGCAGGACGCTGGACACGATGCCCTCCGCCTTCGCGGTGGCCTGCAGGCCCGAGCCCCCGATCCGAATGAGATCGCCTTCATCCCAGGCAATCCCACCTCCGGCGCCGCCCATCGTAAAGGACGGCCGCACGACCACGGGGTAGCCCAGGTCATCGACCGCCGCACGCAGTTCCTCCAGGGTGCGGCAGACCGCGGAGCGGGCGCTCTCGGCGCCGATCGAGGCGACAACCTCCTTGAACAGCTGACGGTCTTCACCCTTGCGGATGGCCTCGACGTCGGCACCGATCAGCTCGACGCCGTACCGCTCCAGAACCCCGGCCTGGTGCAGGGCGAGCGCCGCGTTCAGGGCCGTCTGACCACCGAGAGTCGGCAGCAGCGCGTCGGGGCGCTCCTTGGCGATGACCATGGTGACGAACTCGGGAGTGATCGGCTCGATGTAGGTGGCGTCGGCGAACTCGGGATCGGTCATGATGGTGGCCGGGTTGGAGTTGATCAGGGTGACGCGCAGCCCCTCGGCGCGCAGCACCCGGCAGGCCTGGGTACCGGAGTAGTCAAACTCGGCCGCCTGTCCGATCAGGATCGGGCCGGAGCCGATCACCAGGATGTGCTTCAGATCCTCCCTCTTAGGCACCGGCAGACTCCATCAGGTTGCAGAAGCGGTCAAACAGGTAGGCGGCATCGTGCGGTCCGGCCGCAGCCTCCGGGTGGTACTGCACCGAGAAGGACTGCAGCGCGCCGTCGCGGCGCAGCTCGAGGCCCTCGACCACGTCGTCGTTGAGGCAGACGTGGCTCACGGTCGCCTCCCCGTACGGCGTCGTCGCGGACCCCTCTCGCGGGGCGTCGACGGCGAAGCCATGGTTGTGGGCCGTCACCTCGACCCTGCCGGTCGTCCGGTCCATCACGGGCTGGTTGACGCCCCGGTGGCCGTACCTGAGCTTGTAGGTCCCGAACCCCAGGGCTCGACCGAACAGCTGGTTGCCGAAGCAGATCCCGAAGTAGGGGGTTCCCTTTGCCAGCAGGGCTTGCAGCACCGTGACGTCGTAGGTCGACGGGTCTCCGGGACCGTTGCTGAAGAACACGCCGTCGGGCACGACAGCCTCGATGTCGGCCACGCTGGAGTTTGCCGGCAGGACGTGCACCTCGATCCCTCGCTCGGCCATCATTCGCGGCGTGTTCGCCTTGATGCCCAAGTCAACTGCTGCAACGGTGAACCGGCGCTCCCCCACCGCCGGCACGACGTAGGGCTGCTGGGTCGAGACCTCGCCGCACAGGTCCGCGCCAAGCATCTGAGGGCTGGCGAGGACCCGGGCCAGGGCGTCGTCCGGCACGTCGCCGGAGAAGATCCCGACCCGCATCGCGCCACGGTCACGCAGGTGCCGGGTCAGGGCGCGGGTGTCGATGCCGCTGATGCCGACAACACCCTGCTCGACGAGCTCCTCGTCGAGCGTGCGGGTGGAACGCCAGCTCGACCGGACCCGGGACGGCTCACGCACCACATAACCGCTGACCCAGATCCGAGAGGATTCGCCGTCCTCGTCGTTGACGCCGGTGTTGCCGATCTGCGGAGCCGTCATCACCACGACCTGCCGGTGGTAGGACGGGTCGGTGAGCGTCTCCTGGTAGCCCGTCATGCCGGTATTGAAAACAGCCTCACCGAAGGTCTGACCGACCGCGCCATAGGCATCCCCACGAAAGATGCGGCCGTCCTCCAGCACGAGCAGCGCGGGCCCGGGGGCCGTCATGATGCCTCCATTGTCGAGGGCGGGAGCAGCGCAGTGAGGGTGTCCCGAAGGCGGACGTGGGCAGCATGCTCGGTGGCTCGGAAGGCCGTGGCGAGCGTCCGGGCGCCCAGCCGCCAGGTCAGCACGAGCATCCCGCCACTGACGATCTTCCCGGCGAGGGACTGCTCGATGCTCACGGCATCCAGGGCAGACAGCGGGATGAACAGCTCCGGTAGCCCCTCACGGACAAGGTGCACGCCGTCCTCGGCCACGATGAGGTCCGCCGTTGCGCGGTCCGACAGCCGGTGCACGGCGATCCGGTCGAGCCAGTCGATAGCGCTGGTGGTGCCGACGAACAGGCCGGGGACAGGAGCGGCAAGGGCCCTGGCCCCACCGGCGGCCAACGCCGGCTCGGGCAGGTCACTCTGACGGTCCTGACGGGAACGCCAGCCTTTGAGCATCAGCGCGTAGACGACGACGGCGAACAGCACGGTGCCGCCACTGAGCACAACCCTGGAGATCACGTGGGCTTTCCCAGCAGGGCCGTCGGGGTGCCGCGCAGGAAGGTGGCGCGCACCTTGGCAGCGAACGCGTGCTCCGCGAAGGGGGTGTTGCGGCTGCGGGAGACCATCGAGCCGCGATCGACGACCCAGTCCGCCCCTGGGTCGACCAGCGTGAGGTTGGCCGGCTCGCCCACCACCAGGGGCCGCCCATGGCCCTCGAGGCGACCGATGCGGGCGGGGGTCTCACTCATCCTGGTGGCCACCTGCCGCCAGGTGAGCCGGCCGGTCTCGACCATCGTCTGGGCGACGACCGACAGCGCAGTCTCGAGGCCGGTCATCCCCATGGCCGCAGCGCCCCACTCGGTTTCCTTGTCCTCCAGGGCATGTGGGGCGTGGTCGGTTGCCACGCAGTCGATCGTGCCGTCCTCGAGACCGGCTCGGAGCGCGTCGATGTCGACCTGCGTTCGCAGCGGCGGATTGACCTTGTACGTCGGGTCGTAGGTGTGCGCGCAGTCGTCGGTCAGCAGCAGGTGATGGGGGGTGACCTCAGCCGTGACGTCCCAACCCTTGCCCTTGGCCCAGCGGATCAGCTCGACGCTGCCGGCGGTCGAGACATGGCAGATGTGCAGGCGCCCGCCGACGTGGGCGGCCAGCAGACAGTCGCGGGCGATGATCGCCTCCTCCGCGACGGCGGGCCAGCCGGCCAGCCCCAGCAGTGAGGAGTTGACGCCCTCGTTCATCTGGGCGCCATCGGTGAGCCGGGGCTCCTGGGCGTGCTGGGCGATGACGCCGTCGAAGGCCTTGACGTACTCGATGGCCCGGCGCATCAGGGACGCGTCGCTCACGCACTTACCGTCGTCGGAGAAGACCCGGACGCGGGCGGCGGAGTCGGCCATCGTGCCGAGCTCGGCCATCTGCTCCCCCTTGAGGCCGACCGTGACGGCGCCCACCGGGATGACGTCGCAGTGCCCGGCGGCCTGCCCGAGCCGCCATACCTGCTCCACCACACCGGCGGTGTCGGCCACCGGATCGGTGTTGGCCATCGCATGTACGGCGGTGAAGCCGCCGACGGCTGCGGCCCGGGTCCCGGTCTCCACCGTCTCGGCATCCTCGCGGCCCGGTTCGCGCAG
>JANXUE010000083.1 GCA_025352005.1 Frankiales bacterium
GCGATGTCCTGCGGCACCGCCGTCGTCGCGTCCCGGGTCGGCGGGATCCCGGAGGTGGTCGTCGACGGCGTGACCGGGGTCCTCGTCGACCTGGGCGAGGACTTCGAGTCCTCGTTGGCCGTCGCGGTGACGGCGCTGCTGGAGGACCCTTCCCGGGCGGCCGTCATGGGCGCGGCCGGGCGGGCCCGGGCCGTGGCCGACTTCTCCTGGGACGCAATCGCAGCCCGCACGGTGGAGGTCTACCGCTCCGTGCTCTGAGACCTCGAGGCGACGTGGCGCTAGGTGTCCAGACTGGGCGGCACCCGGTTGGGTCCGGCCTCGGCCGGCCGGGGCCGGTCCTGGCGGTGCAGCCGTACCGCGACAAGGGCAACGTCGTCTTCGGACCCTTCCGGCACGAGCCGGTCGAGCAACCCGTCGCAGAGCCCGTCGAGGTCCTCGTCAGCGAGGTCCACGAGGGTGCGTCGCAGGCGTTCCAGGCCCGTGGTCAGGCTCTGCCCGCGGCGCTCCACCAAGCCATCTGTGTAGAGCAGCACGGTCGCTCCGCGGTCGACCGTGAGCGCCGCCTCAGCGCGGTCGGTCTCGGGGTCGATCCCCAGGAGCAGGTCAGCCTCGAGGCCGCCGAGGACGACGACCGACCGGTCGGGGTTGAGCACCATAGGCGGTGGGTGCCCTGCGTTGGACCAGCGGACCCGGGTGACTCCCCGCTGCCGCTCATCGTCGTTCTGCTCCAAGCGTGCAACGACGGCCGTTGCGGTCGTGTCCACCTGCAGCCCCTGCATGGCCGCGTCGACGCCAGACAGCACCGCAGCCGGTCCTTCGCCGCTGTGCCAGGCGATCCCGCGCAACAGGCTCCTCATCTGCCCCATGGCCGCCGCGGCGACGACGTCGTGCCCCATCACGTCGCCGATGACGATGACGGTCGCGCCGTCGGGCTGCAGAAACGCGTCGAACCAGTCGCCGCCGACGGAGGCTGCCTCGGCCGCGGCCAGATAGCGCACGACGATCTGGAGGTGGTCCGGCTCCGGAGGGGCGGTCAGCAGACTTCGCTGCAGGCCCTCCGCGATCCGTCGTTGCTGGTCATAGAGTCGCGCGTTGTCGAGGGCCAGACCGGCCCGCAGGCCGACCTCCCGTGCCGTCGCGATCTCCTCCGCCGACGCGGCCGGGCGGTCGGCGCCACGGCACAGGGTGAGGATGGCCGTCAGGTTGCCACGCGCTGTCAGCGGAATGGCGACCAGGGACTCGGGCGCAAGGGCACTCAGCGCCTCGCGCGCCTGTTCCGAGCCAAGTGTCGGCAGCACGTCACGGGTGAGGTCCTGCGTGATGATGACGGGCTGCTTGGTCCGCCGAGCCTCGTCCACAGCTCCGAGCCGTTCGCGCCCGATGAGACGAGTCGCGGTGTACGTCGCCACGACGTCCTGCAGTGCGGGGTCGCGGTGCCAGAAGCCGACGTCTCTCACCTCGGCGCCCTCGACCAGCGAGACAACGGACCAGTCGGCCAGCACCGGGACCATGAGCTGCGCGAGCCGGGCGACGGCACCGTGCGGCTCGAGGCTCGCGGCGGCCAACTCGGAGCTCACCAGCGCCAGGAGCTCGAGGCGAGCCGTAGCGACATCGGCGCGCTGCCGCTCCTGGTGCCGGGCCGTGACCTCCAGGAAGAACAGGGACAGACCGTGCTCGTCAGGAACAGCACGGACGTCGTACCAGCCTGCGAGGTGGTCATACCAGGCCTCGACCTCCTGTACCTGGCCGGTGTCGACCGCCCGGCGAAGCAGCGGACCGAACTCGCTGTCATCGAGGCCCGGAAAGACATCCCAGCAGACCTTGCCGACGATGTCCTCGGCCGCCAGACCGGCGACGCGCGACCCCACGTTGTTCAGGTAGGTCAGCCGCCACTCGCCGTCTACCCGCGCGAACCCGGTCGCCATCTCCTCCAACAGCCGGGCGGCCTCGTCGCGGGCCGTCCGCAGCTCAGTGATGTCGTGCGCGGTTCCCACCAGCTGTGCGGCGGCGCCAGGGCCGTCACCGATCGCGCGGCCTCGAGAGGAGATCCAACGGCTGGTGCCGTCAGGCAGCACGACGCGGTACTCGGCGCGGAAGTGGCTACAGCTCGCGATGGCCGCGTTGATGCTGTCGTCCAGCCCGGGACGGTCCTCCGGGTGAATGCGGTCGAAGGCATCGGCGACGCGGAGTGCGAACTGCCCGGGTGCGTAACCGAACAGCGCCTGCATCCGCTCGTCCCCGTCCAGGCGATCGGTGGGCAGGTCCCAGACGAACGACCCGATGCCGGCGGCGTCGACGGCGGCCTCCCAGCGCAGTCGGTCCGCGCCGTACTCAGTGGTCACGGCCGACAGCTCGAGCTGGGCCAGGACAGCACCGGCCAGCTCCTCGATGACCCCGACGTCGAACGCCGACCAGGCACGGGCTGTCGGCCCAAAGGCGCACAGGACACCGATCACCTGGTCGCTGCTGTTCTTCAGGGGCACGCCAAGGTAAGCACCGACGGCTCCGGAGCTGACAGGAGGCAGGTGCGCGACGCGGTCATCGTTGGCGGTGTCGCCGATGATGAGCGGTCCGTCGAGGCCTGAGGCCACCGTGCACAGCGAGTCGCCCAGTGGCCCCTGGCTGCCGTTGACGCCCTCGGCCAAGCCGTTCCCTGCGGCGATGGTCTGAACGTCGGTCAGCAGGGACACCTGAGCCGAGGGGGCGCCGACGAGCCGAGCCGCGAGCTCGGTGAGCCGGTCCAGCTCCGGACTCCGGCCGGCTATGGGGAGATGCCGATCGACAGCACCATGGACGTCGGTTCGTGTCCTGCTGGGCGGCTCCACGTGCTCCAGTCTGCCCTGCGTCGGCGTCGGCGTCGGCGTCGGCGTCGGAACCATCATGCCAACGCCTGGAGGGCTGAGGCTCCTACTTGGTGACCAGCTCCGCTCGGGCTTGCTTGACCTGCAGTGGCGTCCCCGGACCCGTGGTGCGAGCTGTCCCGAACATCTGCTGCACCCGGCCACCCTCCACCGTGAACGTCCCCGACCAGGTGATCACCACGTAGGCCGCCATCGTGCCTGTCACCCCGTAGACGTGCCGCACATCCGAGTCCCGCGCCTGCCCCGGACCCACGTCCAGCGCACTCTGCCCGTCCCCGAAGAACCAGTCGTAAGACTGCGGCCGGGCCGTGATCACCACCCGACGACCCAAGATCGTCACCGCCGGCAGCACGTACTCCCCCGCCGCGGTGAAGAACTTCGTCGGATAGTTCACCAAGGTCGTCCCCCTCGGCTGAACCTCAGCCGTGCCTCGGGCCACCACCAAACTCTTGAAGTCCCGCTCCACGACCCCGGCGATCACCACCGCAGCAGGCGGCCCCGCCACCTCCGGCGCGACGCAGTAGGACCCCGGCAACGCCACAATGCTCACCACCGACGCATCCACCGTCCGGTAGGTCACCGTCCACTCCCAGTACCGAATGATCCCCGCTCCCGCTGGCACACAGGTGTTCACCGCAGCACCACACAACACCCCCGCATCCAACGCGGTGTTACCCGTACACGTGGGAGCAAAAGCCGTCTCCCGGTACGTCGACGGCACCACCACCGGGTTGCCGCCGACACCGCCACCACGAGGACCGCCCTTCGGGCTGGACTGGCCTGGCGCGGTCTGATGACCCGACAGGTCGAAGGTGCCGTCCCCAGCTTTGCCCTTCAGACAGGATGGGTCCGTCGGAAAGATGTCACAGAACGCTTGCGTACCCGGTACCAGCGGGCCGGCTGTCTGCTGAGCCTGGGCGGCCGGCGTGCTCCAAAGGAAGAGCAGCGCAAAAGCAAGGACCACGGCTTTCATGATCCCTGCACCAAACCGCTGACCAGCCAACCGTGTGGGCCATGCTTAAGGACCGCGACGAGGTGGAAGTCGCTACCCGCAGGCAACTCTTTCAGCACGACGCCCCGAGCATCAACCTGCGAGCGAGGTGGCACGGCTCCAAAGACCTCAGCTGTGGTGCCGAGCGGTTGAAGCGGCGCGGCCGCGACATTTCGGACCTCAAAGGAGTTCCCTTTGAGAAAATGGCCGACACTCCGGGCTGCCTCGAGGGCCCCCTGATAGTTGTCGCAGGTAGCGCACTCGCCGTTTTGGAGCGCCTTGATGATGCTCGCGTCCGAGGTGCTGAACGCAACATTCAGCTGGGAGAAGAAGTAACGGACGAACGCGTCCGCGCCCTGCGGGGTCTTCGCCTTGGCTGCCTCCGGCAGCACGGCACGAGTCGGAGCGGGCGTCCGCGAGGCGGTCGCCAGGGTCGGCAGGGCACGAGGTTGGGGGTCACCTCCGGAACAGGCGCTCACGAGCAGCCCGAGCACGACCATCGGCACCAGGGCGCTACGGGCGGTCACCGGCCAGAAGATACCGACGCACGCCGAACTCCGCTCTAACCTCTGTGGACGGGCGCCACCAGCTCAGGCGAGGACGTCGACGTCGGCGTTGCCCGCGACGAGCAGGTCGTGCAGCGCGTCGAAGACACCCGGCCCGGCCGCGACGACCAGGTCGGCCCCAGCCGGGTGACCGCGCAACCCCTCCACCCGAGCCCCGGCCTCGACGGCGATCAATCCGCCGGCGGACAAGTCCCACGGCGAAAGACCCTGCTCGAAATAAGCGTCCAACCGGCCGGAGGCGACTGCGCATAGGTCGAGCGAGCCAGCGCCGAGCCGGCGGAGGTCGCGGACGGCCGGCAACAACGATGGGAGCAGGAGGGACTGGGCGGCCCTGCGTCTTTCGTCGTACCCGAACCCGGTGCCGACCAGGGAGTGGGCCAGCGACGTCGCAGAGGAGCAACGGACAGCGGCTCCGTTGAGCTGGGCGCCGCCGCCACGGACGGCCTGCCAGAGCTCGTTCTTTGCCGGGTCGAACACCACCCCGACAAAGGCGCCGGTGGCGTCCTCGACGCCCAGCGACACCGCCCACTGTGGGATCCCGTAGAGGTAGTTCACGGTTCCGTCGATGGGGTCGATCACCCACCGCACCCCGGAGGTCCCGCCGACCGCGCCACCCTCCTCGCCGAGGACCCCGTCGTCGGGCCGTGCCGAGGCCAGCGCCGACACCAACAGCCGTTCGACGGCCCGATCCGCGGCCGTGACCGCGTCCGTCGGCGTCGACTTGGGGGCGAGCTGCTCGACGCCGTCCCGCATCGACAGGGCGAGCGCACCCGCCTCACGCGCGAGGTCGGTGGCCAGGGCCAGCGTCCGGTCCAGAAAGGAAGCGTCCATCCGGCCATCCAACCAGTGCGCGCATGTGGCACTGTGCAGTAGAACGGGATTCGGTTTCGGTGCGAGAAAGGGTGCGGCAGTGGACCTGACGTTCAGCAAGGAGGACGAGGACTTCAGGTCCGAGTTCCGGACCTGGCTCGATGCCAACCTGCCCGCGGACATGCGGACACGCGAGTGGTGGCGCGGAAAGAGTGCCGCGGAGAGCTTCCAGGCCCGCCGTGACTGGGAGGCCAAGAAGGCCGAGGCGGGCTTCTGCGGCATCCAGTGGCCCACCGAGTACGGCGGTCGCGGTGGCAGCCCGACCATGAAGGCCATCTATGACGAGGAGATGGCGAAGGCCAACGCCCCGCACAGCGTCAACCCGCTGGGAATGGCGTTCCTCGGCCCGACGGTGATGGCGATCGGCACCGACGCGCAGAAGCGCGACATCATCAAGCCGCTCCTGAACACCGAGGTCATCTGGTGCCAGGGCTTCTCCGAGCCGGGCGCCGGCTCCGATCTCGCGGCGCTGCAGATGAAGGCCGAGGCACAGGGCGACCACTACGTCATCAACGGCCAGAAGATCTGGACCACCAACGCCATGCACGGCGACAAGATCTTCACGCTGGCCCGCACCGGCTCGAACGAGGGCTCCCGGCACGCCGGCATCAGCATGCTGCTCGTGGACATGCACCAGGACGGGGTCGAGAGCCGGCCGCTCAAACAGATGACCGGTGAGAGCGAGTTCGGCGAGGTCTTCTTCACCGACGCCCTGTGCCCCACGACGGAGGTCCTCGGTGGCGAGGGCAACGGCTGGCAGACGGCGATGCTGCTGCTTTCGTTTGAACGTGGATCGTCCGCGATCGGTCAGTACATCGACTTCCGTGGCCAGTGGGACGCCGTCGCCGACATCGCCCGGCAGGTCGACCGTGACGGCCGGCCGGCCGTCAAGGACCCTGTTCTGCGCCAGCAGCTTGCCGACAGCCTGATCGACCTCGAGTGCCTGAAGTACCACTCGTGGCACGTGCTCACCCAGACCTCCCAGGGCAAGGACCTCGGCTTCGAGGCGAGCATGACCAAGATGATGTGGAGCGAGACCTTCCGCAAGGTCAGCGATGCTTACGAGGCTGTCCTCGGCATGGGCTACCAGGTCCCCGACCCGCAGCCCGGCCTGTCGCTCGAGGAGCTGACGACCATGTCGCTGTGGTCACGTTCCTGCACCATCTGGGGCGGCTCCGCCCAGGTCCAGCGCTCCATCGTGGCCGAGCGCGTGCTCGGCCTGCCGCGGTAAGGGACAACGAGAATGCGATTCCAGCTCACCGACGAGCAGCGCGCCCTGCAGGACGCGGTCCGCTCCTACCTGCGTGACAAGTTCGGCCCTGCCCAGGTCCGCGAGGTCTACGAGACCCCCGAGAGCGACGGCGTACCCGCCTCGCTCTGGAAAGCCATCGGCGAGCAGGGCTGGCTCGCTGTCCTCGTCCCCGAGGAGCACGACGGGATCGGCCTCGGCCTGCTCGACGCCGCCGTCATCGCCCGGGCCTTCGGGGCCGCGACCGTGCCCGGTCCGTGGCTCGGCACGATCCTCGTCGGCGAGTGTGTCCGGCTCGCGGGATCGGCTGGGCAGCAGGCGAAGCTGCTCCCCCGCCTCGCCGCGGGCGAGGTCAAAGGTGCGGTCGCGCTGCTCCCCCAGGGCTCGTTCGTCGGGACGCCCGCGACAGCCGCCGGTGGCCTGCTGACCGGCAACCTCGGGCTGGTCGAATACGCCGGCGTCGCAGACACCCTGGTCGTCGCCGCGCAGGACGGCCTCTACCTGGTCGACCCGGCGCACGCCACGATCACCCCCCACGAGTCCCTCGACCGCACCGTCCGGCTCGCCACGGTCGTCCTCGACGAGGCTCCCGGTGAACGCCTGGAGGCCAGCACGCCAGAAGTCCTGGCCGAGATCCTCGACAGGGCAGCGGTTCTCATGGCCAACGACCTCGTCGGCATTGCCCGCAAGGCGCTGTCCGACACCGTCGAGTACGACAAGACCCGGGTGCAGTTCGGCAAGCCGGTCGGGTCGTTCCAGGCCATCAAGCACGACCTCGCCGACCTGCACCTGGGCATCACCATGGCCGAGCACGCTGCGACTTACGCCGCCCACGCGGCCGATGTCGACGCCCCCGACCGCCACCTCGCGGCCTCCATCGCGAAGGCCAAGGCCGGCGACATGGCCAACCTCTCCACCGCCGCGATGATCCAGTACCACGGCGGCATCGGCTACACCTGGGAGCACGACAGCCACTTCTACCTCAAGCGCGCCAAGCGCCTGGAGTACCAGTACGGCGATGCCTCCCAGCACCGCGAGCGCATTGCCGCGCTGCTGCTCGACGCATGACGGCAGCCTCCGGTAGCAAGGTCGCGCTCATCACCGGTGGGGCGAGTGGCTTCGGCGCGGAGGTCGCCAGGCAACTCGTCCGTCGAGGTGACCGGGTCGTCGTGCTCGACGTCAACGACGCCGACGGGGCGGCGTTGGCTGCCGAGATCGGCGGCCACTACCTGCACTGTGACGTCAGTGACTACGAGCAGGTGCTCGCCGCCACGGCCGCAGCCGAGCAGATCCACGGCGGGCTCGACCTGTTCTTCCTCAACGCAGGTGTCTCCAGCGGCTTCACCTTCGGGCCGGACTTCGACCTCGCCCGCTACCACCGCGCCAACGGCATCAACCTCGACGGCGTCGTGTACGGCGTCCAGGCCGCCCTGCCTCCCCTCGCCCGACGGGGGGGCGGGTCGATCGTGTGCACGGCCTCGATGGCCGGCCTGACGGGGACCGCCTTCGACCCGGTCTACGGCGCGAACAAGCATGCTGTCGTCGGCCTGGTCCGAGCCCTCGGTCCGGCCTTGGCGCCGCAGAATGTCACGGTCAACGCCTTCTGCCCCGGCTTCGCCGAGACCAAGATCATCGTCGACATTCGCTCCGTCCTGGACAGCAGCGGGGTCCCGATCATCCCGGTCGAGAAGGCAGGGGCCTCGGTGCTCGAGATCTTCGACAGCAGCCAGACCGGCCAGGCGTGGCTCCTGCAGGCCGGTCGGGACGTCATGACTTACAGGTTCCGTGGCATCCCCGGACCGCTGTCCGACACCGGTGCGGCTGCCAGTCCCCTCGATCCCACCGGAGTGACACTCCCCTGACCCCAGGCCTTGCGAAAAGGTATGAATCGGCACAAGAACGCACGCAGTACCTTTCCAACCTGAACGACATCGCCCTTCGAGTCGAGCAAACGGCGTAACACGCCGACACTCACCTGGTGACCCTTGTCGACGAACGTCCTGCACCGGCGCCGTCAGACCCCCATCCCGAGACCTTCCAGGGTGGCCCTGGCCCGCTCGCCAACACGCTGCTCTGGGCGATGCTCGCCGGCCCCTTCGTGGCTCTGGCCGTCGGAGTCGTCGCGGCGATCCGCTACGGCGTTGGTCCCAGCTGGCTGGACCTGACGTTGCTTGTCGTGCTTTACGCGGTCAGCGGCCACGGCATCACCGTCGGCTACCACCGCTACTTCACGCACGGCGCCTTCACCGCCCCGCGCTGGCTGAGGGTGACCCTCGCGATCTGCGGCAGCCTGGCCGTCGAGGGCCCCGTCAACGAGTGGGTGGCAACCCACCGCCGGCACCACGCGCACGCAGACGAAGCGGGCGATCCGCACAGCCCCTGGCAGTTCGGGACGTCAAGTGTCGCCCTTCTGCGTGGGCTCTGGTGGGCGCATGTCGGCTGGTTCTGGTCCAAGGACGAGACCAACCGCAAGCGCTTCGTCCCGGACCTGCTCGCCGATCCCGACCTGGTCAAGATCTCGAGGGCCTTCCCCGCCCTCGCGGTCGCCAGCATCTTCGGCCCGGCCCTCCTGGGTGGCCTGATCACCTGGTCGTGGACCGGCGCGCTCACCGCGGGCCTGTGGGCCGGGGCCATCCGGATGTGCCTGCTGCACCACGTCACCTGGTCCACCAACAGCATCTGCCACGTGTTCGGCAACCGGCCGTTCATGCAGTGCGGGAAGGCCACCAACTTCTGGCCGCTCGCGATCTTGAGCATGGGCGAGTCGTGGCACAACCTCCACCACGCGGACCCGACCAGCGCCCGGCACGGCGTCGACAGAGGGCAACTCGACACCAGCGCTCGGCTGATCAAGCTGTTCGAGCTCGCCGGGTGGGCCTCCAAGGTCAAGTGGCCTGACGTGGCCCGCCTCGACCGCAAACGCGCCGCCACCGCCTGACCCTCGCCCCCGTGACGTCCTAGGAACTCAGGGGGCCTCCGCGCTGGAAAGCTAGGACGTCAGGGCTAGGGGCGACGGGTCAGCGACGCAGGTGAAAGCTGCCCGAGTGAGGCATGGCCGGACAACCCGAGCTGCAGGTCAAGGTCGCCGAGGAAGGACCGCAGGACGTGCTCCACGCCGGCCTCGCCGGCGAGCCCCAGGCCGTACACCCAGGGCCGCGCGAGCAGGACGGCGGCGGCCCCGAGGGCGAGCGCCTTGACGGCGTCCGCGCCGGTGCGCAGGCCCGAGTCGAACAGCACCGGCAGGTCTGTTGCCGCCTCGACCAGGAGGGGCAGCGCATCGAGGGAGCCGACAGCACCGTCGACCTGACGCCCGCCGTGGTTGCTGCACACGACGCCCTGGACGCCGGCGTCCGCTGCCCGCCGTACGTCATCGGGGTGCTGGAGTCCCTTGAGCACGATCGGGAGGGTCGTCTGCGACCGCAGCCAGTCCAGGTCGGTCCAGGTCAACGCCGGGTGGTTGAACATCCCGAGGAAGTGCAGGACGGCGGCGTTCGGGTCCTCCTCCGGCGGCAGCGCGAGCCCCGCCCTGAACGCGGGGTCGCTGGTGTAGTTGGCGATCCCTTCCCCTTGCAAGAACGGCAGGTACGCCGTGGCGAGGTCACGTGGCCGCCACCCGAGCTGCCAGGTGTCGACCGTGACGACCAGGGCCTGGTAGCCGGCCTTCTCCGCTCGTGACACCAGGGACTGCGCGACATCGGGGTCCTTGGGCCAGTAGAGCTGGTACCAACCGGGACTGCCGCCGAGCTCGGTCTGGACGTCCTCGAGCGTCGTCGACGAGGCCGTGGACAGCACCATCGTGAGCCCCAGCGTGGCGGCCGCCCGGGCCACCGCCCGCTCCGCATCCGGGTGCACGATCGACAGCACCCCGACTGGACCGAGCAGCACGGGCGCGGGCATCGGCGTGCCCAGCAGCGTGACGGACAGGTCGCGCTCGGCGGGGATGCCACGCAGCATCCGGGGCACGATCCGCCAGCGGTCGAACGCCTCCCGGTTGGCGCGCATGGTGTCCTCGGCACCGGCGCCGCCGCTGACGTAGCCAACGGCGCCGGGGGTCATGACGTGCTCGGCTGCGGCCTTCACCCCGCGCCAGTCGAAGGGCTGCGTCGGCTGCTCGCCGAACAGGCCTTTGAGGTAGACGTCGTTCTGGAAACCCGCGTAGGACATGACCGCACCGTCCCACATGCCGGTCGGCTAGGGGATCGGGACGCCCCGCAGCACGACGGGCGAGGTCGGGTCGAGCTCGACCTGCTGGTTCGTCCCGGCGGGCACCAGGACGTCCATCACCTTGGGCAGCTGGTCGGAGGGGACCTGGCAGCGCGGGTCCGGGTCGGTCGCCGACGCGCAGCGACCAAACTGGTAGCCCTGCGGCGTGTCAGCGAACGTGCGGGCACCGTCCTGTCCGTACCCGTCCTGCCCGTGCAACACGACCGTGAAGCTCCAGCCACTTGCGGGCGTCCCACCCAGCAGCGCCGTTGGCACCGACACGGTGATGAAGCCGGTCAGGGCGCTGGCCTGCGCGCTGGCCGTCCCGATCTGCGTCCGCGAGGCGTCGTAGACCCGGGTCTCGTCAAAGCCACGCACCTGAATGGCGCGGCTCCACGCGTCGTCCGCCGCCACCGAGTAGTGCCGGGAGTCGAAGATCGGCAGGGTCGACCCGGCCACCCCCGGCTGGTGCACGAAGACCGTCAGCAGTTGCGCCCCGAGGGCGTTGCCGAAGGTCGGCGACAGGTCCCGCAACCTCGCCCGCAGGTAGGTCGTCGACCCGTCCTGCACGACCTGGAAGCGGGTCAGGTCGAACGCCCCGTCGTGGAAGTCCGACGATGTCGGGTACCGGAACGTGCCCGGCCCGGAGTCGTCCCCGACGGGGTCCGCCACGTCGAGCAGGGAGGTGCCGGAGACGACGTCGGAGCTGACCGACCGCTGGTCGTAGCCGGTGGCCGACCCAGCGGTGGCCGTCGTGGTGAGCACCGTCGTACCGAAGGTCGTCGGGACGGTCAGCGTGAAGCCACCGTCCGGTCCGGCCGTGGTGGATGCCACCGTCGAGGGGTTGCCACTATCGGTGTTGGTGGCCTCCACGACGACCCGGGCGCCGGGGACGGTCGTGCCGGTCACGTCGGTGGTCGCGCCCGTCACCGCCGTACCGCCGACCGGGCTGGTGACGGTCAGGGGGGCTCGCGCCGGGGCGGGCGCGTCGACGTAGCGGGCGCGCACCTGCGCCGGCTGCTCGACGGGACGACCAGCACCGATCGACAGCGCCAGGCGCGCCAGCTGGGCCTGTGCCCAGGTCAGCGGACCCGCCGACCCGGCCGGCTGACCGGGCGTGAAGCCGATCGAGGCGGTCGCCGGGTCGCTGCCGAAGGGCGCAGCCGGAACGGCCGGGTCCTCCCAGACCTGCTCGGGGACCAGGCCGACGCCCGAGGCGGAGCGGTCCATGGTGTCGAGCAACGCCGCGGCCCGCGCCGCGTCGCCCGTCTGGAGCTGCTGCTCCGCGCGCTCGCCGGCCAGCACCGGCCACAGGTGGCCGGAGCCGTTGTTCGTCGTCGGCCACGGCTCACCCTCGACGCTGCAGTCGGTCGGGTCGGCCACGTGACAGTCGCCGTAGCCGTCCTCCGTGCCGGGTCCGGCCGTGCCGTAGCGGTACCAGCCCGGCCCGGTAGGGGTCGTCCGCTGCAAGGCTGCGTCCAGGACCGGCAGGCTCGCCTGCACGTCGGGGTCGTTCGCGGGCAGGATGCCCAGCCGGGTCAGCTCCTGGAAGCCGCCGTCGACCACAGACCGCTCGTCGGCGGTGGGTCCGCCGTTCCCGAGGCTGTAAGAGGTGCCCGCGTCCGGGTGGCCGGTCTTGGACAGTCGCAGGAAGTAGCGGCCGGTCGCGTACGGACCGGTGGTGGTGACCGTCCAGCCCTTGATCGAGCGCTGGAAGTGGTCGGCAGTGGCGAGGTAGAGCCGGGAGCGGTCGGGATCGCCCTGCACGGCGGCGATCCGGCCAGCTGCGACGAGTCCGGCGATCTCGGCGGCGATGGTCGACGGCGAGTAGCCGCTCTGCTCCTCCCAGCGCTCGGACCCGAAGGCCGGGCCGCGGGACACGACGAAGTCGGCCGCTTTGCGGATGTGGTCACGGTAGAGGACAGCGTCGCCGGCGAGGCCGGACTGCAAGGCCATCAGGATCGGGTACGCCGTCTCGTCGAGCTGGTCCCCACCGGTGTCCGGAGCCGCCTGGCCGTTGACCAGGCTGTTGCGCGGGAGTCTCCCGTCGGCGAGCTGTTGGCGCTCCAGCAGGAACCGCGTCGTGGCCTGCGCGGTGACTACGTCGCCAGCCGCCAGCAGTCCGGTGAAGGCCTCGTAGAGGTCGCGACTGAAGACCTCCCGGTAGGAGCCGAAGTACGGCGCGCGCCCACCCTGCGACGTACCGGCGGAGACCGCCTGCCCCCACGGAGAGGCGAGCCCGGCGACGACGGCGCCGGGGAAGGTCTTGTCCTCGCTCGCCTTGACGACGTTGACGCTCAGGTAGTACGCCTGCCGCAGGCGGGCAGCACGTGCTGCCGACAGGCCGGGCAGGTCGGCCGGTGGCTGGCGCAGACCGGCGTCGTAGCTGCGCCAGCCCCGCTCGTAGGCCTGGACGACCGCCGGGAGATCCCGTGACAGCGAGGCACCAGCCGTGGCGACGGCGGCCGCCGGAGTGCGGCCGAAGCCCAAGGCGACGGTCGCCCGGCCTTCGTCCAACGCCAGCTCTGCGGTGCTGACGACGTTGCCGTTCGGCGCTGCGGCCGTCGGGGTGGCCAGCCGGTAGCCGGCATCGAGCTGCGTCAGCCCGTCGCTCGGCGTGCCGACGTAGCCGTTGCTGCTCGACAGGAACGGCCGGTCGGCCCGAAGGGCCAGTGACGTCGGCACCGCGTAGTCGCGGTGGGTGGCTGCGGTGGCAGTCGTGGGGTCGCTCGCTACCAGAGCGCCGGTCGCGGCGTCTGTCGTCGCATTGTCAGCTCCCGCGTTGTCCATGCCGCCACTGCCGCCACCGCCATGCCCGCCGACCGTCGGGTCGAGCCGGTCGTACAGGTGCAGCTTCTCGGTCGGCACGGTGAGCCCGCGCAGCCGCACCCCGACCAGGACAGTGTCGCGGGCCGGGTCGGTCACGAAGGTGCTGACCAGCTGCCAGGCCCCGCTGCGCGCGGTGGTGGTCACGGTGCAGGCCATGCCGGTCTTGTCGGCGGCCACGGTGTAGGTGGCGTCGCGCGTCTGCAGGTCGCTGAACGTGCGGCCGTCGGTGACGATGAACTGCATGGTCTCGACGTTCGTGGTGTCGATCGTCGGCTCGTAGACGTCGGACAGGACGCCGCCCGCAACCGTGAACCACACCTTCGAGGCGGTGCTGCGCGAGGTGCCGACGCAATCCTTGCGGGCGAGGTCGAAGTGCGACAACGCCCCCGGTCCTCCAAGGGCGTCGCCGGGAACAGCGGCCAAGACACTCCCCGACGTGCCGAGCAGCAGGGCGGGTGCCAGCAGCGGGAGGGCGGCGAGCAGCGCCAACGGTCGGCGGGTGGAGGTGCCGGGCATAGGACTCCTGAACGTCAGGGGCCTTCAGCGCTTTCGCCGGTGGTGCAGGGTCGAACGGGTGTCGAATGGGCGTCAACCGGCGTCGACACGAAGGTGACCTCGATCACGGTGTTTGGTGGACGTTAAGCCTGGTGTTTAGGCCCGTCAAGCCACAGATGTCTCGTTTTTTTCCTCCGGTCACAGGCGGAATGCCCTACCGTCCCGCACATGGACTCCTCCACCCGAAGGCAGCGCAGCGAGCAGCACTTGCTCTCCGCGCTCGGCCAGACGCCTGGGGCCACCCGTGCACAGCTGGCCGAGGCCACCGGGCTGTCCCGCAGCGCCGTCGCCGAGACGGTGGCCGGCCTGATCGCCGGCGGCAGACTGCAGGAGCTCGCGCCTGCCGCCGTCCCGGGACGCCGTGGCCGCCGCCCCGCCGTGCTGGTGCCCATCCCGCCCGACGGCGTGGTCATCGGACTCGACCTCGGCCACTCCCATCTCGCGGCAGCCGTCGCCGACGCCACGGGCACGCTGCTTGCCTCCGACCGCCAGGAGGCCAACGTCGACCGTGAGGCCCTGGGCGCGCTGGACGCGGCCGGACGCATGGTCGCCGACCTGCTGACGCGGCTCGGCATCGATCGTGCCGACGTACGCGGCGCCGCGGTTGGGCTACCCGGCCCGGTCGACCTCAGCCGGACCGTCCGGTCGCGCAGCATCCTGGGTGGCTGGGTGGATCTCGATCCGGCCAGGGAGTTCGGTGACCGGCTCGGGGTTCCCGTACAGGTCGGCAACGACGCCGACCTCGGTGCCTTGGGCGAGCTGCGTTTCGGAGCCGCCCGTGGTCATGCCGACGTGCTGTACATCAAGGCCAGCCACGGCATCGGCGCCGGGCTCATTCTGGGTGGCCGGTCCTACCGGGGCGCGACCGGGCTGGCCGGCGAGATCGGGCACACCCAGGTGCCGGGCGCCGCCGAGTGGTGCCGCTGCGGCAACCGCGGCTGCCTCGAGACGGTGGTGTCCGTCGGGCAGGTACGCCGCCAGCTCGAGCTCGTGCGCCCGGGCGTGGCCGGGCTGCTGACGACAATTCCGAAGGACCCGGTGTCCACCCGGATCCTGCGGGAGGCCGGCCGCACGATCGGCCAGGTCGTCGCCGGGCTGTGCAACGCCCTCAACCCGGGGCTCGTCCTGTTGGGCGGCGAGCTGGGGGCCAGCGGCGAGCCCTTCGTGTCGGGGGTGCGGGACGCCGTCGCCCAGTACGCCCAGCCGGCCACCGCGGCCGCGCTCGTGATCCGCCCCGCCAGCCTGGGCCTGGGAGCGGAGCTCCAGGGCGCGGTCGCCCTCGCCCTGGCCGGCGCGTGAGCCGCAGCGAGGTCGCCGTGGGCGATGGCGGCCCACAGGGCTCTGATACGCATGCACGTGTGCTGCGCATCGCGAACTGCTCCGGCTTCTACGGTGACCGCCTTTCGGCACTCTCCGAGGTGCTCACCGACGGACCGGTCGATGTCGTGACGGGTGACTACCTCGCCGAGCTCACGATGCTCATCTTGTTCCGCGCTCGCCTGAAAGATCCCTCCAAGGGCTATGTGTCGACGTTCCTGACCCAGCTCGAGGGGGTCCTGGGCACCGTCGCGGACCTGGGCACCCAGATCGTGGTCAATGCCGGAGGGCTCGCTCCGGCAGCCTGCGCCGACGCGGTCCGTGCCCTGG
>JANXUE010000093.1 GCA_025352005.1 Frankiales bacterium
GAGAACCCGAAGATCAGTTTCGCGTGGAACTCCGAGATCGCCGAGATCCACGGTGACACCAAGGTCAGCCACCTGACGCTGCGCGACACCGTGACCGGCCAGACCCGCGACCTGGACGCGACCGGGCTGTTCATCGCGATCGGCCACGACCCGAGGTCGGAGCTCATCAAGGGCCAGGTCGAGCTCGACGACGAGGGCTACGTCGTGGTCGAAGGGCGTTCGACGCTGACAAACCTGGACGGCGTCTTCGCGGCTGGCGACCTGGTCGACCACACCTACCGGCAGGCCGTCACGGCTGCGGGCAGCGGCTGTGCGGCCGCGCTGGATGCGGAGCGCTGGCTCGCCGCCCACGAGTGACCTGAGCAGCAGTCACATGGAGCTCTGGAATGGCGGAAGCACCGGCTAGGTTCTGATGGGTACACCCCTAAACGCGCGAGACCCGCGAGACCTGACCCGAGGAGTAACCACCATGGGCGCCAATACCAAGATCGTCACCGATGCGTCGTTCGCCGTCGACGTGCTGCAGAGCGACAAGCCGGTCCTCGTCGACTTCTGGGCGGAGTGGTGCGGGCCGTGCAAGATGGTCGCGCCGGTGCTGGAAGAGATCGCCGGTGACCACGCCGACAAGATCAGCATCGTGAAGCTCAACATCGACGAGAACCCGGGCGCGGCCCGCGACTACTCGATCATGTCGATCCCGACGATGGCGGTGTTCCAAGGCGGCAAGCTCGTCAAGTCGATCGTCGGCGCCAAGCCAAAGGCCGCCATCCTGCGCGAGCTCGAGCCCTACCTCTAGCAGCCCCAAGCAGGGTCACCGAAGACCGGCCCGGACCCCGTTACGCTGGCCCCCCTGACCCCGTGGAGGACGCCCCCGTGCAGTTGTTCCGCCGTGGCGACCGAGGTCCGGCCGTCGCCGAGATCCAGGCCAACCTCACCACTCTTGGCCTGCTGCGGGCTGCTCCGGAGGAGCCGGTCTTCGACCAGCCCACGGACTGGGCGGTGCGGGAGTTCCAACAAAACCGCGGGCTGGTCGTCGACGGGATCGTCGGTGCCGAGACCTACAGTGCCCTGCAGGCCGCCCGCCTGTCGCTCGGCGACCGGCTGCTCTCGCTGGCCGGCAAGTACTTCGTGGGTGACGACGTCGCGGCTCTGCAGGAGCGGCTGACCGAGCTCGGCTTCGACACCGGCCGGCCAGACGGCGTCTTCGGCCCGCAGACCGAGCGCGCCCTCAAGGGCTTCCAGCGCGAGTACGGCCTGGTCAGCGACGGCGTCTGCGGACCGTCGACCCTGCGCGCCCTCAAGCAGCTGGGCCGCCTCGTCGTCGGAGGCCGGCCGCACGCGCTCCGCGAGACCGAGGTGCTGCGCCGCTCGGGTGCGACCCTGGCCGGCAAGGTCGTCCTGCTCGACCCGGGCCATGGCGCCACCGACCGTGGTGCCGTCGGGCACGGGCTCGAGGAGGCCGCGCTGGCCGAGGACCTCGCCGCTCGGCTCGAGGGCCGCCTCACGGCGGTCGGCGTACGCACGCTGGTGACCCGCGGGCCCGACGGCTGCCCCACCGACGTCGAGCGGGCCGAGCTGGCCAACGCTGCCCACGCCGACCTGGTGGTCTCGCTGCACGCCGACCGGGCCGACTCCCCCCGCTGCCATGGGGTTGCGACCTACCACTTCGGCACCGGGTCAGGGGCCACGTCGACCGTGGGTGAGCGCTTCGCCTCCCTCGTCCAGCGCGAAATCGTGGCACGCACCGACCTGCTCGACTGTCACGTCCACCACAAGACCTGGCAGCTGCTGCGGCTGACCCAAATGCCGACGGTCCGGCTGGAGCTCGGTCACGTGACGCACCCGGGCGATGCGGCGCGGCTCGCGGACCCGGCCTTCCGGGACACGGTCGCCGAGGCTCTGCTTGTCGCGATCCAGCGCCTCTACCTGCCACACGACCAGGACCCGCCCACCGGCGTACTGCGGCTGCCCGACCTTGCCCACCTCTGAGCAGGACGCTGCGCCAGCCAGCGTCATCAGGGTGCTCGGCCGCAGGCGGACGGGCGTGAGCGTGGACCCGAACACCTTGCCGGCTGGCTGGGGAGCGCCCGTCTGAGTCGGTCTTAGACGGGGCGGAGCATCGGGTCGGGGGACATCGAGCCGAGCAGCCGCTCGAGGGCGACCTCGACGTCCTCGCGCCAGGACACGGCGCTCTTGATCTCCAGGCGCAGCCGGGGAAAGCGGTGGTGCGGGCGGACGGTCTTGAAGCCGACGGCGGTGAGGTACTCCGCGGGCATGACGCAGGCGGGGGCGTTGTGCTGCAGGTCGCCAAAGGCCTCGATGGCCTTCACGCCCCGCCGAGTGAGGTCCTTCGCGACGCCCTGGACGAGGATCCGGGCCAGGCCGCCGCCGGCGAAGTCGGCAAGCACATGGCCGGTCATGAGCAGCACCGCGTCGGCCGACACGGGCGAGGTGGGGAAGGCTACGGAGCGCGGGACGTACATGGGCGGGGCGTACATCACGTAGCCGGCGGGGACCCCGTCGACGTAGACGATCTTGCCGCACGAGCCCCACTCCAGCAGGGTCGCGGAGACCCACGACTCCTTTTCGAAGGCGGTGTCGCCGGCTTCGACGGCGCGGTCGTGGGCGACCGGGTCGAGCTCCCAGAACACGCACTTGCGGCAGCGCCCGGGCAGGTCGTCGAGGTTGTCCAGGGTGATGTTGACGACCCGGCGGCTCATCGCGGGGACCCGCCCGGGCGCGGGGCGCGCAGCAGCCCGGCGAGCCAGCCCAAGGCAACGCCCAGGAGCAGGCCGACGCCGGCCAGCCCGAGGGAGGAGCGCCGGGAGGAGGTCACCACGCGCCCAGAGTAGTTGCCGTGCGAACGGGCGAACAGCCCCCAGGAAGCAGCCACCCGCACCATCCCAGGAGCCGAGCCGGGCCACCCCCGGTACCGTGGCGGCATGGCTGGGGTGCAGGGTCCGCGGACCTTTGACGCGTTCACCGGCCGCTATGCCGCCCGCACGGCGGGCCTGACCGCAAGTGAGATCCGAGCTCTTTTTGCAGTGGCGAGCCGCCCCGAGGTCGTCAGCCTGGCCGGCGGCATGCCCTATACGAGTGCACTGCCACTGGATGCGGTCGGCAAGCTGATGTCGGACCTGCTGGCGACGCGAGGGGCGCAGGCGTTGCAGTACGGCTCCGGCCAGGGCGACCCGGCCCTGCGCGAGCTGATCTGCGAGATCATGGCCCTCGAGGGCGTCGTCGGCTCACCCGATGACGTGACGGTCACCGTCGGGAGCCAGCAGGCGCTGGACCTGGTGACGCGGATCTTCATCGACCCGGGCGACGTGGTCCTGGCGGAGGCGCCGTCGTATGTCGGTGCACTCGGCACGTTCGCGTCCTACCAGGCTGAGGTGGTGCATGTCGCGATGGACGAGCACGGGCTCGTCCCGGAGGCGCTGCGTGCGGCGCTCGCGCGCGTCGGCGACCGGGCGAAGTTCCTCTACACGATCCCCAACTTCCACAACCCGGCCGGTACGTCGCTGTCCGACGCCCGCCGCGACGAGGTGCTGGCGATCTGCATGGCGGCCGGCCTGCTGGTGCTCGAGGACAACCCCTACGGGCTGCTCGGCTTCGAGGGTCCGCCGACACAGGCGATCCGGGCCCGCGGCGGCTCTTCGGACGGCAACGACCACGTGATCTACCTCGGGTCGTTCAGCAAGACCTTCGCGCCTGGGCTGCGGGTCGGTTGGGTGCTCGCGCCGCACGCCGTCCGGGAGAAGCTCGTCCTGGCGTCCGAGGCGAGCGTGCTGTGCCCGCCGGCCCTCAACCAGCTGGTCGTGGCGGAGTACCTCACGACCCAGGACTGGCAGGGCCAGATCGAGGTCTTCAAACAGATCTACCAGGAGCGTCGGGACACGATGTTGTCCTCGCTCGAGACCCTCATGCCAGCAGGTACGACCTGGACGCACCCGACCGGCGGCTTCTACGTGTGGACCACCCTGCCCGACGGCCTCGACGCCAAGATCATGCAACCGCGCGCCATCACTGCCCGCGTCGCCTACGTCCCCGGGGTCGGCTTCTACAGCGATGGCCAGGGCAGGCGAGAGCTGCGCCTGTCCTACTGCTTCCCCGAGCCCGCCCGGATCGCCGAGGGTGTACGCCGCCTGGCCGGCGTCATCGAGGCCGAGCTCGAGCTGCTGGACACCTTCGGCCCCGCCCTCACGGCTCGCGCTGTGGACGGCGCCACCACCCCCGGCCCCGGCCTCGCGTAGCGGATCCCGGTGATGACGCGATCCCCTGGTTGACGGTGTACCCGATCCGCGTCACGACCTCAGTCGCGGGGCGCGGGGCCCTGGACGATGTCGGCGATCCGCTGGAGGTCCTCGAGCGTCGCGAACTCGATCGTGATCTTGCCCTTGGTGCGGCCCACGTCGACCTTTACGCGCGTCTCGAGCCGGTCGCTGAGCCGCTCGGCCACCTCACGGGCCGCCTCGGGGACGAGCCGTTTCTGTGACGCGCCCCGCTTGGGCGGCGCGTCGGAGGACGCGGCGGCGGCGGCCATCGCCACGGCCTCCTCGGTCGACCGCACCGACATGCCCTCGGCGACGACCCGGTGCGCCATGGCGTCCATGGCCTCGGGCGTGCCCAACCCCAGGATGGCGCGGGCGTGCCCAGCCGAAAGGACTCCTGCCGCGACGCGGGACTGCACCGCCGGGGGGAGCCCAAGCAACCGGATCGTGTTGGAGATCTGCGGACGCGACCGGCCGATCCGGATCGCGAGCTCCTCGTGCGTCGTGCCGAAGTCGGCGAGCAGCTGCTGGTAGGCGGCCGCCTCCTCCAGCGGGTTGAGCTGCGAGCGGTGCAGGTTCTCCAGGAGCGCATCGCGCAGCATCGCATCGTCCTGGGTGTCCCGGACGATCGCCGGGATCATCGCGAGTCCCACCCGCTGGGACGCCCGCCAGCGGCGCTCGCCCATGATCAGCTCGTAACGCCCGGCCCCTTGGGCATCAACGCCGAGCGGGCGCACGACGATCGGCTGGAGCAGCCCGACCTCGCGGATCGAATTCTCGAGCTCGTTGAGCGCCTCTTCGTCGAAGACGGTCCGCGGCTGCGCGTGGTTCGGGACGATCGACGTGATCGGCAGCTCGGCGAAACGGGCGCCGGCAACATGGGCCAGCCCGGCGGTGACGTCCACCGGGCCCTGCGGGATCAGCGCCCCAAGGCCACGACCGAGGCCACCCTTGCGCGCGGGCACGGTCACGTTGCGTCCACCGGCAGCGGAGCAGGAGCCGCCCCGCGTACGGCGATCTCGCGGGCCGCGTCGACGTACGCCATCGCGCCACGCGAGCCGGGGTCGTAGGTCACGACCGACTGGCCGTAGCCCGGGGCCTCCGAGACGCGCACGGAGCGGGGGATCATCGTGGCAAGGACGACGTCGCCGAAGTGCTCGCGCACCTCGTCGGCGACCTGGTCGGCCAGGCGGGTGCGGGAGTCGTACATCGTCAGGACGATCGTCGACACCGCGAGCTTGGGGTTGAGGTGCGCCTTCACCATGTCGATCGTCCGGAGCAGCTGGCCCAGGCCCTCGAGCGCGTAGTACTCGCACTGGATCGGGATCAGCACCTCGGTCGTGGCCACCATGGCGTTGACGGTCAGCAGCCCGAGCGAGGGCGGGCAGTCGACAAGGACGTAGTCGACGTCCGCACCCGGCCCGGAACAGTAGGCATCGATCGCCCGCTGCAGGCGCGACTCGCGGGCCACCAGCGACACCAGCTCGATCTCGGCACCGGCAAGGTCGATCGTGGCGGGGACAACCCGCAGCCGCGGCACCCCGTCGGCCTGCTGCACGACCTCCGCGATCGGGACCGAGTCGACCAGTACCTGGTAGACGTCCGCGACACCCGCGTGGTGCGGCACGCCCAGCGCCGTCGAGGCGTTGCCTTGCGGGTCGAGGTCGATGACCAGCACCGTCGCCCCGTGCAGCGCGAGCGCTACCGCCAGGTTGACGGTCGAGGTCGTCTTGCCGACCCCGCCCTTCTGGTTTGCCACCGTGATCACCCGCCGCTCCTGCGGCGTGGGAAACACCTCTGACCCAGACCGGATGCGTACGGCAGCCGCCGCCTGCTCCCCGATCGGGGTGCTCGCGTCACTCTCGCGCAGCGACTCGCGCAACCGGTCGGCCGGGTCCACCGCCGGCGTCGGCTGAGGCGTGAACACGGACGTGGGGATCGTGGGCTCCGTCATCGGCGGTTCTTCCGCTTGCTCGGGCCGCTGATCCCTCCGGGGCGCGGCGACGGGCGGGCGCCGGAGCGAGCCGTGGCAGCAGTCGCCGTACCGCGCTCGACAACGACGATCCGGGCGTGCGTGCCGAGCTCGACGGAGCCGACCTCGACCACGGACGAGGCCGCGGCTCCGAGCCGGTGCAGGACGGGACCGGCGGCGGCGAGCTCGACCGCGGCCTGCTCGCCCTTGAGCGCGAGCAGCCGGCCACCGCTGCCCAGCAGCGGCAGGGCCCAACCGGCGAGCCGATCCACGGGCGCGACCGCCCGGGCAGTCACCACGTCCACCTCGAGCTTGCCGGCGAGCTCTTCGGCCCGGGCCCGGCGTACCAGGGTGTTGCGAAGACCGAGCGACTCGACGGCCTCGGACAGGAACGTCGCGCGGCGCTGGAGGGGCTCGACCAGGACGACCTGGACCGCCGGGCGCTGGATCGCCAGGACCAGACCAGGCAGGCCGGCACCCGAGCCGAGGTCGAGCACGACCTGGCCATCCTCGACGAGCGAGGACAGGCCGGCGCAGTTGAGCAGGTGCCGCTCCCACAGCCGGGGTGTCTCACGCGGTCCGAGCAGGCCGCGCTCCACACCCGGACCGGCGAGCAGCGCGGCGTACGCCTCCAGCTGCGGCAGTGAGGCGCCGAAAACCTCCGCAGCCGCGGGCGGGATCTCGAGCGCTGGCGCCGTCACGCCCGCGCGACCGGCGGCGCGGACGCACCAGCAGTCGCGAGCATTCAGCTGCTCCGCAGCACGACGACGCGGCGCTCGGGCTCGACACCCTCGGACTCGCTCTCGACCCCGTCCATCGCGGCGATCGCATCGTGCACGACCTTGCGCTCGAACGGGGTCATCGGGGCCAGCTTCACCGGGGCGTCGCCGGACAGGGCGCGCTCGCCCGCACGTGTGCCGATCTCGGTCAGCTCGACCTTGCGCTGCGCGCGGTAGCCGCCGATGTCGAGCATCAGCCGGCTCCGCACGCCGGTCTGCTGCACCACGGCGAGCCGGGTCAACTCCTGCAGCGCCTCGAGGGTCTGGCCGTGCGGGCCAACCAGCGCATCGAGGCCGTCCCCGACGATCGCGACGACGGCGCGCGCGCTGGAGCCGCTGCCTTCGACGTCCATGTCAAGGTCACCGTCGACGTCGGCAATGTCCAGCAGCCGCTCGAGGTAGTCCCCGGCGATGTCGCCCTCCTTGACCAGCAGTTCCTGGCCGGACAGCACGGGCGCGCCGGCCTCGTCGGCCTCGCGGGCCTCGTTGCCTACCAGCGTGGCAGCAGCAGTGTCGTTTTCGGTCATCATGGTCTTCCAGTCCTGGTACGTCGGGTTCGTGGGCCAACGCCGCTAGCGCCGGCCGCCCTTGCGGGACTTGTTCTTGCGTGAGCCCGCGGCGCTGCCCCGGTTTGCCTGCCGATTCTGCTGGCCACCGGCTCGCACCGGCTGGCCACCCGCAGCGGCCGCGACGGGCTTGGTCAACGAGATGCTGGAGCCGCCGTCGCCGCCCTTGGTGCCGGTACCGACCTTCGGGTCCTTGATGTTCGGGCCGTCCGCGGGGCCCCGGTCCTTGGCGTCCTTGCGGCCCTTGCCGAACCTGGGCTGCTTGCTGGGCTTCACGACGCCGGCCGGCTTCGTGCTGACAGCGCCGGGCACCACCGGTGGCATCCGGGCGATGACGTACCGCTGCTGGCCCATCGACCAGACGTTGGTGGTCAACCAGTACAGCAGGACGCCGATCGGGAAGCTGAAGCCGAAGATCGCGAACGAGAACGGCAAGACGTACAGCATGATCTTCTGGACCTGTGCCTGCTGCGGGTCGGTCGCCGCCCCGTTGCGGGCCATCATCTGCTTTTGAGTGAGGAACGTCGTCGCACCCATCGTGACGATCATCAGCGTCGCGACGATCTTGACGGTCGTCGCATGGCCGTTGAGTGCCGACAGTGTCTGGGCGCTGCTGTTGAAGGCGGTCGAGATCGGGGCGCCGAAGACTTTGGCGTGTGCTCCCTGCTCGATCAGGCTGCTGGACAGGCCGTACTTGCCGGTGAAAAACGGCTTGCCGTCGATGAAGTGCGGCCTGAACTCGTTCATCACGCGGAACAGCGCGAAGAAGATCGGGAGCTGAAGCACCAGCGGCAGGCAGCCCGAGATCGGGTTGGTGCCGTGGTCCTTGTACAGCTTCATCAGCTCGGTGTTGAGCGTCTCGCGGTCACCCTTGTGCTTGGCCTGCAGCTCTTTGATCTTGGGGCTCAGCTCCTGCATGCGGCGCTGGCTCTTGATCTGCTTGACGAACAGGGGGAACAGCAGCACCCGGACGGTGATCGTCAGGAGGACGATCGACAGGCCCCAGGCCCATCCACTGCCCGCCGGCAGACCGATATCGGTCAGCCCGGTGTGGATGCCCTCGAGCACGATGGCAACGGGTTGGGCGAGGACGTCGAACACGCTCACGGGTGGGCTCCTGCGCGGCTGCGCGGCTCGGTCTTGCAGGTGCTGGTCAGGTCAGGGGACGCTGCGTTCTCGTCCATTGTCGCCGATGCGCGGGGGGGCGCAGCCGGAACGGGGTCGTGGCCTCCGGGATGCCACGGGTGGCAGCGCAGCAGCCGACGGGTTGTCAGCCAGCCACCGCGGACCGCGCCGTGCCTCTGCAGCGCCTCCACGGCGTACGCACTGCAGGTCGGCGCGAAGCGGCAGTGCTGCCCCAGAGCAGGAGATAACCACCGCCGGTAGAACCGCACAGGCACCAGCAGCAACCACACCAGCGGGCTGGTGACGACCCGCTCCTGTACGACGGGGCGGCTCATCGGGCGGGCGCGGGCGCGTCGGGCCGCCCAGTGAGGCGTCGGAGGGCGCGGTCAAGGTCGCCAGCGAGCTCCGCGCTGGTCGCCGTCGCGGCGGCCGGCGCCGCGCGGACCACGAGCAGGGTGCCGACCCCGAGTGCGGGCACCCGCTCCCGGAGCAGGTGCCTGAGCTTGCGGGCCACCGCGTGCCGGACGACGGAACCGCCGACCGCCTTGCTGATGACCAGCCCCGCCTGCGGGGGAAGGTTGACGCCGTCGTCAGGGGCGGACAGCAGATGCGCGGTCAGCGTCGTCTGACCGGCGCGGCGCCCCCGGCGAACCACGTCGGTGAACGCCCCCGAAGACCGCAGCCGATGTGCGGCGGACAGCATCGGCGGCGCCGTCGAGCCTCGTGCCCCGCTGGTCAGGCGGAGAGCTCGGAGCGGCCCTTGCGGCGACGGGCCGACAGGATGGAACGGCCCGCGCGAGTCTGCATCCGCAGCCGGAAGCCGTGCGTCTTGGCACGACGGCGGTTGTTCGGCTGGAAAGTGCGCTTGCTCACGGGAGGTGCTCCTGGCCTATCGGGGAGGTCGGCTTCGTTGTCCAGGGGACGTACGAAGCTGCGCCCGACGGGGCGCGGACCTGTCTACGGTACGGATGGCATGCACGTGGGTCAAACAGGCGCCTGGCCGCAGGCCCCTGGCGGCTCAGTGTCAAGCATCCTGGCAACGACACGCCGGTGGACACTTTCCTAGCCTGTGGACAACTGCTTGCCCGTCGTCTGCGGGTGCTGTTAGCGTCCCGTCGCCGGTTCTTCCCCACCAGCCCTCGCCCGCAGAGCGCTGACCCAGCCGCTGGTGTCACCGGTCGTCTGCTCGATGAGTCCCTGCGCTTTTCCGCGTCGGTTTCGCACGCCCCCGCCCCCTTCCGGGCAGGCCGACCCTCTGTCACGCCACGTGCTCCACAAGGTGTGGACAACTTTGTGGACAAGGTCAACCTCCTGCCCGGCCCAGCTCCACCAACCGATCGAAGGACTGCGTGACCGACTTCCAGCCCACCGTCCTGACAGCCACCAGCCCCGACGGGTCGGGCCCGGACGCGGGCCCGGCCAGCGCGCCACCCAGCCTGGAGCTCGATGCGGTCTGGCACCGGGTTGTGGCCGGGTTGTCCGATGGGGCCTTGTCGCCCCAGCACCGGGCCTTCGTCAACCTGACCCGGCCGCTCGGTCTCGTCGAGGA
>JANXUE010000096.1 GCA_025352005.1 Frankiales bacterium
TCGATGTAGGTGATCGCGCTTTGGCAGGAGGCGGTGTTGACGAAACCGGGGTCGAGCGTGACCTGACCGGTGCTGGTCAGCAGCTTGCTGATGTCGAGCCCGGCCGGACCCTCGGTGCCCTCCGTGCTGGGCAGCTCGATCACGCCGGACGGGGTCTCGAGCTTGGCGTCGGTCAACGCGTCCTCCAGGATGTCGGTGGGCATATTCTCGCTCATGCCGGGCGGGTCTGTAGCGTCGGCCCATGAGCGAGCCCACGGACAGCCCCGTCGACTGGGTCAAGCAGCACATCGACCGGTACGTCGCCTCCGACGGTGCGGACGGCCAGTTATGGCAGGGCGTGCCGACCCTGCTTCTGACCGTCACCGGCCGCTCGAGCGGTGAGGCGCGGCGAACGGCCCTGATTTATGCGGAGGACGGCAACGACGTCATCGTCGTGGCCTCGAAGGGCGGGGCAGACGAGCATCCGCAGTGGTACCTCAACCTGCTGGCCGACCCGGACGTCCACGTCCAGGTTGGTCCTCGTCGCTACGCCGCCACCGCTCGCACCGCCGGCCCGGACGAACGGGACCGCCTGTGGGCGCTGGCAGCGACGGTGTTCCCGACGTACGAGCAGTACCGAGCTCGTACCGCGCGGGAGATCCCCGTGGTCGTGCTCAGCCCCGCCTGACGGCTGTCTGACCTGTATGCCGCGTCGTGCTCGTGAGGCCTTGACCGGACCCGGGTGCGTGGCATCGTGGGACGCCTCACCCCCTGGAGGTCCCGTGCTGCACCTGACCGACATGGCCATCGAGTTGATCCAGGACCTCGTCCTGGAGGCGGAACTGCCAGACGGAGGCCTGCGCATCGCGCAGCCGGTCGAACGCCTAGGACTGTGCATGGAGCTCGCTCCGGCGCCGCGCGAAGCCGACGACGTGCTGCGCAAGCGCGGCGCTTCGGTGTTCCTCGACCAAGCCGCCGCCATGCGCCTGGACGACCAGACTCTGGACGCCAGACGCGACCCGAGCAGCAGTGCGTTCTTCCTCAACGCCTGAGTCGCAGCGCTCTTGCGGCCCTTCAGAGAGGGCCCACACGCAACAGTGGCAAACTTGTCACATGCCCTCGACTGACACTGCTGCCATCCGCACCTGGGCTCAGGCCAACGGACACCCCGTAGGAGACCGCGGGAGGCTCCCTTCCGACGTGGTCTCCGCCTACCGGAGCGCCAAGAAAACACCCGCCGCGAAGGCGGCAGTCAAGCCTGCCGCGAAGAAGGCGACCAAGGCTGCCCGCCCGGCCGCTCGCACCACCGCGCCCAAGAAAGTCGCCAAGGCACCCGCGAAGGTCGCCGCACCCGCGAAGGTCGCCGCACCCGAGCCCGTGAAGATCGTCACGGACGACCTGTCCCTCACGGCGATGGCCCCGCCGATGCCGGCAGCCACCCCGCCGCCGGCCGTGGGCACGCCCCCGGCGGTGCGCCCGCCCGCACCCGCCACCCCGCCTTCGGTAGCCAGGGCGACACCGGTTACGTCCACCGTCGAGCCCCGGCTGGCCGCCGTTGAGGCCAAGCTGACCGAGGCGCTCCGACGCCTCGAGGCCCTCGAGACCGCACCGAAGCGCAAGTTCGGCCGCCGCAGCTGAGCTCGCGGGTCACGTCCAGACGCGCTCGGTCCATGTCCCTTCGCGCCAGGGCTCACGGGACGCGCTCACGGCAAGGCGACCCGCAGTCGCGGTGAAGACCTGGCCGAAGACCGTGGCGAAGACGCGGTCGGCCTCTTCGTGCCGTACGACGAGCGCAGCCGGGTCGTCCTGCGGCGGGTGCGCCTCGACAAGGACCCGCCAGTCCTGCACCGTCCCGGCACCGGCGAAGCCGTCCAGGTAGCGCTCGCCCTTGCGGTCCTCGGCGCCACCGGAGGTGACCATGTGCGTCCCCTCACCGAGGACGGAACTGGTGAGCAGCTCGCCGTCGAACTCCCACTCCTTGAGGCCTGTCGGCCCGGCAAGGACAAGGGCGAAGCTGGCCATCCCCGATGTGTCGACCTCCTCGGGCCACCGTTCACCGTGCCGTACGGCGAGCAAGGGCAGCACCCCGCGGGAAGGCGCGCCGGCAGCCGCCACCTTCCGCTGCGGCCGGTTGAGGACGAGGGCAGCAGTGCCGGTCGCGATGTCGGTGACGCACCAGCTTCCGCCGGCGACCCGGTCGCGTCCTCCGATGACCGTCGGCTGTGCTGGCCACCACGGCCCCGGGTCGTCGAATTCCCTGCCCACGAGCTCGTCGCGAAGAGCGAGCACCTGCAACGGCCGCGCCGGCGACCATCGCACCACGACCGTGCACACCGGGCGCTCCCCCTCCGTCGTCCCTGCTGCGGCTGCTTGCCGCCACGTCGTTGTGTGCCCGCGAGCCTGCCCCAACCTGTCGAACCCTCGCCACCGAGTGTCCAAGGTCAACAGCACTTCGTTGTCAGACACGCTCGCAGTGTCCCGGGTGGCGCAGTGAAGCATGGCCTGACGCGACGGGCTTAAGGTCCCTGGTGTGCTGACCCACCGGCTCGACCTCGAGGACGCGACCCTGCGCGAGTGGGACGCGACCGTCCTGCGCAGTGACCCCGAAGGCCTGGTGCTCGACCGCTCTGCGTTCTACCCGGGCGGAGGCGGTCAGCCACCGGACGAGGGCGTGCTGCTGTGGGGCGGGGTCAGGACGCGCATCGCCGGAACCCGCAAGGGTGACGAGCAGTACCTTCTCCCCGTCGAGGATGATCCGCTGCCGCCGGTCGGCACCTGTGTGCGCGGGGCGGTCGACGACCCCCGCCGTACCGGGCTGATGCGGACGCACTCCGCCATGCACCTGCTGTGCGGCGTCGTCGTCCGCGACCACCAGGTCAGCGTGACAGGCGGCTCCATGGACGTCCTCAGCGGCCGCATGGACTTCGGGCTCGACGTGCTCCCAGCCGACTTCCTGGACACCGTGCAGCAGGCCTGCCTGGTCGAGATCGCCGCCGACCGCCGGATCGAGGTCGCGTCATTGCCCTACGCGGAGGCCATGGCCGGTGACATCATCAAGACGGCCACCAACCTGCTTCCGGACGGTCTCGAGCAGGTGCGCATCGTCGACATCGTTGGGCTCGACCGGCAGGCCGACGGCGGCACCCATGTCGCCTCCACGGCCTTCATCGGGGGGATGCACGTCGTCAAGACCGAGAGCAAGGGCAAGGGCTTTCGTCGGCTTCGGTTCACCCTCGAACCGTGACCCTCACCCTCGCTCCGTCACAGCGCGCGGGCTGGCGCGAAGGCGCCCATCGAGCCGGTTTCGATGTTGACCGCCGTGAGTCCACGATCTCTGGCCATGCCGAGCAGGTGCTCGACGATCGCGCTGGCCACGCCTTGCCCGCGGGCTGCCTGCACGGTGTGCATGGACTTCAGCTCCCCGAGCCGGCAACGCCAGGTGCGTGCCGAGCAGCGCCCGGACGTCAGGAGCCCGGGGATCGTCGACCTGCAGCCGACGCGCCCCGGGCGCACTGGCGTCGGTCAGCGCTGGATGGCCTTCGTCTCCAGGAACTCCTCGAGGCCGAACGTTCCGGCCTCGCGACCGACGCCGGACTGTTTGTAACCGCCGAAGGGGGCGGCTGGGTTGAACGCCCCACCGTTGACCTCGACCTGACCCGTACGCAGGCGACGAGCCACGCGCATCGCTCGGATGGGGTCATTGGACCAGACCCCTCCGGCGAGTCCGTAGTCGCTGTCGTTGGCGATCCGGACCGCGTCATCCTCGTCGGTGTACGGCATGATCACCAGGACCGGACCGAAGATCTCCTCGCGGGCGATGGTCATCTCGGGGGTGACGCCGGAGAAGACGGTCGGTGCGACGAAGAATCCCCTGTCCCGCAGGGGTTCTGCTCCGCCGGTGACGAGCTTGGCGCCCTCGGCGATCCCCTTGCCGATGTAGTCCCGCACCCGCTGCAGCTGTGCGCTGCTGACGAGCGGTCCGAGCATCACCGAGCCGTCGTTGGGATCCCCCACCGCGAACATCGCGGCGGTCGCCGCGGCGATCTGCTCGGCCTTCTCGAGCTTGTCCGCAGGCACCAACATCCGGGTCAGGGCCGAGCAGGTCTGCCCCGAGTTGAGGTAGCACTTGCCCACCCCGTCCGCGACGGCCTTGTCGAAGTCGGCGTCGTCGAGGATGACGTTGGCCGACTTGCCGCCGAGCTCGAGCGCGACCCGTTTGACCTGTTGTCCGGCCAGTTCGGCGATCCGCTTGCCCGCCCTCGTCGAGCCGGTGAACGACACCATGTCGACGTCGGGGTGGACGACGAGGGCCTCCCCGACCTCCTCCCCGTAGCCGGACACGAGGTTGAACACCCCCGGTGGCAAGCCGATCTGGTCGAAGATCTCCGCCAGCGCGTACGCGGACAGCGGCGCCACCTCGCTCGGCTTGACGACGACCGTGCAGCCGGCGGCAAGAGCGGCCCCCACCTTCAGCACCACCTGGTGCAACGGATAGTTCCAGGGCGTGATGCAGGCAATGACTCCCACCGGCTCCCGGACGATGAGAGAGTTGCCGATCTCCTGCCCGTCGAAGTCGAAGGTGCGGGCCAGCTCGGCGAAGTTGGCCAGGTTGAACAACGGCAGCCCGACCTGGATCATCTTGGCGAAGCCCAGGGGCATGCCCATGTCGTCGGCGATCAGCTGGCTGACCTCGTCGCTGCGGACTGTCAGCGCGTCGGCGGCGGCCTGCAAGTGGTCGGCCCGCTCCTTCGGCGAGAGCTCCGACCAGGCAGGCAAAGCAGCCTTCGCCGCGGCGACTGCCGCGTCCGCGTCCTCGGCGGTGCCCTGTGCGACGTGCGCGATGACCTCTTCGGTCGCCGGGTTGAGGACCTCGATCGTCTTCGTCCCCGCAGACGGCACCCAGGCGCCGTCGACGTACAGGTTGGTGCGGTCAAGGGCCATCAGCGGTCCGCGTCGGTGTAGACGATCAGGCCGCGCAGGTTCTTGCCGGACTTCATGTCCTCGTAGCCCTTGTTCACGTCCTCGAGCTTGTACGTCGTGGTGATCAGCTCGTCCAGCTTGAGCTTGCCCTCGCGGTACATCGAGAGGATCCACGGGATGTCGGCCCGTGGGTTGGAGCCACCGAAGATCGCGCCCTGCAGGTCCTTTTGGAGCAGGGTGAACATGAACAGGTTAAGCTTCACGTCCATCTTCGCCGCGTCACCCATGCCGGTGACGACGACCCTGCCGCCCTTGCCGATCAGGCCCATCGCATCTTCGACATCCTCGCCCTGGATGTCGCCGACCGTGATGATCGCCTTCTCAGCCATCCGGCCCCAGGTGAGCTCCCCAACCTCCGCGACCGCGGCAGCGGCGCTCTCGAAGACGTGCGTCGCGCCGAACCGCAGGGCCTGGTCGCGCTTGAAGGGCACCGGGTCGATGGCGATGACCTTCTTGGCCCCCGCTGCCACCGCACCCTGAACGGCGTTGATGCCGACACCACCGATGCCGATGATGACGACCGTCTCCCCTGGCCGCACGTCGGCGACCTTCGTCGACGAGCCCCAACCCGTCGTGACGCCGCAGCCGACGAGGGCCGCCTTGTCGAGGGGGATGTCGTCCTCGATCTTTACGCACGAGGACGCATGCACGGTCACGTACGGCGAGAAGGTCCCGAGCAGGCACATCGGTGACACGCCCTGGCCTCGCGCCGTGATGCGGTGGGTGCCGTCAGCGATCGCCGTACCACCGAGCAGGAAGGCGCCGAAGTCGCAGAGGTTCTGGTGACCGCTTGAGCAAGGAGGACAGGTGCCGCAGGCCGGGATGAAGGCCAGGACGACGTGGTCGCCCTCCTTCAGATTCGTAACGCCAGCACCCACCTTCGTGATGATCCCGGCACCTTCGTGCCCACCGATGGCCGGAAGGCCGACCGGGGTCGCCCCCGTGACGAGGTGCTCGTCCGAGTGGCACAGGCCGGAGGCAGCGAGCTGCACCTGGACCTCACCGACAACCGGATCCCCGAGCTCGATCTCCTCGACCGACCACGGCTCCTTGATTCCCCACAGCAGCGCACCTTTGGTCTTCATCGTTGTCCTCTCGTGTGAGCCAGGTCTCCCCTCCGACCCTGCCTGGCCGGGAGGGGGGAGTCAACTCGGGACTCAGACCCTGGTGGCGGTGAGCAGCAGGTACTCCCACTCCATCCGGCCGGCTGTCGTGAACCTCGCTGCCAGGGCGTCGATCTCCCGGTCGAGGGCGGCAGCCCGCTCCCGGTCCTCACCCACGAAACGGTACGTCGCGATCGTGGGGCCGTAGTGGGTCGTGAAGTAGTCGCGGAAGTCGGTCGGGCGGGGAAAGCGGTCCACGACGACGTGTCGACGTTCGACCTTCACGTCGGTGACCCGGTCGGTGAGCAGGCCGCGCACGTGCGCCTCGTCGCCCCACAGCGGCGGCGGTTGCGCGCCGGGAGGCGGTGGCGGGCTGAACGGCTTCATCGTCGCGAACAGCTGCCCGATGAAGCCCTCCGGCGTCCAGTTGATGAGGCCGAGCGTGCCGCCCGGACGGCAGACCCGCACCAGCTCGTCGGCGCTGACCTGATGGTGCGGCGCAAACATCACCCCGACGCAGGACAGGACGGTGTCGAAGGCAGCGTCCGGAAAGGGCAGCGCCTCCACGTCGGCCTGCCGCCAGTCGATCTCGAGCTCCCCGGCGGCGGTCCGACCGGCGTCGAAGAGCTCCGGCGTGAGGTCGCTGGCGACGACGCTGGCGCCGGTGCGGGCCGCCGGAATGGCCACGTTGCCGGACCCCGAAGCGACGTCCAGGACGAGTTGTCCGTCGCGGACCCCTGCGGCTGAAACCAGGATCGGACCCAGTTCGAAGATGAGCTCGGCGGCGAGCGTCGGGTAGTCACCAGACGCCCAGATGCTCCGGTGCTTGGCCTTGAGGGCCCGATCGGCGTCGGTGTCGCTGTGGTGGACCGTGCCCGTGGTGCTCATGGCGGTTCTCCAGCTTGGTAGGCGATCTCGACCCGTGTCGAGGTCCCTGACGCTAGGGAACTAGGGGGATCACAACATCAGCGCCGACGCGCAGGTTCGGCTGCCTCAGGTGGGATGCACGGCGGCGGACGCGTAGTCCTGCGCTCCCAGGACAAGGGCTGCCGCCGCCGTCCGCTGGGCCGAGCCCGAGAGGCCGAGCTTGCGGTAGACGGTCTGCAGGTGCCGCTCGACGGTGCGCACGCTGAGCACCAGCTGGTCGGCAATCTCACGGTTGTCCCGGCCGGCAGCCACCAGTGCCAGCACGTCTCGCTCACGAGCCGTCAGCAGGGACAGGTCGCCGTCGTGCACCGGGCTCGGGATCGCACCGTCGTCGATGACCAGCCGCTCGGTCCGGTCCGGTGACAGGAACGCCTCCAGCTCGGCCATGAAGACGGCCGTCGCGGGCTCCTGCTCGAGCAGGACGTGGTTGGCGGACTCGAGGGTGACGAAGCGTGCGCCCGGGATGCTTCCGGCTACCTCACGCCCCGCCTCGATCGGGTTGACCTCGTCGCCTCGGGCATGAAGCACCAGCGTCGCCATGGGCAGGTCGGGCAGCAGGCCGGTGACGTCCAGCCCGATGCGCGCCTGCCTGAAGGCCACGGCGTTTCCGGCGGAGGTGGAGCGACGCATCAGCTCATCGACCCACGACATCTGCTCCGGGGTGGCCGCGGGCATCAGCATGTCGGTGAAGACCCGCCGGAAGCGGCCCTCGGGCCGGGCCCAGCCAACCTGAATCATCCGGGTGAAGGCCTCCTCGAGCTCTTCTGACTCCGGGGTGGCTGCGAACCCGGCGTAGGTGCCGAACAGCACGAGCCGACTGACCCGCTCCGGGTGCCGGTGGGCGTAGGCAACGGCCACCGGCCCTCCCTGGGCCATCCCGAGCAGCGCGAACCGCTCGAGTCCCGACGCCTCGACGACCGCCTCCAGGTCGGCGATCCGGGCTTCGAGGGAGAAGTCCTCGACGTCCCAGTCGGAGAGCCCGTGCCCGCGCTCGTCGTACCGGATGGTGGTGGCGAAGCGACCGAGTCCTTCCACGAAGTGGCGCCAGACGGGGCTCTGCAGGTCGTACTCCAGCTGGCTCACCCAGCACGTCGAGACCACCAGTGGCGAGCCCTGACCGTGCCGTGCGTAGGCGATCCGGGTGCCGCCGGCAGACCTGCAGAAGCGGATCGTCTGCACCGGCGGGCGGTCTGCTCTCGAGCGCGAGGCAGACGACGACGCTGCCAGGTTCGAGCCCACCCGCCGACGATAGACCAGCCGGCCCCTGCGGTCAGTGCTCCACGACGGGGTCGGGTGCTCCTGCGGCCATGTTCGGCGCGCGCACGGCCACGGCGACCAGGACGAACGCCGCGACCAGGAACGCCGCCGCAGCCCGGAAGGCATGCGTCGCCCCGACGGTAAAGATGTGGTGCGCTTGGGCGACGACACTCGCGTCGACGAGCTGGCCCGCGTGCTTGGCCGCGTTCCCGAAGACGGTCACGAGGATGGCCACGCCGAGCGTCCCGCCGAGCTGCTGGGTGACGTTGACCAGACCGGATGCGGCTCCCGCATCCTTGGCCGGGACGCCGTCAAGAGCGGCCGAGGTGAGCGGTACGAACGACAGCCCGTTGCCGACGGCGAACAGCAGCAGGCACGACACCACATGCGGGTACGACGAGTCGGGCGTCAGCTGTCCGGCGAGCGCGAAGCCGGAGGCCCCGAGGGCCATCCCGCCGAGCATGAGAACCCTGCCGTTGATCTTGTGCACCAGGACCTTGCTGGTGACCTGCGAGACGGTGAAGACGGTGACGGGTAGGGGAAGGAAGGCGAACCCGGTCTTGAGCGAGCTATAGCCCAACACGTCCTGAAGGAACTGCGTCAGGAAGAAGAACAGCCCGAACATCCCGGCGAACAGCAGCCCGCGAGCGACGTTGGCAGTGGTGCGGCTGCGGTCCTTGAACAGCCGCAGCGGGGTGATCGGCTCGTCGGCGCGCAGCTCCACGAGCACGAACGCGGCCAGCAGGACGACGCCGGCGGCGAAGGAGCCGATCGTGAACAGGTCGCTCCATCCGTCACTGGCGGCGCGGACGAAGCCGTAGACGAGCGAGGTCATGCCCAGGGTGGACAAGACGGCGCCCGGTAGGTCGAAGGTCCCGCGCTGGCGGTCGGTCTCCGGAAGCACCCACCGGCCGACGGCGATCACCGCGACGCCGATCGGCACGTTGACGAACATGACCCAGCGCCAGGAGGCCCACTGGGTGAGCATCCCGCCCATGATCAGCCCGAGTGCGCCGCCACCGACGGAGACGGCGGTGAATAGGCCGAGCGCATGCATCCGCTCGCGGGGCGTGGAGAACATCGTGGTCAACAGCGCCAGCGACGAGGGCGCGGCGAGCGCAGCCCCCACGCCCTGCAGCGCCCGGGCGGCGAGCAACAAACCGCTGGTGGGGGCGAAGCCCCCGAGCAGCGAGGCTGCGGTGAACACGGCGATACCGGCCACGAAGGTCCGTCGGCGGCCCAGCAGGTCCAGCACGGGCCCCGAGCAGCAACAGACCGCCGAACGTGAGGGTGTAAGCGTTGAGGACCCAGGAGAGCCCGGAGCTCGAGAAGCCGAGGGCTTGCTGCATCTGAGGCAGGGCGACGTTGACGATGGTGGCGTCGAGCACGACCATGAGCTGACAGGTCAAGATCACGCCGAGGACCAGGCTCTGGTGGCTGATCCGGCGGGTGGAAGGCCCTTGTGGAGCCGGTGTCGTGCGTTCGGGGGCAACTGCTGTGGCAGAAGTCATGTGTCGAGGGCCTTTCAGACGTATGCTCAGTCAGTAAACGGAGGCTGACTCCGTTAACTATACGGAGGCATCCTCCGGTTATGCAAGCGGGAGGTTCGAGGTGAAGGCGGAGCAGCTGGCCACGCGGTCACCGCGGGCGGACGCGGTCCGCAATCGGGACCGGCTGGTGCGGGCAGCACGCACTGTTCTGGCGGCCCGTGGCGGTGAGGCGTCGATGGAGGAGATCGCCAGGGCGGCCGGCGTGGGTGTCGGCACGCTCTACCGCCACTTCCCGCGCCGCATCGACCTGGTAGAGGCCGTGTACCGCGAGGACGTCGACGCCCTGGTCCTGCTGGCCGACACCGTCGCCGACGACCTGGAGCCCTGGCCGTCTCTCGTCGCGTGGCTCCACGGCTTCGTGCGCTACGCGCAGGCCAAGCGCAACTTCCTCAACGAGCTCCACGAGGCGTTCGAGAAGACCCCCGATCTCGCGCTGTCCTCCCGCGAGAAGATCTTCGGCGCTGCGGGCAAGGTTCTCGTCCGGGCCCAGAAGAACGGCAGCGCCCGGCCCGATCTGTGCGCAGCCGACCTGATGCAGCTGGTCAGCGGCATGTGCATGGCCCGCAACATCACCCTCGAGCAGAACCAGCGGCTCTTGCTGCTCGTCCTCGACGGCATCAAAGCCCAGCCCTGACCCGCTCAACCTCGCCGTGCAATGGCACGAAGAGCGGTGAGCGGCAGGCACTGGGCCCGTTGCCTGTCGCTGACCCCGGGTCTACTTCTTGGAGACCTTGTCGCTCACGGCACCGCCGCCCTGTGACGGCGTCTGGCCCGTGGTCTTGATGTTCTTGTCGGCCTTGGGCTTTTTGGCGGCTCGGCCGCCCTTGTCCTTGCTCATGCGATGCTCCGTCAGTCGGCGGGCGCATCAGGGAAGCCGATGTCGTCCCGTCCTGAGCAGCAGGTGACGAACTCCCTGGTCACGCCCTTCGCCCTTATTCTCTCACGCCCGACTGGCTCAGCGACAGAGCGCACGGCGATGCGGCATCGCTCGGGTGGCCCGCACGACCCGCAACCGACAAGGTGGGGCGCATGCCCTCCCTCGACGACCCGATGAGCGACTACGCACCTGATCTGACCGGTCTGCCAGCCCTGGACGGACAGGTTGCCATCGTGACGGGAGGCGCTCGTGGGGTCGGGCTCGGCTGCACGGTGGGGCTGGCGTCTCTGGGGGCCACCGTGGTCATGCTGGGCCGAGACGAGCAGCACCTGGCGCAGCAGGCCGGGCTGCTCGTCGCCCGCGGTCTCGACGTGGTCGGCCGGGTCGCCGACGTCACCCGGCCCGCCGACCTTGCGGCCGCGGCGCTGTCGCTCGGGCCCCTGGGACAGCCGGACGTCCTGGTGTGCAGCGCTGGTGTGATGAGCGACAAGACCGCCAAGACGGTACGCACCACCGCCGCGGAGTGGGACCGGGTGATGGCCGTCAACCTGACGGGTGTCTTCGCGACCGTCCAGACCTTCGCCGCGCCGATGCTGCAACGCCGAAGCGGACGCGTGATCGTGCTGTCGGCGTGTCTGGGGCGGATGAGCGGCCCCGGCTGCGCCGGTGGACTGGCGCCCTACCGGATCAGCAAAGCGGCCGTGAACGCCCTGGTGAAGAACTTTGCCGCCGAGGCGGGCGACGGTCGCCGGGGCGTCAGCGTCGACGCGGTCTGCCCCGGCCACTGCCGCACCGACATGGGCGGCCCCGACGCGCCGCGTTCCCCCGCCCAAGGCGCGGACAGCGTGCTGTGGCTGGCTGCCCGCGAGCAGCTCAGTCCTACCGGGCTGCTCTGGGAGGACCGTCAGATCGTCCCCTGGTAGCGCTCTGCCCTCCAACTGGGTGGTGCGGTGACGGTGGCCCGCACGTGCCGGAAGGGGGCACTCGGCCGTTGCGGGCCAAGCGCCCCCTTTCTGGGAGCGTTGGAGCTACGGCGCCGTGATCGCCGCGAAGAAAGCAGCGCCTTGAGGTGTTCCGACCCCCGTGGCCGTGTCGTACCCCTTGGTGCTGTGCAGGGTCTGGGCGGTCTGCTCCTGCGTGCGCAGGCTGTAGCTCAGTCCGCCGCTGGCGTCCTCACCGTTGACGAAGTTGACGCGAATCATGGACGGCAGCGGGTCGCTGGTCGTGCTGCCGAACTGGTCGGCCTGGTCCACGTCGTAGTAGGCCGCGGAACCGCTCGCGCTGTACGCCGAGTAGATCCGTGGGTTGAGGAAGCCGAGCGGCGCACCGGCGACCTGGTTGGCCACGGCCGCCATGCCGGCGGTCAGCGGCGCCGCCACCGACGTGCCGCCAATCCGGTACTCGTCGTAGTAGGTGCCGTTACTGAAGGACTGCGTCTGGCCGACAAGAAACCCGGTGCTGGGATCGGCCAGGGCGCTGATGTCCGGGACGCTTCGTCCGGAGCGCGTGCCGATCGCCGCGGTCTGGTAGCTCGGCTCGGCGAACACCTGGCTCACGCCTCCACCCCCACCTCCACCGAACACGCCCGGCAGGGCGCTCTTGAACGTCCCGTCCAGCTCGTACGGCTGGCTCGTGACGTTGTCGGTCACGGTCTTCGTCAGACCGTCACGGCCGGTCTGCCAGCCGACCTCGAAGTCCCGCACCCACCCGGTCCGGTTCAGTGCCGAGGCCGGGTCGTCCACGGAGGCGTACGTCGCGGTCGGCGCCGTACCGGCTGGCTTGACCGAGGCGGAGCTGCCCCCGACAGCGGTGACGTTGGGGCTGTCGGCGTAGAAGTCCACCGACGGCGTGCCCACGGTCGTGACGTCGTCGCCGCTGTCACCGCTGGAGACGTAGACGCCGATGCCGGTGGCCACGGCCTGCAGGAAGGTGTTGTTGAGGCTGGTGATGTAGCCCCGCGGCACGTTCTCGCCGGAGAAGCCGTAGCTGATCGAGATGATGCTCGCCAGGTGTCCGTCGACGATGTGGTTGATGCTCGCGTCGAAGTCCTGCCGGGCGTTCGAGGAGGCGACGAACAGCAGCGGCGCTCCCGGGGCTGTCGTATGAATTGCCTCGGCGTCGAGGGTCTCCTCGCCGTAGAAGTCACCCGGGACCTGCTGGCGGGTGTCGGGGTGGCGATAGACCCCTGGTGCCACGAGCTCGGTGATCTTAGGCGCCAGCAAATTGTGTAAGACGCTGTAGCGGCTGACGTCCTGCTTCAAAGTCGGGCTCGCCGTGGCCCCGACGAAGGCGACGGTCTGGCCGGCGCCGTCAGCGGCGACCTTGTCCAGGCCGTACAGGCCGCGGACCTGGGCTGGGGTGTAGCCGCAGGGGGCGAGCGGCTTCGTCGTGGTGCCGTAGGCCGGTGCTTTGGGGGTCGCCACGGTCTTCTCGCCGTACCAGAGCGAGCAGGGGCGTCCGGCCCGGAAGCCGACGCCCGGGGCGCCGTGGTTCTGGTTCGGGGCGTTGCCCTGGCTGTTGTTCGGCTCGAGCAGGTCCGCACTCTGGTCGAGCCCGGTCACGCCCTGCACGGCGGAGCCGAGTGACGCCGGAACCGACAGCGCCGACTCGGGCGCCCGCAAGGTCCGGCCGTAGGCGCTGTACTCCCCCAACGTGGTGGCGAACGCGCTCTGGGCCTGGGCGACAGTGCCCTCGGCGGCGACGAAGTGGTTGTTGGTGGGGGTCGACACAACCGTGAACCCGGCGTTCCTCAGGAACTGCTGCACGGACGTCACGGCGGACTGCGAAGGGGCGAACTGCTGGCGGAACTGCGCCGGGGTGAGGAAGTGCCGGTAGCTGCTGGAGCCCGGCGTCGACACGTCGTGGGCGACCTTTGCCACCCCGGCCGGGTCGCGCCAGCCGAGGTAGACGCGGATGTTGACGTAGTCGGTGGTCGGCGCGGCCGAACGCAGGGCTTGGACACTGGCCCAGGCAGGCCGGCTGTCGGCGAGGGTGGTGCGGGCCGAGGTCGAAGCGGCCTCGGCCGGTCCGACACCCAAGGCTGCAGCGAGAAGTGCCGCGCCGCTGACAGCGGCAGCGGCAGTGAGGGAGCGCGCTTGTCGGTACACGTCGCCACCTTCCGTAAGAGGAGGGGCGCCCAGTCAGGCACCGTCGTCGCACTGTGTCACGAAGTGGGGCGAGACGCGACAAGACCTGCCAAACGTGCCCTGTGCCTTGCCGTGGTCGCGAGCGAGAGCACTGCGTCGCCACTCAGCGTCACGCGTTGAAGCGGAAAGTGGCCAGCGTGAGGTCGCGCAACGCTCTGGCCTGCGAAAATTTGCGCAAAAAGGCCTCTGACGCGAAGATTCCCTGTCACCCAGCGTCGGTGAGGGGGTTGAGGCTGAC
>JANXUE010000098.1 GCA_025352005.1 Frankiales bacterium
CCTGCTGGACGAGCTCGACCCCGCCGCGACGTTGACGCCGGGGGCCGAGCACCAGCCACGCGGGCACCTGCAGGGCCCGAAGGACGTGTCCTTGCCCGAGGGCTGGATGCAGACCCGTGACGACCCGACCCCACCCACCGGCGCCGACCGCGCCTACTGCGGCTGACCTCAGGCGTCGCGGCGGGTGTCGTGCCCGGACGGGTTCGAAGAAGCGTCGAGCTCGGGCTCGCGTCGAGCGATGAGCTCGACGATCTCGCGCGCGACGTCCTGGGCGGTGAGGCCCACCTCGGCGAGCACCTGTGCCCGACTGCCGTGGTCGAGGAAGCGCTGGGCGATCCCGAGGTCGCGGGCGGGCACGTCGACGTCGGCGTCGCGCAGCGCCTGCGACACCTGGGTGCCGACGCCGCCGACCCGGCCGTTGTCCTCGACCGTGACCACCAGGCGGTGCAGGGCCCCGAGCCGGATGACCTCGGCCGGCACCGGGCAGACCCAGCGCGGGTCGACGACAGTGACCGAGATCCCCTGCGCAGCAACCCGATCAGCGACTTCGAGCGCGAGCCGACCCATGGCACCGACCGCGACGATCAGGACATCCGAACCGCGACGAAGGATGTCGACGCCCCCGACGCGCTCCAACGCGGGTACGTCGTCGCCCACCGCACCGCGCGGGAAACGCATGGCTGTCGGGCCGTCCTCGACCGCCACCGCCTCCCGCAGCTCCTCGCGCAGCGTGGCGCCATCGCGGGGTGCGGCGATCCGCATGCCCGGGATGAGCTGCAGGATCGACAGGTCCCACATGCCGTTATGGGAGGCGCCGTCCTCGCCGGTGACGCCGGCCCGGTCGAGCACGAACGTCACGGGCAGCCGGTGGAGGCCGACGTCCATGAGGGCCTGGTCGAAGGCCCGGTTGAGGAACGTCGCGTAGAGGCAGACAACCGGGTGCAGGCCGCCCATGGCCAAGCCCGCGGCCGACGTCACGGCGTGCTGCTCGGCGATGCCGACGTCGATCGTGCGGGACGGGAAGGCCACGGCAAACTTCTGCAGCCCCACGGGCTGCAGCATCGCCGCCGTGAGCGCCACGATGTCGGGGCGCTCCTCACCGATCCGGACCATCTCGTCACCCAGCACGGAGGTCCACGACGCCGCACCGGGGACCGCCTTGCCCGTCAGGGGGTCAGTGCCCGGGCCGACGCTGTGCAAGCAGTCGTTCTCATCGTCGACGGCCGGCTGGTAGCCGAAGCCCTTGACCGTCACGGCGTGCACGATGACCGGCCCGCCGAACTCGCGCGCCTTGCGAAGAGCGCTCTCCATCGCCTGCTCGTCGTGGCCGTCGATCGGTCCGACGTACTTCAGGCCGAGGTCCTCGAACAGTGCCTGTGGCTGCAGGAGGTCCTTGATGCCGCGCTTGAGCCCGTGCAGTGCCGTGTAGACCGGCAGGCCCACGACGGGCGTGCCCAGGACGGTCGACTTCACCCGGTCGAGGGCCCTCTCGTAGCCCTGGGTCATCCGCAAGGTGGCGAGGCGCTCGGCCAACCCACCGATCGTCGGCGCGTAGGACCGGCCATTGTCGTTGACGACGAGGACGACCGGCAGATGAGAGGCGGCGATGTTGTTCAGCGCCTCCCAGCACATGCCTCCTGTCAGCGCCCCGTCACCGACGACCGCGACCACGTGCCGCTGCTCGCCGCGCAGCGCAAACGCCTTGGACAGGCCGTCGGCGTAGGACAGGGCGGTCGAGGCGTGGCTGTTCTCGATGACGTCGTGCTCGGACTCGGCTCGGGACGGGTAGCCGGACAGGCCACCCCGGGTACGCAGCCCGTGAAAACCGGCCTGCCGTCCCGTGAGGATCTTGTGGACGTAGGCCTGGTGGCCGGTGTCCCACAGGATCTTGTCGCGCGGGCTGTCGAACACGCGGTGCAGCGCGATGGTGATCTCCACGACGCCCAGCGAGGGGCCGAGGTGGCCACCGGTCCGCGAGACGGTGTCGATCATGAAGTCACGGATCTCGGCGGCCAGCAGCGGCAGCTGCGACACGGGCAGGCGCTTGAGCTCCTCGGGCCCGTGGACGGACTCCAGCAGGGTCACGCGCTCTCCTCGCTCTGGTCAGGTCCGTACAGGTTCCAGTCTAGGTCGCACTGTCACAGTCGAGATACCCAGCGCTCGCCCCGTAACGCGGCCTCGACCATGGCGACCTGGCGGCCTGTCCTGACCAGCCGCCGCCCCTCCCGGTCGTAGGCGCCGATCGCCGCCTCCACGACCTCGGGCGCGACGACTCCGCGCAGGTCCGCCCGCAGCGTCCGCAGCCCCTGCCGGGCAGCCTCGACGGCCCCGTTGACGTGGCCCAAGGCAAAGCGCGCCAGCACCACCGGGTGTGCCCGAAGGACGTCGTGCGCCCGGTAGTCCGGCGGGCACAGGTCGAACAGCCAGGCCGTCGCCGAGCGCTCCCAGTCGAGCGCCTGCGGAGGGAGCACCTCCACCGGCCAGCCGGGAGGGACGAGGTCGGGCACCCCGCCAGCCTAGGGACCCGGTGGCTACGCCACGGTCAAGGTCGTCACCCGTTCGGCCGAAGGTCACGACGTGATGACCCGCGAGGGCGAGGACCATGGCGCAGCTCTGCGCGCCGCGGTCCTGCGCCTGAAGGCCCCCGAGGTCTCCAAACGGGCGCCCGCCCCGACCTCGTCGGTGTACGGGCGGGCCGCTGCCGCGGTGTCCTCGGACGTCCAGCAGCCGGCCACCCGCGAGGCGCTCGCCGTGCGCTTCCGCAACGTCGAGACGACCGCGCTGATGTCCGGGACGACGATGGCCCTGTTCGTCACCCCCGACGACGGCCGGGTTCCTGGTCCGGTGATGCGCACGCTCGAGCTGCTGGTCGCGGCCAACGCCGTGGCGGTGGCCCTGGGTCCGGACCTCCCCCGCGACGTCCCGGAGGACCGCAGCCGGCCGCTGACCGTGCCCCTTCGGGCCGACGACGCCCTGGTCACCGAGTGGGCGCTGTTCGCCCTGGGCCCGAACAAGCGGATCGCCTTTCTCGCCCGACGCCGTGCCGACCTGACCTGGGACTGGATGATCACCAGGGACGCTGTCGCCGTACACCGGGCCGGCACCGCCATCCTCGAGCGGGTGCCGTTCCTGCACCTGCGCGTGCCGGCGCTGCAGGGCTGACTGCGGGGCGGGCCCCGCTCGACGCAGGTGGCACGATCACCCACCAGGCCGTCGGCCCGGCTCATTCCCGAGGAGTAGCCCGTGCGCCTGCAGCTGGTCGTCAACCCGGCCG
>JANXUE010000114.1 GCA_025352005.1 Frankiales bacterium
CAGCGCCTCCCCCACGAGCCGTCGCGCCCACAGCGCGAGCCGGCCGCCGACCGAGGGCTCCGCCGCGATGATCTGCTTCACGCGCAGCACCGCAAACTCCGCCTGCCCGCTGTCCTGGAGCACGGACTGGATGAGCAGCCGGGTCTCCTCGTCCTTCACGTACGTCGAGACCTCCCGGTAGAAGTCGGTGGCCATGCCGTCGCCCACGTAGGCCTTGATCAGGCCCTCGTACCAGTTGGACGGCTGGGTCGAGTCGTGGAAGGCATCGAGCGGCGGGGCGAACGGCTCCATCGCGGCCATCGGGTCGACGCCCCGCGCCTGCAGATGGTCATGCAGCCGCCGAAAGTGCGTGAACTCGGTGTTGGCCATTGTCGCCAGGGCCACCTTGTCATCCACGGTCGGCGCCAGCCGCGCGTCGCTGGCGAGCCGCTCGAACGCGGTGAGCTCGCCGTACGCGAGAACGCCGAGCAGATCGACGGTCGCCGCGTCGAGGGGGGTGGGGGTCTGCGCCGTCATGGGCACATCATCGCGCTCCCGCTCGGGCAGCACATGGAAGGGGCCCCCGGACGGTAGGCTGAGGCCCGACGGCGCCGCACGAGCGACGCCGCACGCGTGCGCGGACCCCACGTCCCAGCGGCGCGCGCCGGACCCGCTCCCCTCGCCGAGAGCGCCCGCTGCGAGCCCGCGACGTCACTGCCGGTGGTCGGCGCGACTCCTTGAGAGGCACGACCCTGACCACCGACCCTTCGCTCCTTCCTGCTGACGTGCCCAACGGCTTCGCGGCAATCGGTACCCGGCCCGAGACCGTCGAGGCGCTCGCCGCCGTCGGCATCACCCAGCCGTTCGCCATCCAGACCATGACCCTGCCGATCGCCCTCAGCGGCCATGACCTCATCGGCCAGGCCCGCACGGGCACCGGCAAGACGCTAGGGTTCGGCATACCTCTGGTGCAGAACGTCAAGAGCACGTCCGAGGGCGGCAACGGCACGCCCCAGGCCCTCGTGGTCGTCCCGACCCGCGAGCTGTGCGTCCAGGTCGCTGGCGACCTCGAGATCGCCGGTAAGACCCGCGGACTGCGCGTCCAGAGCATCTATGGCGGCCGTGCGATGGAGCCGCAGATCGAGTCCCTGCGGCGGGGAGTCGAGATCGTGGTGGGCACCCCCGGACGGCTGCTCGACCTCGCCCGCCAGGGCCACCTGAACCTCGGCCAGGTCGAGGTGCTCGTCCTGGATGAGGCCGACGAGATGCTCGACCTCGGCTTCCTGCCCGACGTCGAGCGGATCTTGGACCTCACCCCGGACGAGCGGCAGACGATGCTGTTCAGCGCGACGATGCCGTCGCCGGTCGTCGCCCTCGCGCGGCGCTTCATGCGCCAGCCCACGCACATCCGCGCGGAGGAACCGGATGAGGGTCGCACCGTCCCCGACACCGCGATCTACGTCTACCGCGCCCACGCGATGGACAAGGTCGAGGTCCTGTCCCGGATCCTGCAGGCCGAGGGCCGCGGCCTGACCATGGTCTTCTGCCGTACCAAGCGGACCTGCGACAAGGTCGCCCTCGAGCTGGAGGAACGCGGCTTCGCTGCTGCGGCGGTGCATGGCGACCTCGGCCAGGGCGCCCGTGAGCAGGCGCTGCGCGCGTTCCGCTCCGGCAAGATCGACGTGCTGGTCGCGACCGACGTCGCGGCCCGGGGCATCGACGTGCAGGACGTCACGCACGTCATCAACTACCAGTGCCCCGACGAGGAACGCACCTTCCTGCACCGCATCGGTCGTACCGGCCGCGCAGGTGCCAAGGGCGTGGCCGTCACGTTCGTCGACTGGGACGACATGCCCAAGTGGGGCCTGATCAACAAAGACCTGGGGCTGTCCTTCCCGGAGCCGGTCGAGACCTACTCCTCCTCGCCGCACCTCTACAGCGACCTGAGCATCCCGGTGGGCACCAAGGGTCGCCTGCCGCGCCGTAACCAGACCCGTGCCGGCCTTGACGCAGAGGTCCTCGAGGACGTCGGCGAGACCGGCCGCAAACCCAAGACTGCCGGCCGCGTCGGCGGTCGTGACGGTGGCCGTGACGGTGGCCGCGACGGTGGCCGTGACGGTGGCCGTGACAGTTCGCGCGACGGTCGTCGGGGTCCGCGCGACGACCGGCCCACCGACGGCGGTGACGACACCCCGGTGCTGCCCAAGCGCACCGGCGCACCGCGACAGCGCACCCGTGGCGCTGGCCCCTCAGCCGGTACGACGGCAACCATCCCGAGCGGTACCACCGAGACCCCCACCGGAGCCGCCTCGTCGGGCCCGGTGGGCGACGGCAGCCCCGGGGCCGAGGAGGGTGGCCCGAAGCGTCGGCGGCGGCGGGGTGGCCGTGGTCGCGGCGGCGGCGGCGGCGCAGGCGCCGAGAGCACTGCGGGAGGCGACAGCGGCGCCGGCACTGGTGGCCTCAGCGGTTCCGAAAGCTGACCTCGGGGCGACTCAAGGAGCACCCTTTCGCGCCGAAGCATTGATTATGGTGCTGAGGACGGTGGCCGGGGTACGCACGGGCGAGGACGTGGAAGACCTACGTGCCTACCTGATGAAGCTGGGCGACAGCGCGCCGCCGGTCCACGAGACCGTCGTACTCGCCTGTGACAACCACGGCGACGAGCGACCGACCTGGACCTACGTCGAGGCCGACGCTCGTGCCGGCACGGCCCGGCGTCGGTGCCTGCAGTGCGCGAACTCCGTCAGTGTCCTGGACTCGGCGGAGCGTTGGACGCATCCCACGATGTGGTGCTGCGCGACTTGTGGCCAGTCGATCGCGGAGGTCGTCGCAGGGGTATCCGTGCCCGATGGCGAGCACGTGGACTGGCTGGTCCTCGGTGTCCGCTGCGTCGAGTGCGGCCGGGTCGAAGGCCTGACCGACCTGGTCCTGCCAGGCCTGCCGCTGCCGGCGGTCCTCTCCCAGCTCTGACCCGTCCGGAGCCCGATGGTCCGGGTGGCAGACTCCCTCAGGTGCGTCTGCCGCTGATCGCCGACACCCACCTGGTACAGACCTGCCTCGACCAGCGTAGGCAGCCCGCATGAGCGTCGTGTCCAGCGACCCGCTCCCCGAGGGTGTGATGTCCTGCATCGTCGGGACCCCAGGCGGTCCACTGGCCGTTCTCGATGCGGCCGCGGTCGGCAAGAGCAGGGGCACGATCGTGATGGTGCCGGGGTTTACGGGCGGCAAGGAAGACTTTCGCTACATCCTCGAACCCCTTGCACAGCAGGGGTTTCGGGTCGTGGCGATCGACCAGCGGGGACAGCATGAGTCGCCGGGCCCTGACGAGCCGGGTGCATACACCGTCGAGGCCCTCGGGACGCATCTGCTGCACCTGGTGAGGGCCCTGGGTGAGGGCGCCGTACACCTGGTGGGCCACAGCTTCGGTGGCCTGGTGGCACGGGCAGCCGTGCTGCAGGACGCCAGCCCCTTCAGGTCCCTGGTGCTGATGGGATCCGGCCCGTCGGCCCTCACCGGCCCACGGGCAGACGTGCTGCCCTACCTCACTCCGATCCTGCTCGAGGGCGGCCTCGAGGCGGTCTGGGAGGCGTCGGAGGCGATCGCCGCGACCCGACGCCGCGTCACCGAGGTCTCCCCTGAGGCCAAGGACTTCCTGAGGGCGCGGCTGGTCGCCAGCTCCCCGACCGGCCTGCTCGCGACGGCCGAGGCGCTCACCAGCGAGCCGGACCGCACCGACGAACTCGCCGCCGTCGACCTGCCGATCCTCGTGATGTACGGCGAGTCCGACGACGCGTGGCACCCCGACGTACAGGACGCGATGGGTGCGCGCCTGGGAGCGGCCGTCATCGTCGTACCGGGGGCGATGCACTCGCCGGCGGCGGAGAACCCGGAGCTGACCGCGCAGGTGCTGCGGGACTTCCTGGCTGCCGTCGAAGTAGGCCTGGAAGCAGGGGCGTAGGTTGCGGCACATGCCACTTCCTGTCGTCCCCGATGCGCTCCAGCAGGTCACGCTGTCGACCGGCGCCACCGTCGGGCTGACCGACTCCGGCGGCGACGGCGCCGTGGTCGTGTTCAGCCACGGACTGCTGATGAACCATGCGATGTTCGCGCCGCAGGTCGAGGCGCTCCGGGACGCCTACCGGGTCGTGACGTGGGACGAACGCGGACACGGCGAGGCCGAGCACGAGGGGACCTGGACGTACTGGGACAGCGCCGCGGACGTGCTGGCGATCCTGGACCACCTTGGCGTCGAGCAGGCCGTGCTGGCCGGGATGAGCCAAGGCGGCTTCCTGTCCCTGCGCGCCGCGCTGACCGCTCCCGACCGGGTGCTCGCGCTGGTGCTCATCGACACCCAGGCCGGCCCCGAGGAGCCGGACATACTGCCGCTCTACGAGGGGATGACAGCGGCCTGGGCGGCCGACGGGCCCTCGCAGGACACCCTGGACTTCGCGGCCGCAGCGATCCTCGGGCCCGGCGCGGACGAGCAGCCGTGGAAGGACCTCTGGGCGGCCATGCCGAACCACCGGTCGCCGCAGGTGATGCACCCGCTGATGACCCGCGAGGACATCACCGACCGGCTCGCAGAGATCACCTGTCCCGCGCTGGTGGTCCATGGCGACGCGGATGCCAGCATCCCGGTCGAGAAGGCGCAGACCCTCGTCGACGGCCTGCCCGGCGCGCGGCCGCTGGTGCTCGTGAGGGGCGCGGGCCACGCGTCCAACCTGACCTTCCCCGAGCCTGTCAACGCCGCCATCAAAGCCTTCCTCGCCTCCCTCTGACCTGCGCCTCCCCCTGGTTGCGTCCTAGCCCTGAGCGCAGTGCACCTTGGGTTCTTAGGACGCAGCGGAGGAGGTCTGCGCCACCTCGAAGGCCCAGAGCGTGCTGCCGCTCGCGACCGGCGCCGAACCAGCAGGCCGCTGCGAGGCGTGGCCGTCGGTGAACCGCTGGCCGTCGCGCCAGGCGACAAAGTGCTCGACGGAGGACCACCGGGTGTAGACGAGGTAGTCGTTGGTGCCCTCGACGGGACGTAGCAGCTCGAAGTGCTCGAAGCCGGGGGCGGTGTCGACGGCTCCCTGGCGGGCGGCGAAACGCTCCTCCAGCGTGGCGCCGGCACCTTCGGGGACGGACAGGACGTTAATCGCGACATACGGCATGCAACGAGTGTGCCTCGGGGTGACAATGAAGGGGTGACCACCGTCCCGACCTCGATTCCGGCCTCCGTTCAGCCGACCCTCCCCGACCCCGGGGTCTACGGCCCGGACAGCGTGACCTGGCGGGTCCACAGCGACCCGATGATGGCGCTCGCGGGCCTGCGCGCACTGCTGCTGCAGGCGGTGCACCCGCTGGCGATGGCCGGCGTTGCGCAGCACTCGGACTTCCGGGCCGACCCGTGGGGGCGGTTGTTCCGGACGGCCGAGTACGTCGGCGTCACGACGTTTGGCACGACGGCCGAGGCGAC
>JANXUE010000127.1 GCA_025352005.1 Frankiales bacterium
CCATCGAGCACGAGGTCGAGCCCCCATTCGAACTCCTTGCCGTAGTCGTAGCCCGGCTTGAGCACGTGCTCGCGGGAGAACTCGACGAGGTGGGGCCACTCGTGTTCGGGCATCGCCGCCAGGATGTGCTCGATGACCTCGGTGCTTCGCTCCTCGGTGTCGAAGGGCAGTGCCTTCTCCTGCATCGCGAACCCGTACACGTAGGCGTCGATGACCGCGATCGCGTGCGCCGTGAGGATCACCGAGAAGCCGGCCGCGCGCAGGATGCCGATGAGCGCATCGAGATGGCTGAGCGTGCTGGGGCCGGGGTTGGTTCGCGACTGCATCAGCGGCACTGCCCAAGCGTGACGCTTGAGCACGCTCCGCACGGAGGTGGCTCTGTCTTGCATCGCGAGGCGCCAGTCCGGCTCGTCGGGAGCGAACTCGATCTCGCCGAACACGCTGTCGACCATCCCGTCGAGCAGGTCGTCCTTGTTGGCGACGTGCTTGTACAGCGACATGGCCTCGACTCCGACCTGCTCGCCGAGCTTGCGCATCGACAGTGCCTGGATGCCTGCCCCGTCTGCGAGCGCCACGGCAGCCTGCAGCACGCGCTCGCGAGTAAGCCGGGGCCGCGTGTCCTGGGCGCTACGCGGCACGAGTCCTCCTGAGGGTTGACAGACTTACGGCGTAAGCCTACAACTGGATTACACCGTAAGCCAGTTCCGTCCGGAAGGGACCTCATGACGATCCCCGAAACCGCCAGCACCGCCGCCTCGGCAGTGACGACCATGCGAGCCATGGTGCGCGAGCGCTACGGCTCGCCGTCCGACGTGCTTCGTAACGCGGAGGTCGCCGTACCGACGGTCGGTGCCGATGAGGTGCTCGTACGCGTTCATGCTGCCGGCGTCGACCGCGGCACCTGGCACATCGTCACCGGGTTGCCCTATCCGCTGCGCCTGGCCGGCTTCGGCGTCCGTGCGCCGAAGAACCCCGTTGTCGGGGGCGACCTCGCCGGCGTCGTGGCCGCGGTGGGCCGTGATGTGACGCGGTTCCGCGTCGGAGACGAGGTCTACGGCACCGGGCACGGGAGCTTCGCCGAGTACGCCCGCGCGTCCGCAAGCAAGCTGTCCGCCAAGCCGGCATCCCTCACCTTCGAGCAGGCCGCTGCCGTACCTGTGTCCGCCATGACCGCACTGCAGGCGGTCCGAGACCGCGGGCAGGTGCAGCCCGGCCAGCAGGTGCTGGTGATCAGGGCAAGCGGCGGCGTCGGGTCGTTCGCCGTACAGGTCGCCGCGTCCTACGGCGCCGTCGTCACCGGCGTCGCCCACACCGCCAAGCTCGACCTCGTCCGCAGGCTCGGGGCGAAGCACGTCCTGGACTACACAGTCGATGCGCTGCCCCACCGCCGCTACGACGTCATCCTCGACATCGGCGGCAACACACCGGTTGCGCGGCTCCGGAAGGCCCTGACCCGCACCGGCACACTCGTCATCGTCGGCGGAGAAACGAAGGGACGGCTCCTGGGCGGCGTGCAGCGCCAGCTCGGCGCCACGCTGCTGTCACCGTTCGTACGACAGCACCTCGGAACGTTCGTTTGCAAGGAGAACGCGGACGACCTCGCTGTCCTCGCCGGGCTCATCGACTCCGGTCAGGTGACCCCAGCCGTCGATCGCGTCCTGCCGCTCGAGGCCGTCCCCGCCGCCCTGCAGCTGCTCGTCGACGGCCGTCTGCTCGGAAAGCTCGTCATTGCCGTCGTCTAGCCGGCCCCCGTGGGCCGCGTCGAGTCCCGGAATTGCCGTCCGCATGGGCGCAGGGCTGCCTGAAGGACTCGACCCGAACGTGACCGCGGCCGGAGTGGCCTCGACTGATCACACCCGCCCCGGTGCGATCAGCGGCAGAAGTGGACGTTCGAGCAGGTGGGTAACGACGATTCTTCACCGTCCGGGGTCCGGCGGGGCTGGAGCAGGAGCAGAAGCAGGAGTTCTTCTCACACCGTCTCCTGCGCATCCCTGTCGTTCTTCGCTGTTCCCGCGGCGGAGCTGTACCGGCGTCGCAGGATCGAGTGCGACTGCATGCCTATGACTGGCCCGTGCGCTCGTTCCGTGGCGTGTGATTCCGGTGGCCGTCAGGAGACCGAGTCGGCCCATGATGGCCGCGGAATGAGGCAGAAGGGGTGGCCGGCAGGATCGGCGTACACGTCACCCTTGAGCAGGTGGGCTCCGAGTTGAACGACGGCAGGCCGCGCCGCCTCGACATCGTCGACCATGACGTCCAGGTGGAGCTGCTGGGGTACAGCCTGGTCGGGCCACGTCGGCGCGACGTGCTGGGCAATGCGTTGAAAGGCGAGCCCTGAGACCTCGGAAGAGGCGGCGACGACGCAGAAGTCATCGCTGCGGTGCGTAACCGGATGCCCCAGGAGCGCTGAATAGAACTGCGCCAGGACCTGCCGATCGGGACAGTCCAGGATGACGTGGTGCAAGCGTCCGATCACCAGCGGATGTTGGCATGACGGCGAGCAGGCGACAAGAATAGAGCTTCTCGGTACGCCGGCGTTGGAGGTGCGGTCGTCGTTCGCCCCGGCGCGTCCCTCCGTCAGAACGCATCCCTGTCGTTCCTTTCGATGTTCCCGTAGCGTCCAACGGGCCGTCACAGGACGGAGTGCAGCTGCATACCCATGCACTGGCCCGAGCGCTCGCTCTGCGGCAGAAGCGGACGTTGTCGCGGCTTGCCGTCGCCGCCTACTGATCGTGAGAAGGGCCGTTCGCAGGTGAGCGCGAACGGGCGGCTGATGCGCTTGATGTTTCGTGGGACCGTACGAGGGGCGCTGCAGGTCCGATGATGTTGTGCATGCACTCACCTCCCGATGATCACCTGGCCGCTTGGGTCGGCGCGTGGCCACCGACGCTGCCTGTCCGCGTCGTTATCGACCCCGAGCCCGAGCTCCCCGGCTGGGACGGGACGACGCGCGGCGTGGTCGGAGTCGTGGACCCCGAGGGGCGCTGTGTGGTCCGCGTGCCGCCCGCCGTGGCAGCGCGCCTGGAACACCCGGTGCCGAACGTCGCGTCCCTGCTGGCGGCGCTTCCAGAGGCAATCGGGACCCCAGGCACGGCAGGGACCGGGGTGCTGCGCTGGGCACAGGACGTGCCGGCGCAGGAGGTGCTGCCCGACGTGGGCATGTGGCTACCAGCGGCGCTGGCAGACGAGGGCGACCCGCGCGTACCTGCCTGGCTCAGGCCGTTCGGCGGCGAGGTGCTGGTCGCCCTCGATCATGATGGCCGCTATCTCGCTGGTGTTGGGTTGAAGACGCACCACGAAAGTGGTCGGGAGATCGCTGTCGTCACCGACGAACGCGCTCGCGGCCGCGGCCTGGCTCGCCGACTGGTCGCGCAGGCGGCTCGTTACGTCCTCGCCGAGCGCCAAGCGGTCATCTACCTGCACGCCCCGGACAACGAGGCGTCAGCGCGGGTAGCGCGAGCCAGCGGTTTCCCGGACACCGGCTGGCAGGTCCTGGGCTTCTGGAGCAGCACGCCCTGACGACCCAGCCCGCAGCACGCCGCACGCCGCGCGGCACGAACGGAAGCTGTACGCGCTCGAAGAGGATGGTCGCAGCCGTCATGGATCTCGCCCCTTGACTGATCTCGGGGTCCGTCCCGTGAGGACCCGCTCGGCCCTCTGTGGGCACCGCGAGCCCCGACATCTGGGGGCCCTTTCGGTCTAGGGCTACTGCAGCTCCTTCGTGGCCACGGCGACGACCGTGCCGTAGATACGATCCGGACGGTCGGCCACCTGCCGCCGACCGCGTTCCAGCTCGACGAACCCAGCCGAGGTGAGCTCCTCAACGAGCGTGTCTGCTGGCCATCGGTACGCCGCGGCCACCTTGTGGTCAAACAGCCCAACGCCGTTGTCGCTGTCGAAGAAGCCGAGCACGAGCACCCCCGCAGGTGACAGCAGCCGCCGGAACCCCACAAGCGCCCGACGGACGTCGGCCGGAGACAGGTGAATCAGCGAGTACCAAGCCAGGATCCCCGCGACGGAGGACTCAGGCACAGCTACGTCGAACAGGGACGCGAGGCGGAAGTCCGGACCAGGATGCATCGCTCGAGCGTGCATCACGAACTCGGGCACCATGTCGATCCCGGTCACCTCGACGCCCAGATCATGCAGATGAGCGGTCCACTGTCCGGGGCCACCGCCCAGGTCCAGCACCTGGCCAGGCAGCCCCGTGAGCTGCCCCCGGATCAGGGCTGCGTCCGGGTCGTCGGGGTCGACCACGTCGAACAGCTCGATGTAGGCACCGGACATCCGCGCGTACGCGTCACGGACAAGACGTGGCTCCACCCCCGCGACGCTATGCGCACCTTGGTCCTCGGGCTCCTGATGGGTCGATCGTGACAAGAGATCGCGTAGGTGCACTGAACGGTTGCACCGTCGTGAAGGGGACGGCAGCGTGTGACCGATCCCGGTTAGGGTTCGAGCGTGTCGCAACCCGGTTCGACGACCGAGCCCGTTCTTGCCCCCGGACACTTGTCGTTGCAGGGGCAGCCCTGGCTGTCGGCGCAGGAGCTCACCCTTCGGCCCTGGCGGCAGAACGATGCACCAGACCTGACGCGTGCCTACACGGATCCAGAGATCCACAGGTGGCATGCCCGCTCGATGACTACGGCTGAAGCCGCATCGTGGATCCAGTACGAGGCAGACCGTTGGAATCAAGACAGGGGCGGTAGCTGGGCCATCACTCGCGACGACGCCCTGGTGGGACGAGTCGGCATCGGCGGCGTCTCGCTCGAGGAAGCGCGTGCGGGGGTCACCTACTGGGTGCTTCCCGAGGCCCGGCGACAAGGGGTGGCATCTCGATCGCTCACGGCAGTCACCAGGTGGGCCCTCGACGACGCGGCCTTCCACCGGCTCGAGCTCGACCACTCGACGCACAACGTGACGTCCTGCCGCGTCGCCACGAAGGCGGGGTTCCTGCCAGAGGGCACTAAACGTGCTCAGGCCTTGCATCTCGACGGGTGGCATGACATGCATGCACACGCCCTGCTCGCGTCTGACCAGCGACTCGACGAACGCGGCGCGTAAGCGCCGAGATGCCAAAGTATGTAACGGACTCCACGACGCGACCGCCTCGCGGCAGAAGCGGACAGTCGATGAACAGACGCTTCGCGTATGAGCGCTGACGTGCCGGTGGTGTTCTCGTGCGGGACCGGTTGGCCGCTCAGGGCTGTGTGACCGGCAGCTCTTGCGCGCTCTGGGACGCGTTGCCGTCGCTCCCCGCCGCCTTATCGGCGGACGGCGGTGCCCAGGACGGTTGGAGCCACGGGGGGCAGGTTCGGCCAGACCATCGTGGTGCGCACTGCGGTGACGTCGAAGCCGGCGGCCGCGACGGCGCTCGCGGTGTCGCGCTGCACCGAGCACCCTCCGGCGGCGCGTCCCCACAACGGTTGGAGTACATGTTGGAGCCGCCCGACCCAGTGGCCCGTAGGGGCAGCGACGTGCTCGAGCAGGAGCAGCCGACCGCCGGGGACCAGGACTCGCCGAAGCTCCGCGAGCGCCGTGGCCGGCTGTGCGACCGAGCAGAGCACGCAGGCGCACAGCACTGCGTCGACTGAGCTGTCGGACAGCGGTAACAGGTGGGCGTCGGCCGAGAGCAGCGTCACGGGCACCGGGCAGGCTGTGATTCGCCCACGTGCCAGGGCGCGCATCGAGGGGTCGGGCTCGACGGCAACCACCAACGTCACGGCCGGCGGAAGGTGGGCCAGGTCGTGGCCAGGTCCGAGACCCAGGATCAGCAGCCGACCGCTCGCGTCGGCCAGCACCGACCCACGCAGCCGACCAAAGCCGCCACGTTCCCCTGCCGCCGCGATGAGCCGGTAGACCTGCGCGAACACCGGATGGGTGTACTCACGCTCACGGCTCACACATGCAGTATCGGGCCCGTCCGGCTGGGCGACCGGATGACTCACATCCGGCCGGCTCATCAAGCCCGAGCAAGAGAACGCCGCCGCCGGGGTGGTTCGCGAGGGCGCACAACGTCTCCCCCGTCGTCGAGGGCAGACCACCCAACGCCGACTTCACCTGTGCAGCGCTGTCCCCGTCGAGTTCACGCAGCTCCGCCAGCAGCGCTTCGAGGTCCAGATCAGGCACTCGCCATATGTAACCCACCCGGCGGTTACATTTAGTCATCTTTGCTCCACAGCGGATCGGGCCGCCGCGAGGTCCCGTGGGAGACCGCTCCGGACCCCCAATGACCCGGGCTCCCGAAATTCCTGTGACCACTTCGTGACCACTGGGGTCCAAAACGACAGTTGGCGACAACCCCGCACGTCTGTGACCTGCGGTTTTGTCTCCAATAGTTGGCGGTGGCGGTGGGATTTGAACCCACGGACGTCTTGCGACGTCACACGCTTTCGAGGCGTGCTCCTTCGGCCGCTCGGACACGCCACCGGGTTAGACTCTAGCGAACCTGGGGGCCACGGCGGTGTGAAAGCAGGGGCACAGTTGTACCAGAAATAGTTGACGGTTCTAGCTACTTGGGAAGAGAACAAGCTCAGCCCAAAGAGTCCCCCATGACGACCGTCGTCGAGTCCACCCTCAGCCTGTCCGCCGAGGCCCAGGTCCAGGCCAGCTACGAGCTGGTGAGGTTCGGCCCACCGCCGCCGGTCGCCGTACTCGGGTATGACCTGGACTTCCACGAGAACGCGGCGAAGACTCTCGTACTTCCCCGGCATCAAGGACGCGTTCGCCGAGGAGTCCTCGCGGCATGCGAGCGGTCGCGACAATGCCTTCCTACAGGCCAGCTACTTTATCGTCGGCGTCCGCGCCGCCGGCCTCGCCGCCAGAGCGATGGCGGGCTTCGACGGCCCCGGCATCGACACCGAGTTCTTCCCCGGCGGCACCTTTCCGTTCGGTCCTCGTGGTCAACCTCGGGCAGCCCGGCCCGGACGCGTGGTTCGACCGGCTCCCATGCCTTGCGTACGACGAGGTCGTCACCACCGCCGTCAGCGGTGCGGTTCGAAGAAGTCCTTGAGCAGGGCACCGCACTCCTGGGCCAGCACGCCGCGGATCACCTCGGGGCGGTGGTTCAGGCGGCGGTCCCGCAGCACGTCCCACAGGGACCCGGCCGCGCCGGCCTTCGGGTCGACCGCGCCGTAGACGACCTTATCCAGCCGCGCGAGGCCGATCGCGCCCGCACACATGGTGCACGGCTCAAGCGTGACGACCAGCGTGCAGCCGGTCAGCCGCCACCTGCCCAACAGGCGGGCGGCGGCCCTGATCGCGACGATCTCCGCGTGCGCGGTCGGGTCGCCGCTGCCCTCACGATCATTGTGGCCGGCGGCCAACACAGAGCCGTCCGGGGCGAGGACGACCGCTCCCACCGGCACGTCCCCCTGAGCCCTGGCAAGCTCGGCTTGGGCGAGGGCGGTGCGCATCGCCTGGTCGTACGGGGAGGTGGGGCTCACCCTTCGCGCAGGCCCTCGAGGACGTCGAGGAACCCGGCCCGGTCGGCCACCCCCGACAGTACGTCCGCGGGTAGTAGCCCCTCCTCGGCGCACAGGTCCAGCAGGGCGTCCGACGGTGTACCGAGGTCGGCCAGCAGCGCCGATTCGCCCACCGGCTCGGCGACGGGGCGAAGGCCCTCGTCGTCCTCGTCGACGTCCGCCTCCTCGAGCGCTCCGTCGCCGGACAGGTCCCGCAGCTCTTCGACCAGCGCCTCGAGGTCGTCGATCTCTTCGAGGCCCATCTCACGCCCGGTCCAACCGTCGTCGGTGCGGGTCACCGCAGCGGCGAAGTAGCTCACGGGAGTCTCTTTCTCAGACGAGGGCGTCCACGGCCCGCTCGTAGGCCTCAGCGAAGCCAAGCCTACGAGCCAGCGTGGACAGCATCTCGTCGGCGTAGGCATCGACGTCGGACAGGATCGCACCGAGCTCCATCGCCTCGAGTCCGAGGTCGTCGAACACACCGAGGTCGCCAGCGGGCCATACCTCGTCGAGGTCGTCCTCCCCAGGTACGTCGAGCTCGAGCCGGCCCATCACCTGCTCCGCGAGGTCCCATGACCCGGAGGCCGTGACGTCGGACAGCAGCAGCAGGTTCTCGCCCTGCACACGCCGCACCACGACGAAGAACTCGTCGGCAATGTCCACCAGCGCGAAGGCCCCGTCGACCTGGCCGCGGACGGCCGCGAGGACTGCCCCCAGGTTGTCGCAGACGGTCGGGGGCAGCTCTTCGACCTGCCATTGGCCTTCCTGTTGGAAGACCACGACAGCCCATTTGTCGAACGACACGACCACATGGGGACTCTTACAGGTGCAGGGGCGGGTGGAAAGGGCAAAGCCCGGGTAGGCGCCCACCTAGCAGCTTCGGTGCACCGCACCCGTGAGCCGCATCCAGCCGCTTGCGGCCCTACCCCGGAGGTAACCGTGTCTGACCGCAACACCCTCGCCCATTTCCTGCACGACGCCGGCCTCGCGGTCTGGTTCGGCGGCTCCCTCATGGGTGCAGTCGGCGTCAACGGCGCCGCGGCCGACGTTCAGGACCCGGCGCAGGCCGCCCGCGTGGCCAACGCCGGCTGGTCCCGCTGGACCCCCGTCAACGCTGTGGCCATCGGAGCCCACCTCGTCGGCGGTGCCCAGCTGCTGCGTGCCAACAAGGGTCGGGTCCGCGTTCAGAAGGGTGTGCGCAGCAACACCGGAGTCAAGCTCGCCCTGACCGCCGGCGCCCTCGGAGCGAC
>JANXUE010000135.1 GCA_025352005.1 Frankiales bacterium
GTTGTTGTCAACGTCCCACGTGCCACCGTCGAGGCTGAACTGCCCGCTCGTCACGATCCGTTCGGCGCTGGTCACAGCACCACGACCGAGCGCAGGACCTCGCCGCGCTCCATCTTGTGGAACGCCGCCTCTACCCCGTCCAGACCGATCCGCTCGCTGACGAAGCGGTCGAGGGGGAAGCGGCCCTGCTGCCAGAGGTCGACCAGCAGCGGGAAGTCGCGCTCGGGGAGGCAGTCGCCGTACCAGCTGGACTTGGTCTGACCGCCATGGCCGAAGATCTCGATCAGCGGGATCTCCAGCACCATGGTCGGGTTCGGGACGCCGACAAGCACGACGGTACCGGCGAGGTCGCGGGCGTCGAAGGCCTGCCGGAACGTCTCGGGCCGACCGACCGCGTCGATCACGACGTCAGGGCCGAAACCGCCGGTCAGCGCGCGAAGCTCGGCGACGACGTCACCGGTGGCGTTGACGGTGTGGGTCGCACCGAACTCACGGGCCCAGCCGAGCTTGCGGTCGTCGAGATCGACGGCAATCACCTGGCGGGCACCGGCGTACAGCGCACCGGCGATGGCCGCGTTGCCGACGCCACCGCAGCCGATGACCGCGACGGTGTCGCCCTGCTGCACCGGCGCGGTGTTGACTGCCGCGCCGAAGCCGGCCATGACGCCGCAACCAAGGAGCCCGGCCGCGGCCGGGTCGACCGTCGACACCACGGTGCACTGGCCGGCGGCGACCAGGGTCTTGTCCGCAAAGGCGCCGATACCCAAGGCTGGTGACAGGACGGTGCCGTCGGCGAGAGTCATCTTCTGCGTCGCGTTGTGCGTGTCGAAGCAGTACCAGGGCCGACCGCGCTTGCACGCGCGGCACTGGCCGCAGACAGCCCGCCAGTTCAGGACGACGAAGTCGCCAGGCTTGACGTGCGTGACGTCGGGCCCGACCGACTCGACGACGCCGGCGGCCTCATGTCCGAGCAGGAAGGGGAACTCGTCGTTGATGCCACCCTCGCGGTAGTGGAGGTCGGTATGGCAGACCCCGCACGCCTGCACCTGTACGAGGGCCTCGCCAGGGCCGGGATCGGGAACCAGGATGGTTTCGAGGGACACCGGAGCGCCCTTCGCTCGGGCGACGACACCACGGACTTCGTGGACCACAGGAGACCTCCGACGGCAGGGAAGGGATGTTGATCGCGAACCTATCCCGGCCGCTCCCGCATCTGCGCCCGCAGGCGTACGCCGAGGTCCGCTCTGCCCGCGCAGTGCCCACGTCGGCTCCCCGACGGTGTGCAGCCACAGGGCCCGCGGACCATCGGTACCGTCTGCGGGCATGAGCTCCCTCGGTGCAGACCTGCGTGCCTTCGTCGACGTCTCGCCCACGCCGTTCCACGCGGTGGCCGAGCTGGTCCGGCGCCTGGTCGCGGCGGGCTCGACGCCCCTCGACGAGCGCACCCACTGGACCCTCACCCCGGGTGCCCGGCACCATGTGGTCCGGGACGGTGGCTCGCTGATCGCCTTCCGGTTGGGTTCGGCGTCGCTGGCCGAAGCCGGTGTCCGCCTGATCGGCACCCACACCGACTCCCCGACCTTCACCGTGCGGCCGATACCGGACCTGTCCCGGGTCGGCTACCGCCTGGTCGGTGTCGAGCCGTACGGCGGGATGCTGGCCCACACGTGGATGGACCGCGAGCTGACGGTGGCCGGCCGCGTCGTGACTGCCGACGGCACAAGCACGCTGGTCCGGCTCGAGGGCGGCCGGCTCCGGCTGCCGTCCCTGGCCATCCACCTCGACCGCTCGGTGCGGGATGGGCTGGTCCTGGATCCGCAGCGGCACCTGGTCCCGGTGTTGGGCCTCGACACCGAGCGGGACCTGCTCGACCTGCTCGGCGTCCCCACGGCCGTCGGCTTCGACCTGGTCCTGACCGACACGCAGCCGGCGGGCATGACGGGATCGAACTGGGTCGCCGCACCCAGGCTGGACAACCTCGCCTCCTGCCACAGTGCCGTCCTGGCGCTGCTGGCAGCCCCGGCGGCGGCGCACACCCAGCTCCTCGTCGCCAACGACCACGAAGAGGTGGGCAGCGGCTCCGCCGAAGGCGCGCGTGGGTCCTTTCTCGAGGACATCTTCGCCCGCCTGGTCGCCGCGACCGGGGACCTCGACCCGCAGGCCAGGCTCCGGGCGGCAGCGCAGTCCCGGCTCGTGTCGGCTGACATGGCCCATGCCGTTCACCCCAACTACAGCGAGCGGCACGAGCCTTCGCACACGCCGCGGCTCGGCGGTGGTCCTGTTGTCAAGCACAACGCCAACCAGTCCTACGCGACCGACGCCGGCACCGGTGCCTGGTTCGCGGGCCGCTGCGCAGAGGCGGGTGTCCCGGTCCAGCACTTCGTCACCCGCGCAGACCTGCCCTGCGGGTCGACGATCGGGCCGTTGACGGCGACCCGGATGGGCATCGCGACCGTCGACGTGGGCTCGCCGATGCTGGCGATGCACTCCTGTCGGGAGCTCGCCTCCGCCGACGACATCCCGTTGATGGTGGCGGCGATGACGGCCTGCCTGGCCTGAGCACCACCGTTGATCCTCCCGCCCGTCTAAAGTGCGGCCATGCAGAAAGTCGATATCACCCAGGACTTCGCGTTGCCCGTCGAGCGGGTCTACACCTACCTCGCCGAGCACGAGCACCTCGGCCCGCTGTTCGGGGCGGCGATCACCCGTGTCAAGGACGGCGACACCAGTCGCAACGGCGCCGGGTCGGTGCGCAGCCTGAAGATCGGCCTGCTGCCGGCGTTCGAGGAGACCGTCGTGGAGGCCGTCGAGAACACGCGCATCGTCTACCGGATCACCAAAGGATCCCCGCTGCGCGGCCACCGCGGAGTGATGGACTTCAGCAGCACCGCCCTCGGCTCCCGGCTGCACTACGTCATCGAGTTCGGCTCGGTCGTCCCCGGTCTGGACCGGGTCGTCAAGCTGGGGCTCGACCGCAGCATCCGCAAGGGCCTTGCGACGGTCGAGGCCAAAGCCTGACCATTCTTCTACACAGCAGGGCAACGACCCGCACATCCGGGGTCCACAGTCCCGGCCCGGCCAGGCCGGAACGACGTACCTCTGGCACGACGCCCACGGCTGGAAGCTCCGCGTGACGCACCCGGGGACGGCCAAGGTCGTGGTCAGCGGCACGATCACGGCGACCCGCGACATCCGCCACCTCACCAGGGTGCGGCTCGAGCCGGGTAACGTGGCGACCGTCAGCCCCGACGGACACAGGCTGGCCTTCCGATTCACGAACGTCGGGCACCTCGACGGCGTGGACTTCACGGCCGAGTGCTCGCACGCGATGCGGGTGGCCGTCAAGGGCGCGAGCACCCAGCAGATTCGGCTCGGTGCGCACCGGGTCCACCCGACCAGCGTGCCGTTCACGATCGAGCGGCACTGACCCACTCGGCAGGCAGCGTCACCCGGAAGCAGGCTCCACCCTCAGGGGCGTGGCCTGCTTCTGCCTGACCACCGAGGCGCGTCACCAGAGCCCCCACCAGGGCCAGGCCCAGGCCGGTGCCGACCTGGCGGACCCCCCGATAGCGGTCGTACAGCACGGACCGGTCGAAGGCGACAGGCATGTCCTCGGGCGCGAGCCCTGGCCCACCGTCCCGTACCTCGAGCACTCCACCAGCGCGTACGGCGAACACGATCGGCTGGCCCTCCGGCGTGACCCGCAAGGCGTTCTCGGCCAGCCCGTCGAGCACCTGCCGGATCCGTCCCGCATCGGTGCGGACCCGTACCGGCGCTGGGGGCAGCTCAGCGGCGAAGGCCACCCCCACCTCGGCGCAACGGTGCCGCCAGACCGGCTCGGCGTCGGCGACCAGGGCCGTCAGGTCGACCGTGGAGATGTCGAGCCGAAAGTCGTCCGCACCGGCCCTGGCGAGGTCGAGCAGGTCGCTCACCAG
>JANXUE010000158.1 GCA_025352005.1 Frankiales bacterium
CGCTGCTGACCGGGCGCGACCTCTCGCTGCGCGGCGAGGGCGACGACCAGCTGCTCCTCGGTCAGCAGGCCCTGGGCGACCAGCACCTCGCCGATCCTTGTCCGCGCGCCGACCGACCACGGTTCACTCGGTTCACTGCTCACAACGTTCTTCTCGACCGATGACCCTGTGAGGTGAAGTTTCCTGACGCGCGCCACGGGACCACGTAGTACGCGGAGCGACCCGGCTGCTCGAGGCCGGTGGTCCCCTTCGTCGTCGAGCTGCAGCGGACGGCGCGCTGCGTACCGCTTCCTGCCCTGCCAGAGACCTCCAGACCAACGCCGCTTGGGTCGAACTCGCGATGACCGCCGCCGACCTCACGACCTGGGCGCAGGCCACGGTCAAGGCACTGCAGCAACATCGGGATGCGCAGAACCGCGAACGGTTGTTGTCGGGGGCGCTATGGGCAGACCACGACCTCGTCTTCACAAAGGAGGATGGGACCCGGCTCGTCAGAACTGCGGGAGTGCCGGTGATTGTGGTCCAACAGCAACTCGGACACTCATCGATCACCGTCACCGCGGACATCTACAGCTACGTTTCACCAGCACTCTCCATGAGCGCTGCAGAACGCGTCTCGGACCTCCTGGAGGCCGAGCAGACAGGCAACCGTGAGGAGGTCGCTAGATCCACAACACCTTTAGCCGACTCTGGGCCTCCCCTCAGCGAGAGAAAGCCCAGGTCAGTTGGGGTGCGCCGCCAGGGACTCGAACCCCGGACCCGCTGATTAAGAGTCAGCTGCTCTAACCAACTGAGCTAGCGGCGCATATGGGTCACAACGATACAGCATCGGGCGTGTCACCCGATCGGGTGACGGCAGGACGCGGGAGGGCGTCGATCACAGTGTGACCCGGCTCCCCTCACCCAAGGACGGGATCACGATGACCGCGACGACCGTCCAGCAGGAACGCACGTTCCTGACGCACGCCAACCGGTGCGACACGTGCGGAGCCCAGGCGTTCATCCGAGCACTCTTCGTCAACGGGGAGCTGATGTTCTGTGGCCACCACGGCCGGCTGATGACCATCCCGCTGCAGCAGCAGGCCATCCTCGTCGAGGACGGCACCGACCTCATCAACACCCCGAGCACCAACGCCAACAGCGACTGACGGCGAGTGACAGCGCCCAACCCGGGTCAGGCGCGCAGGCCCTCGGATCTGCGTGCAGCCAGGAGCAGGTGCTCGTAGTCCTCTGCGTGCGTCTCGGCTAGCTGCTCGAGGGCGGCCTTGCGGGCCCGCCGCTCGCGGACCTCGAGGTCGCCGCTGCCAACCACCCCGAGCAGCGGGGCCCGGTCGGCTAGCGGTGTTGCGGGCCGGGTCGCCGCGCGGACGGTCTTCACAGCTGACGCACGCGTCGTACGCGCTGGCTTGGGGGCTGGCCCTGTCACACAGGCGATGCAGACGGCAGAGTCACCCTCGAAGGCCTCTGCTGCGAGCACCTTGCGGCATTGCTCACATCTTTTCCAGGCCCCCACGTGGCACCTCTTCCCTCAGCCTTCGACCTTCCCACCCACCGTAGCCGCCGCCGGTAGGACTTGAGGCAGTGGCCCCTCGTGCGGCACGGTGCGTGCATCACCCCTTGACCAGGAGGCACGCGTGCTCGAGAGCACCATGCAGGAGACCCCGCTCACGATCAGCTCGCTGCTCGAGCACAGCCGCCGGGTTTACGCCAGCAGCACGGTCCTCACCTTCGACGGCGCCGGTGTGCGCGAGGCGTCATACGCCGAGGTGGGGGCCCGCGCGCACCGGCTCGCCGCTGCCCTGCAGGGTCTGGGGGTCGGGCCGGGGGACCGGGTCGGCACGTTCCTCTGGAACACCCAGGAGCACCTCGAGGCCTACCTCGCCGTGCCGTCGATGGGGGCGGTCCTGCACACCCTGAACCTGCGGCTGTTCCCCGAGCAGCTTGCGTTCGTCATCAACCACGGTGCGGACAAGGTCGTGATCGTCGACGCGACGATCCTGCCGCTCCTGGCCAAGGTCGCCGACCAGCTCACGACCGTGGAGTGCTTCGTGCTGGTGGGGGTGGGGGACGCAAGCGCCCTCGGCAAGCCCGTCCACGGGTACGACGAGCTCCTGGCCGGCGCGTCTGACAGCTTCGCGTGGCCCGAGCTGGACGAACGGACGGCGGCCGCGATGTGCTACACGAGCGGGACCACGGGAAACCCGAAGGGCGTCGTCTACAGCCACCGCTCGACCTACCTGCACTCGCTGGCGACCGGTGGGGGAAACGTGTTCGGCCTGTCGCAGCTGGACCGCATCCTGCCCGTCGTCCCGATGTTCCACGCCAACGCGTGGGGGCTGCCGTACGCCGGGTGGGCTGCCGGGGCTGACTTCCTGATGCCGGGACGGTTCCTGCAGTCCGAGCCGCTCGCGCGGATGATCGAGACCTACCGCCCGACCGTCGCCGGGGCCGTCCCGACCATCTGGAACGACCTGCTCACCTACGTCGACGCGCACCCCACGGACCTGTCGTCGCTGCGGCTGGTGCCGTGCGGCGGGTCGGCGGTCCCGCTGTCGCTGATGAGGGCCTACCAGGACCGGCACGGCGTGAGGATCATCCAGGCCTGGGGGATGACCGAGACATCGCCACTCGCAGCCGTCTCCTTCCCGCCCAGGGGGGCTGACGACGAGTGGCCGTGGCGGGCCAAGACCGGCCGGCTGAGCCTCGGCGTGCAGCTGCGGCTGGTCGGGGAGACCGGCGACGTCCTGCCCTGGGACGGCGAGGCGGTCGGGGAGGTCCAGGTCCGCGGTCCGTGGATCACCGGCAGCTACTACCTGGACCCCGACCCCGACAAGTTCGACGACGGCTGGCTGCGCACCGGTGACGTCGCGACCATGACGGCCGACGGGTTCCTGCAGATCACCGACCGGGCCAAGGACGTGATCAAGTCTGGCGGCGAGTGGATCTCCTCTGTCGAGCTCGAGAACGCCCTGATGGGCAACCCGGCCGTCCTGGAGGCTGCCGTGGTCGCCGTCCCCGACGAGCGGTGGGACGAGCGGCCGCTCGCCTGCGTCGTCCTGCGTCCCGGGGCTACCACCACCCCCGCGGAGCTGAGTGCCTTCCTCGTCGACAAGGTCGCCCGGTGGTGGCTGCCGGAGCGGTGGGCGTTCATCGCGGAGGTGCCGAAGACCAGTGTCGGGAAGTTCGACAAGAAGGTCCTGCGGGCGCAGTACGCCGACGGGGCGCTCGCAGTCGAGTTGGTCTGACCCCTGACGTCTCAGGACCCCACGGGTGGGCGGGACCTGCTGGGATCGTTCAGCGCAAGGTCGGCTGGTCGGCTCCCGTCAGACTCCGTGACGACGACGAGGATGGCGCCGGCGTCCACCTGGTCGCCGACCTCGACGCGTACCTCGGCGATGGTCCCGTCCACGACGGCCTTGACGGCATGTTCCATCTTCATCGCCTCCAGGACCACGAGCGGGGCGCCGGCGAGTACCTCGTCTCCGACGGTCGCGGTGACGCGCAGCACGGTGCCGGGCATCGGGGCCGTCAACGCACCCGCTGCGACCGCGCTGCCCGGCAGCGGAAAGCGCAGGTCCTCGGCCACGGCGCTGTGGCCGAGCGAGGAGTCGACGTAGGTCGTCGTCCCCGGACTTACCGTGAAGACCCGGCGCACCCCCTCGACCTCCGCGTCCACCCGGTACGCCGAAAGCGACCAGAGGCGCATCTGGAGGGCCTGCCCGTCGACCGTGACGGCGACCCCGTCGCGTCCGAAGCGATAGGTGACCGCGAGGCCGTCGTAGGACGCCGTCTGCGGCTGGGAGGCGACGTTGCGCCAGCCGCTGGGGAATGCGCCGCCGCGGCCGGCCGCCGCGGCCAGCGCTGCCACCACGGTGTGCGTGCGGTGCACCTCGGGCGGCGGCACGGCGGGGACGTGCCGCTCGAGCAAGCCCGTGTCGACGCGGTTGCCGATCCAGGCGGGCGAGCGCAGGACGTCGACGAGCAAATCGCGGTTGGTCACGATCCCGTGCAGCTGAGCGCCGGCAAGGGCCGCGGCAAGCCGTGCGGTCGCCTGCTCGCGGGTCGCCCCGTGGGCCACGACCTTGGCGAGCATCGCGTCGTAGTGCACCCCGACGACTGATCCGGTCTCGACGCCTGCGTCGACGCGAACGCCTGTGGCACAGGGGATCTCGAAGCGCGACACGGTGCCGGTCTGCGGGAGGAACGCGGCGTCCTCGGCGTACAGCCGCGCCTCGACGGCGTGCCCCGTGAGGGTCGGGACGAGGGCCTCGGGCGGGAGGGCCTCGCCGCGGGCCACCGCGATCTGCAGCGCCACCAGGTCCAGTCCGGTGACGAGCTCGGTCACGGGGTGCTCGACCTGCAGCCGCGTGTTCATCTCCAGGAAGAAGAACTGACCGCTGGCGTCCAGGACGAACTCGACGGTGCCGACGCCCTCGTAGGCCACGGTACGAGCGGCCGTCACCGCCGCCTCCGACAGGGCTGTGCGCAGCTGCGGCGTGACAGCAGGGGAGGGGGCTTCCTCGATGACCTTCTGGTGCCGGCGCTGGATCGAGCAGTCCCGCTCGAAGAGCGCGACCGTGTTGCCGTGGGTGTCGGCGATGACCTGGATCTCCACGTGACGGGGATCCTCGAGGTAACGCTCGAGGAAGACCGTGCCGTCGCCGAAGGCCGACAGCGCCTCGCGCTGCGCGGCGTCGAAGGCGCCCGCCAGCTCGCCCTCGGTGCGGACGACCCGCATGCCCCGACCACCTCCGCCGGCAGCTGCCTTGACCAGCAGCGGGTAGCCGCTGGCCTCCGCGGGGGAGGTCCAGGACGGTAGGCAGGGCACCCCCGCGGCGGCCATCAGCTCCTTGGACCGCAGCTTGGAGGCCATCGCGATGATGGCGGCCGGTGGCGGCCCCAGCCAGGTGAGGCCCGCGTCGAGGACGGCCTGCGCGAAGGCGGCGTTCTCCGACAAGAATCCGTAGCCCGGATGGATCGCGTCAGCCCCGGCGGCCGCGGCAGCCGCCAGGATCAGGTCCGCTCGCAGGTAGGTCGCGGTCGGCGTGTTGCCCGGCAGGTGCACGGCCGCGTCAGCCTCGACGACGAACGGTGCCTGCGCGTCAGCATCGGAGAAGACCGCGACCGTGCCGATGCCGAGGTCACGGCAGGTCCGGAAGACACGGCGGGCGATCTCGCCGCGGTTGGCGACGAGGACCCGGGTGACGCTCACGTTCGAGCTCACATCCGGAAGACGCCGAAGCCGCCGCGGACGCCGCGGAACTCGGTGCCGTTGATGACCGCGAGGCATAGCCCCAGGACGGTGCGGGTGTCACGCGGGTCGATGATGCCGTCGTCGTAGACCCGGCCGGAGTTGGCCAGCGCCAAAGACTCCGCCTCGATCTGCGCCTCGACGAGCTGGCGCATCGCGGCGTCCTGCTCCTCGTCGTAGGGCAGGCCCCGGGACTCCGCTGACTGGCGGCCGACGATCGACAGCACCCCGGCGAGCTGGGCCGGGCCCATCACGGCGGACTTCGCGTGCGGCCAGGAGAACAAGAATCGAGGGTTGAACGCCCGTCCGCACATGCCGTAGTTTCCGGCGCCGTAGGAGGCACCGATGACGACGGTCAGGTGGGGCACCGTCGAGTTCGACACGGCATTGATCATCTTGGCGCCGTCCTTGATGATCCCGGCCTGCTCGTACTCCTTGCCCACCATGTAGCCGGTGGTGTTCTGCAGGAACACCAGGGGTGTGTTGGAGGAGTTCGCGAGCTGGATGAACTGGGCCGCCTTCTCGGCCTCCTCGCTGAACAGCACTCCACGGGCGTTGGCGAGGATGCCGATCGGGAAGCCGTGCAGTCGTGCCCAGCCGGTGACCAGGGAGGTGCCGTAGAGGGGCTTGAACTCATCGAAGTCGCTGTCGTCGACGACCCGGGCCAGGACGTCCCGCGGGTCGAAGGGCACCCGCAGGTCGGTCGAGGCGATCGCGAGCAGGTCCTCCTCGTCCCAGCGCGGAGCCAGCGACGCCGGCACCGGGCGGGGCGGCAGGTTGAGGCGCTTGACGACGTCGCGGCCCAGTCGCAGGCAGTCCAGCTCGTCCTCGGCCAGCTGGTCGGCCAGACCGGAGATGCTCGCGTGCATCTGCGCGCCACCGAGCGACTCGTCGTCGCTCTCTTCGCCGGTGGCCATCTTGACCAGCGGTGGACCGCCGAGGAAGACCTTGGCCCGGTCGCGGATCATCACGACGTAGTCGCTCATGCCAGGGACGTAGGCCCCGCCCGCGGTGGAGTTGCCGAAGACCAGGGCGATCGTTGCGATCCCGGCTGCCGACAGCTGTGTGAGGCTGCGGAACATCGCCCCGCCAGGGATGAAGATCTCCGCCTGGGTCGGTAGGTCGGCACCACCGGACTCGACCAGGAACACCACCGGCAGGCGGTTCTCACGGGCGATGTCCATGGCCCGGCCGGTCTTGCGCGCCGACCATGGATTGGACGCTCCGCCGCGCACGGTGGGGTCGTTGGCCAGCACCATGCAGTCGACGCCCTCGACCTTGCCGATGCCACAGACCAGCGAGGCGCCGACGGGGAAGGACGACCCGTAGGCCGCGACCGGCATGAGCTCCAGAAACGGCGCATCCCGGTCAATGAGGAGCTCGATCCGCTGGCGGGGGAGGAGCTTGCCGCGGGAGAGGTGCCGCGCGGCGTATTTCTCGCCACCACCGGCGAGGGCCTTGTCGACCTCGGTGGCGACCAGCGCAAGCTGCTCGAGCATCGCGGCGCGGCGCTCCCCGGAGAGGGCATCGGGACGGGACGTCAGGACGGTCACGAGGGGACCCTATCCCGCTGTTGTGAACCGTGGTTAGCATAAGGGTATGCAGCGATCCCTCTACCAGCCCGAGCACGAAGCCTTCCGCGACAGCGTCCGCGCGTTCTGCGAGAAGCACATCGCTCCGCACCACGCCGAGTGGGAGAAGGCCGGGATCGTCGACCGTTCCCTGTGGCTCGAGGCCGGCAAGCAGGGGATGCTCGGGACCGACGTACCCGAGGAGTTCGGTGGCGGTGGCGTGAAGGACTTCCGCTACAACTGCGTCGTCGGCGAGGAGGTCGTCAAGGTCGGCGGCTCCGGCGTCGGTTTCACCCTGCACAACGACGTGGTCGCGCCGTACCTGCTCGACCTGACGACGCGGGAGCAGCAGGAGCGCTGGCTGCCGGGGTTCGTCACCGGCGAGCTCATCACCGCGATCGCGATGTCGGAGCCGGGTGCGGGCAGCGACCTGCAGGGACTGCAGACGCACGCCCGCAGGGACGGCGACGACTGGGTCCTCAACGGCA
>JANXUE010000178.1 GCA_025352005.1 Frankiales bacterium
GCTGCGACGACCGACTCCGAGAGTGCCTGGAGATGCTTGCCCCCGAGCTTCCCACCATTGTGGTTGACAACAGCAGCCATCCAGGTGTGCGCGCACTCGCGCAAAGGCTCGGCGCAACATACGACGACCCTGGGAGCAACCTGGGCTTTGCCTCAGGTGTCAACCGAGGACTTCGTCGCACGAGTCGGGACGCCGATGTCCTCCTGGTCAACCCTGACGCGCTCGTCACCGCTGAAGCGGTCTTGCAGCTCCGACAGGCTGCAGCTCACCCAGGCGTTGCTGCCGTTGCACCTCGGTTGGCGGAGCCCGACTCTGGTGCCGAGAGTCGCGTGCTTTGGCCCTTCCCGACCCCCGCAACGGCCTGGCGCCAAGCGCTCGGCTTGGGCGATGGCAAGGCTGACGACCAGGGCTACGTCGTCGGGGCCGTGCTGCTCCTCACGCGCCCTGCCCTTGACGCAGTCGGCGGCTTTGATGTGCGCTTCTTTCTCTACGCTGAAGAGACGGACTGGCAAAAACGGGCTTTCGAGCATGGGTGGCGATCGGTGCTCTGCTCAGATGCCCACGCCACCCATGTCGGGGCGGGCACGAGCAGCGACCCAAGACGGCGAGAAATCCTGTTCTACGCCGGCGGGGAGACCTACATCCGAAAGTGGTTCGGCTCGATGGGTTGGGCGAGCTACCGCACGGCCAACATCGTCGGAGCCTTGCTGCGGGCGGCTGCCCGTCCCAGTGACAGGGGTGTGCAGCTGTCGCGCGCCGCGCTCTTCCTGCGCGGGCCGCGGCGGACCGCAGGGTTGCAGCCATGAAGGTGCTGCACGCAGTCGTTACCTCGGCGTTTGCCGGCGCGGAGAGGTATGTCGCGGACGTGTCGAACGAGCAGGCTCGGCAGGGTCATGAGGTCACCGTGATCGGGGGAACCTTGCTTGGCGAGAGACTTGACCCCGCCGTCCGATATCTGGTCGGGTCGTCCGTCGCGTTCGCTATCGGTGCCGCTGCCCGCTCTGGCCGAATGGACATCGCCCACGCCCACCTGACGTATGGCGAGTTTGCCCTCGCGGCGACCAAGGGTCGGCACGGCGGTGCGCTCGTTGCGACGCGACACCTAGCCACCCCACGTGGCCAGCACGTGCTCGGCCGGCTTGCGCGGCCACTGATCGAGCGCCGGCTCGCTGCCGAGCTTGCGACAAGTGAGTTCGTCGCGCAGCAACTGCACTCTCCCCACCTGCACGTGTTGCACAACGGCGTTGCCGATGCGCCCCTCGCCGGGACGCAGCACTTGCGTATCTTGTTGATGGCGCAGCGCCTCGAAGCGGAGAAGGCGACCGACGTCGGCCTCAGGGCTTGGGACCAGAGTGGGCTGGCAGATAAGGGGTGGCAGCTCTGGATCGCGGGTGAAGGGAGCCAGAGCGATGATCTGAAACGTCTGGCGCGCAGCTTCGCAGACGGCGACGCCGTGCGCTTCTTAGGCCGTGTTGATGACATGTCGGCGCTCTACGCGCAGGTAGCGGCGCTGCTCGCCCCTTGCGCCGTAGATGCCCTCGGGCTCTCGGTGCTGGAGGCGATGGCGCGAGGCATCCCGGTGACGGCGGCCGCGGCCGGCGGCCACTTGGAGACGATTGGCCCCGTCCCCGGTTGTCTGTTCCCACCAGGCGATGCTGCTGCGGCCGGTGAGCTCCTCAAGACGCTCGAAGACGTCGAGACCAGACTCCTGCGAGGTGGACAGCTCCGCACACGCCAGCAATCGCACTTCCGGATCAGCCAGCACGTCAGCCGGCTCAGCGAGATCTACCTTGAGGCCAACCGGCACCCCGCCAGCTCATAGAGCTCCAGGTACCTTGCCGTGACGCGAGGCCAACTATGAGCCTCGGCAACACGAAGCCCCTCGACCGTCGTCTGATCAGGTTCAGCACCGAGCACCTGCTCGATCAAAGCCGCTAAGGCGGCTTCGTCTCCGTTGGGGAAGAGGAACCCGTTGACGCCATGCCGAACTGTCTCTGGGACCCCGCCAACCGCTGCGGCAAGAACCGGGGTACCCATCGACATGGCCTCGAGGACCACGATTCCCTGCGGCTCGTGACGACTGGGCAGGACGAAGGCGGCTGCCGACGCGCACCGTTCGAGCACCTGATCGTGCGATTGCCGCCCAAGGAAGATGACACGTTTGGACAAGCCCAGCTCCTGGCAGAGCCGCTCGAGCGCTGGACGCTCGGGGCCCTCGCCAGCGAGTAACAAGCGATGCGGCAAGCGCGTCCGCGCAAGGGCCCGCAGCAAAACGTCGAACCCCTTCTGCGGAACGAGTCTGCCGACAGCAAAAACGTACGGCGGCAAGGAACGGCCGTGTGGCGCAAGGTTGGCGTGCACGCCGTTCGCGATCGCCACGCTGCTGGACAGCAGCCTGGGATGTTGCGATCGAGCCTCGTCCAGGACGTACTGGCTGCACCCCGAGATGGCGTCGGCCGCATCGAGCAGA
>JANXUE010000207.1 GCA_025352005.1 Frankiales bacterium
CCGACGTCTACGCCGCGGGCGTCCTGCTCTTTGAGCTCCTGACCGGCTCCCCCCCGCATTCCGGCACCACCGACTACATGCTCGCCCACAAGCACGTCACCGACGACGTGCCGCCGCCGTCGACCGTCGTCGCGGGGATCCCTCCCGCGCTCGACGCCCTCGTCGTGGCGGCGACCCGCCGCGACCCGGCGGCGCGGCTGCGCGATGGTGCTGCGTTCCTGGCCGGCCTGCTCGCCCTCAAGCCCGAGCTTGCGGGCGCGGCGACGGCGACCGCGGTCCACCAGACGCTCGTGGTGCCGCGGACCCCGCCGCCGCCTGTCCCGGCCGCTGCCGGACGACCCCCGCGGCGGAGGCGCCGCGGGCTCATCGCGCTGGTTGCGGTGCTCGTGCTGGGTCTGCTGGCCCTCGGCGGTGGCTACTACCTGGGCAGCTACCGCTACACGCAGGCGCCGTCCGTGCTGAGCCTGACCGTGAGCCAGGCGGGAGACACCCTTCACCGGGCAGACCTCGTGGTGAAGCGCGGACCGGACGCGTTCAGCGAGGCGGTCAAGGCCGGCCTCGTGCTCCAGCAGACCCCCAAGCCGGGCGGTCGGGTCCGCAAGGGTGGCGCGGTCACGGTGGTCGTGTCGAAGGGTGCCGACCGACGCGCCGTACCGGGGCTGGTGGGCAAGGACTTGGCGGGCGCCAAGGCAGCCTTGCGGGCCGCCGGGCTCATGGACGCACCGGGACCCGCGCAGGCGTTCAGCAACACCGTTGCCACCGGACAGGTCATCAGCTCCGACCCTGCGTCCGGCACCCGCCTACGACCCGGCACGGCCGTGCGGCTTGTGTTGTCCAAGGGGAAGCAACCCATCCCTGTCCCCCACGTCGTCGGGCAGCAGCAGGACAAGGCCGTGCAGGCCCTGCGCGCGCAGGGCTTCCAGGTGTCCGTGGCGCAGGTCTTCAGCGACACCGTCGCGAAGGACCTGGTCCTTGACCAGTCGCCGGCCTCGGGTACCGCCGTCATGGGCTCGTCGGTCTCGCTCACGGTCAGCAAGGGCCCGGATGTGGTCGAGGTGCCGGACGTGCGCGGCGACACCCCCGACACGGCGCTGCGCAAGCTCACCGCCGCCGGCCTAGTCGGCAAGCGGGTCGACGCGCCCTTCGGCACGGGCAGCGTTGTCTACACGACCGACCCGGTACACGGCAAGAAGATCAAGCGTGGGTCCACCGTCACGATCTTCGTGGTCTGACCTGCCGTCACCAGCGCGAGACCGGTCTGTCACCCTTGTCGGGTGCCTCCCCGCAAGCCGTCTCCCGTGGGCGCCCACGTACCGGTCACCGGAGGGCTCGTCAAGGGACTCGCCTACGCCCAAGAAGTCGGCGCTGCCGTCCTGCAGGTGTTCGTCTCGAACCCGCGGGGATGGGCCCTGTCCGCGGGCGACCCTGCACGCGATGAGGAGTTCCGGCGGCTCGTGGCGGAGCGGTCGCTGCCGACGTACGTCCATGCGCCGTACCTGGTGAACTTCGGGTCCCCCACCGAGGCCACGCTGAAGAAGTCTGTTGACGCGGTGGCCCACGCGATGGGCCGCGGTGCGCAGATCGGTGCCCGCGGGGTTGTCGTGCATGCCGGCAGCGCCGTCGCCGGCGCACACCGGGACGAGGCCATGGTGCAGCTGCGCGAGCACCTGCTGCCCGTCCTCGACGGCCTTCCCGCCGACGGCCCCCGACTGCTTGTCGAGCCGACAGCCGGAGGTGGGCAGGCCCTCGCGGCGACGGTGCAAGATCTCGCGGAGTACTTCGAGCAGCTCGACCACCACCCGATGCTCGGCGTCTGCCTCGACACCTGTCACGCCTTTGCAGCCGGCCACGACCTCGCGGCTCCCGGGGGGATGAAGAAGACCCTCGACGCTTTGGTGCGCGCTGTCGGGCGGGGACGCCTAGGACTGATCCACGCCAACGACTCCAAGGATCCGCTCGGCTCCAGTCGCGACCGGCACGAGGCAATCGGCAAGGGCCGGATCGGCCTGGACCCCTTTGTCGAGCTGTTTCGCCACCCGGCGACGCGGGACGTCCCGGTGGTGGTCGAGACACCGGGGGACGCGGCTTCGCAGCGCGCCGACATCAAGCAGCTCTGCGCCCTGCGGGATGCCTGACCCGCAGCCCCGGGTCGCCCGCCCGACGCTGGCACTGGTGGGGGTCACCGCGATCTGGGGGAGCACGTTCGTGGTCGTGCAGGACGCGATCACGAAGATGCCGGTCACGGACTTCCTCACCTGGCGCTTTGCCCTGGCAGCACTGGCGATGTTGCTCCTGCGACCGCGATCGGTGGCTGCCCTCGGCCGGTCCGGCCGGCGGGCTGGGCTGCTGCTCGGGCTGGCCCTCGGGGCGGGATACCTGCTGCAGACGCTGGGGCTGCAGCACACGTCCGCGGCCGTCAGCGGCTTTATCACCGGCATGTTCGTGGTCCTCACGCCGCTGGGCGCGGCGGTGCTGCTCCGCACCCCACCGGGCCGGGCCGCCTGGGGCGCGGTCGCGCTCGCGACGGTCGGCCTCGGGCTGTTGTCGCTGCACGGGCTGTCCGTCGGACCGGGCGAGCTGCTCACCCTCGGATGCGCGGCCGCCTTCGCGCTGCACATCGTCGGCCTGGGGCAGTGGGCCGGCTCGTATGACGCGTTCGGGCTCGCCGTCGTACAGCTGCTCACGACGGCGGGGCTGTGCGCAGTGGTCGCCGTGCCCGGTGGGCTGGCTGTTCCTCCGGACGCAGGGGTGTGGGGCGCGCTGGCCCTGACGGCCCTGGCCGCGACGGCGCTGGCGTTCGTCGTCCAGACCTGGGCGCAGGCGCATCTGCCACCGACCAGAGCCGCCGTCGTGATGACCATGGAGCCGGTGTTCGCGGGCATCTTCGCGGTCGCCGTCAACGGCGACGCGCTCGGGCCCAAGACCCTGCTCGGCGCGGCGCTCGTGCTCGGCGCGATGGTGCTCACCGAGGTCGGTCCCCGTCGGGGCGCCGAAGGAGTGCGCCAGCGCCTGGAGGTCTGACACCTAGAGCGCCGGCCCGTCTCCGGGCCCCTCCTGATGGGAGTACCGCTGCTCGAGCCATGGGTCGGCAAGGTTGTGGTAGCCGCGCTCCTCCCAGAACCCCCGCCGGTCCTGCGTGAGGTACTCCACGCCTCGAGCCCACTTGGGCCCCTTCCACGCGTACAGGTGCGGTACGACGAGGCGCAGCGGGAAGCCGTGGTCGGCCGTCAAGGGCTCGCCGTCCCGGTGGGTGACGAACAGCGCCTCGGGTGAGGAGAAGTCGGCGAGCGTCATGTTGGCGGAGTAGCCGTACTCGGCCCAGACCATCACGTGCGTGACGTCTGTCGCGGGCGGGGCGAGCTCCAGGAAGGTCGCGGTCGAGATACCCCGCCAGGTGCTGTCCAGAAGCGAGAACTTCGTGACGCAGTGGAAGTCGGCGCCGACCTCGGTCCGCGGAAGCTCCCCGACAGCTGGCCACGACCAGCTTCGGTCCTCACCCGTTGCGGTCCGACCGAAGACCTTGAAGTCCCACGAGTCCGGCGTGAACCGAGGGACCGGCCCGTAGTGCAGGACCGGCCAGCCACGCGGGATGTACTGCCCGGGCGGGAGCCGGTCTGCCGGGACGCCCGCTGCCCTCTTCCTGGCGCCAAGACGGCTGAACGGCGTGGACACGCCTTCAGTGTCTCCCCGCAGGTCGACAGCCCCTCAGGTGGGGTACCTTCTGCTGGTGATCACGCGGTGGTACGTCTTTCCCGACCGGGTCTCCCGGTCGGGTGCCTGCTGAAGCACCTGACCACATGAGCCCCGGGCCCCCTGCCCGGGGTTTTTTTGCGTTCTGAGGAGAGTCCATGGTTGTCGTCATGCGCCCCGGCGCTGCCCCCGAGGACATCGACGCCGTCGTGTCGCGTGTCGAGGCCGCCGGTGGCGAGGCTTTCGTCAGCCGCGGCGTGCAGCGCACCATCGTGGGCCTGGTCGGCGACATCGCCGCCTTCCATGCCCTGAACCTGCGCGCCATGCCAGGTGTCGGCGAGGTGGTGCGGGTCAGCAAGCCCTACAAGCTGGTCAGCCGCGAGAACCACCCGGAGGCCACGACCGTGCAGGTTGCGGGGGTCCCGATCGGTCCCGACACCTTCACGCTCATCGCCGGTCCGTGCGCGGTCGAGACGCCCGAGCAGACCCTGGCTGCGGCCTTGATGGCGAAGGGCGCCGGGGCCACCCTGCTGCGCGGCGGGGCCTTCAAGCCACGCACCTCGCCGTACGCGTTCCAGGGGCTGGGCGAGAAAGGACTGCGGATCCTCGCCGACGTGCGCGCCGAGACCGGTCTACCCGTCGTGACCGAGGTCGTCGACGCGGCCGACGTACCGCTGGTCGCCGAGTGGGCCGACATGCTCCAGGTCGGCACCCGGAACATGCAGAACTTCGCGCTGCTGCAAGCGGTCGGGTCGGCCGGCAAGCCGGTCATGCTCAAGCGCGGGATGACCGCGACCTACGAGGAGTGGCTGATGGCGGCGGAGTACGTCGCACAGCGCGGCAACCTCGACATCGTCCTGTGCGAGCGTGGCATCCGCACCTACGAGACCGGCACCCGCAACACCCTCGACATCTCCGCGGTGCCGATGATCCACTCGCTGTCTCACCTGCCGGTGATCGTCGACCCGTCGCACAGTGGTGGCAAGCGTGACCTCGTCGTACCGCTGTCGCGGGCGGCCATCGCAGCCGGTGCCGACGCGATCATCGTCGACGTGCACCCTGACCCGACGGTCGCGCTCTGCGACGGACCGCAGGCGCTGTACGGCGAGCTCCTGGCCGAGCTGGCCGCGGCCTGCGAGGCCCTGCCGCCGCTCGTGGGCCGCCGCCTGGTGCGTTAGGTCGGTTATGCCGCGGACGGCCCGAGCAGGCCGCTGACGACCTTCGTCGCGTGCTCGATGCCCTCGTCGTCGACGTCGAGATGGGTGAGCATCCGCACCCGGTTCGGACCGACGACGCCCACCAGCACGCCCTCCTCACGGGCGGCGGCAGCGAAGGCACGCGCGTCGGGGACGGTCAACGCGACGATGTTGGTGGTCGTCGCGACGCCGAGGGCTGCCCCCAGCTCGGCTGCACGGACGTGGTCCTTGGCCAGCCCTTCCAGGTGGTGGTCGAGAGCGTAAAGCCCTGCTGCTGCGAGGATCCCAGCCTGCCGAAGGCCACCACCGAGTCGTTTGCGAAGCACCCGGGCCTGCGCCGCGAGCCCGCTGGAGGTGACGACCACCGAGCCGACAGGCGCGCCCAGGCCCTTCGACAGGCACACCGAGAGGCTGTCGAACAGCGCGCCGTAGGTCGCCAACGGGACGCCCGTCGCGATGTGGGCGTTCCAGATCCGGGCGCCGTCGCAGTGCAACCTGACCCCAGCCTCGGTGGTGAGGCCCCTCAGCGCCTCGATCACGTCGAGGGCGTGCACCGTGCCGCCTCCCCGGTTGTGGGTCTGCTCGAGGCTGACCGCACTCGTAGGGACCGTCCCCCACCCGTCGGGGCGTAGCTCACGGACGACTGCTTCGACCGTGAGCAGGCCGCCAGGGACGCTGCGTGTCGAGATACCGCCGTGCTGCGCCGCTCCCCCGTGCTCATAGGTGACGATGTGCGCGTCGGCGTCGCAGAGCAGCTCACCGGCCGGGGGGACGAGCAGACGTAGGCAGATCTGGTTGCCCATCGTCCCGCTCGGCACAAAGACCGCCGCCTCGTGCCCGAACAGCGCGGCGACCCGGTCCTCAAGGGCGTTGACTGTGGGGTCCTCGCCGTACACGTCGTCACCCACCTCGGCGGCGGCCATGGCGGCGCGCATGGCGGGTGTGGGTCGGGTCAGGGTGTCACTGCGCAGGTCGACGATCACCGGCCTAAGGTAGCCGTGTGCTCACCGCTGAGGAGGTCCTCGCTGCGGTCCGGGTCCACGCCGACCGGGTGCACGACGCGGTCCGCCGCCTCGGGTGCGATCCCCAGGCAGCCGTCGAGGTGGTCGAGCAGAGCGCCAAGGACCTTGTCGACGCCGCCGCGGGCTCTCCCGAAACAGTCGGCGACCCGGTGGGATGGTGGTTCGCGCGGGCACGGGCGCTCGCGAGGTCGGTCGCCGGGCACGACGACGACCTGCCTGTCGGGGGCGGCGTACTCAGCGCCGATGACAACCAGACCCGGCTGGCACAGGCGCTGGAGTCCCTGCCTGAACGGGACCGCGCGGCGCTGCTGCTTCGCGACTCCTACGACCTGCCGGCGGCGGCCGTGGGCACTTCCCTCGGACTCGACGCCGTCGGCGCTACGACCGTCGTGGGTCACGCTCGGCTGGCCTTCCTGCCGGCGCTGCTGGGTGGGACTCCCCTGGTGATATCCACCCACGCTGTCGACGTGGGGGCCCTCGCCCGCCAGTCCGAAGGAGGCCAGGCCGCTGCGCGGGACGCAACGACCCGCCGACATGTGCAGAACTGTGACGGGTGCGGCGACGTGGTCGACGCCCAGGAGCGGGCCCGCAGGCTGCTGTCGGGCCTGACCGTCGTCGCCTTGCCCGATGCCGAGCGCGAAGCCCTGTTGACCCGCGTCGAGTCCCGCGCGCGCGCTGTGCTGCCGGCTGCCGAGCCGCTCGTCGAGCTCGAGGAGTGGGAGCAGGAGCCGGAGCGCCGCTACTCGCTGTCGCTGATGGCCCTTGGCCTCGTCCTGGCGATCAGCGCCGGCATCGGTGGGGGATTGCTCTCGAGCCGCGGCAAGGGCGCCGAGCCGCTGGCTGCCGGTGGGCGAGCCGCCGCCGTCGTCACGGGTGCGCCTGTGCTCTCGCTCGCGCCACGACCCGGCCCGACCGGCCCGCCCACCCCCACGACCCCCACGACGCCGCGAGTCTTCCTCATCACCCCCTCGCCTACGCCGACCCCGACACCGACCGCCACGGTCGCCCCTGCCACGGCGACGCCCCCGTCGGTCACGGAGCCACTGTCGCTGGAGATCAACCCGAGCAGCGGCCCCAACGACACCGAAGTCACGGTCAACGGCCGGGGATGGACCCCCGGCGCCTTCGTGCAGCTGGCCTACCTCGAGCGGGTCGGGGGCAACCCTGGTTCGTCGGCCGCGGTGCAGGTCGACAGCCTCGGACGCTTCACGACGACTCTCACCGCACACGACAGCCGGGGACTTCCGGGACCGCACAGCATCACCTCAGGCGACGGGACCAACAGCGCCACCGCGACTTTCAACGCGACGGGCTGACCCGCGCCGACTGCAGCATCTCGGCGACGAGAAAGGCCAGCTCGAGGGACTGACCGTTGTTCAGCCGCGGGTCGCACGCGGTCTCGTAACGGCCGGCCAGGTCCTGGTCCGTCAGTTGGTAGGCACCCCCCAGGCACTCGGTCACGTCGTCTCCGGTGAGCTCCACGTGGATGCCACCAGGGTGCGTCCCCAGGGCTTGGTGCACCTCGAAGAACCCGCGTACCTCGTCGAGGACGTCGTCGAAGTGACGGGTCTTGTAGCCGTTGGCCGTCTCGGTCGTGTTGCCATGCATCGGGTCGCAGCACCAGATGACGCTGCCCTTGCCACGAGCCTGCTCGACGTGCGCCACGATCGCCGGCAGCAGGTCACGGACCTTTCCGGCGCCCATGCGGATGATGACCGTCAGCCGCCCGGGAACCCTTGTAGAGTCGAGCTTCTCGATCACCGCCAGGGCCGCCTCGGGGGTCGCCGACGGCCCGAGTTTGAGCCCGATCGGGTTGGCCACACGCGACAGCAGGTCGACGTGCGCACCGTCGAGGTCGCGGGTCCGCTCGCCCACCCAGACGAGGTGGCCGCTGAGGGCGTAGGCGTTCACACCGGCGTCGTCGTACCGGGTCAGTGCTCTTTCGTACTCGAGCAGGAGCGCTTCGTGGCTCGCGTACAGCTCGACGCCGTGCGTCGCGGGCATCCCGGAGATGTCCAGACCGCAGGCGCGCATGAACGCCAGCGCTCGCTCGATCTGCTGGGCGAGCTGTTCGTAGCGGTGACCGAGCGGGCTCGAGGCGACGAACGCGGTGTTCCAGTCATGGACCTTCTCGAGGTCGGCGCTGCCGTCGGTCGCCATGGCACGCATAAAGTTCAAGGCGGCGGCGGAGTTGGCGTAGGCCCGGACCAGCCGACGCGGGTCCGGCGTCCGGTCGCCGTGTAGGTCGTTGACCGCATCCCCGCGGTAGGACGCACGTCCCGTCGCCGCCTCGAGGTCGGTGCTCCGTGGCTTGGCGTACTGCCCCGCCATCCGGCCCACCTTCACGACCGGCATGCTCGCGCCGTAGGTCAGGACGATCGCCATCTGCAACAGCGTGCGCACCTTGCCGCGGATGCCTTCCGCGGTGTTCGCGTCGAACGTCTCGGCGCAGTCGCCCCCCTGCAGCAGGAACGCCTCGCCACGGGCGACGGCCGCGAGCCGCTCGCGCAGGATGTCGCACTCGTGTGGCTGCACGAGCGGCGGCACGCTGGTGAGGGTGTCGATGACCTCCCTCAGCACCGCCTGGTCCGGCCAGCTGGGTTGCTGGGCGGCGGGCAGAGCGCGCCAGGCGTCGAGTCCGTCCCTGGAGGGGCCGGTGCCGGCGGTGGGATCGAGCAGGTGGGTCACCCCGTCGAGGCTAGTCGGCCACCATCGGTCCGCTGACAACCCAGCCCTGGTAGCCCGCTTATGCTGCCCACCTGTCCGTCATCTCCCCCACCTCGATCCAGGAGACGTCCTCGTGAGGCTGTCCATCCTGATGCCCGTGTACGACGAGGAGAGCACTCTCGCCGACGCGGTGGCACGTGTCCTCGCGGTGCCCTACCCGTGCGACGTCGAGCTGGTGGTCGTCGAGGACGGCAGCAAAGATAAGACCCGGGAGATTCTTGCCGGGCTGTCCGACCCGCGGCTGTCGGTCTTCCACCACCCCGTCAACAGGGGCAAGGGCGCCGCGATCAGAACCGCAGCGGAGCAGGCCACCGGAACGCACATGATCATCTGTGACGCCGACCTGGAGTATGCGCCGGAGGAGATCCCTTCGTTGCTCCGCCCCGTCTTGGACGGCCAGGCGCAAGTGGTCTACGGAACCCGCACCTTCGGCAGCCACACCGCGTACTCGTTCTGGTACGTCATCGGCAACAAGGCTGTCACCATGTTCGCCAACGTGATCTTCAACTGCTGGATCAGCGACCTGGAGACCTGCTTCAAGCTGATGCCGTTGCCGCTGTACCGAGAGCTCGACATCCGCTCGGTGGGGTTCGGCATGGAGGCTGAACTGACCGGCAAGTTGCTACGCCGCGGTGTCCGGCCGTTCGAGGTCCCGATCAGCTACCGCGCCCGATCCCGGGAAGAGGGCAAGAAGCTCACCTGGAAGGACGGCGTCGAGGCCATTCTGGATCCTGCTTCGGATCCGCTTCAGCCCTGGACGGTGACGCCCACGGCGGCGCGCCCGGCGAGGAGGTTCACGCTGGACCGGACGAGGGTGCCGTGCACGACCTGACTGCTCGCCGGCGGCTGCTGATGGACCTGGGTCCCCTGCGCCGGCACCGCGACTTTCGGCTGCTGTGGCTGGGGCAGTCGGTGACCTACCTCGGCAGCATGATCACCTACGTCGCCGTGCCGTACCAGGTGTTTGCGCTCACGCGGTCCTCGTTGATGGTGGGCCTGCTGGGCCTGGTCGAGTTCGTCGCCATCCTGGCGACCGCGTTCGTGGGCGGGGCCCTGGCCGACGCTGTCGACCGCCGGCGCATGGTGTTCCTGACCGAGGCTGCCCTCCTCGTCGGGTCGCTGCTGCTCGCCGGCAACAGCCTGCTGCCCCACCCGAGTGTGGCAGTGCTGTTCGTGGCCGTCGGGTTGGTGGGCGCCTTCGACGCTCTGCAGCGACCGTCCCTGGACGCCCTGCTGCCCCGGCTGGTCCCGCGCGAGGAGCTCGTCGCGGCCGGCGCGCTGAACATCTTCCGCGGGACGATCGGCATGATCGCCGGACCTGCCGTCGGTGGGCTGCTGGTGGCCACGGTCGGTCTTGGACCGACGTACCTGGTCGACGTGGCGAGCTTTGCGATCTCCCTGGTGCTGCTGCAACAGATGAAGGCCGTGCCACCTCCCCCGGACGCGGCGCGCCCCTCGCTGCAGGGTGCGCTCGAGGGGATCCGCTATGCGCGGTCCCGCCCGGAGCTGATGGGCACCTACCTGGTGGACATCAACGCCATGTTCTTCGGGATGCCGAACGCGCTGTTCCCGGCGCTGGCTGCCAGTCTCGGTGGAGCCGGGGTTCTTGGGCTGCTCTACAGCGCCCCGGCCGTCGGTGCCCTCGTCGCCTCGACGACGTCAGGGTGGACGCTGCGCATCCACCGGCACGGCCTCGCGGTGCTCTGGGCGGCCGGGGTGTGGGGGCTCGCGATCGTGGCCTTCGGGGTCTGCGAGGGGTTACCGCTCGCCCTCCTTGCGCTGGCCGTCGCCGGCGGCGCCGACATGGTCAGCGGCCTGTTCCGTAGCACGATCTGGAACACCACGATCCCTGATGCCCTGCGGGGACGGTTGGCCGGCATCGAGCTGCTCAGTTACTCCAGCGGGCCGACGCTGGGCAACGTCGAGGCCGGCGCCGTGGCGGCTCTCACGACGCCTCGGTGGTCGGTGGGGTTCGGCGGCGTCATGTGCGTGGCTGGGACGGTCGTCTTGGCCGCCGCGCTGCCCGCCTTCCGGCGCTACGACGACCGTGACGTCAGACCAGCTGAAACCGAAGATCCGCCCTTGAGCTGACAGGACGACGGGCCCACCCTACCCACAGGGGGCCGCTGCGCCACCCGGCTCGGTCATGATGCTCGTCGGTGAGCGCGATGGCGCACCGGTGGGATGGGGCTTCGCGATCGGCGCGGCCGTAGCGGCCGGAGGGTGCGGCGTGACCAACGTGTGGGTCCCTTCCGGGGAACGACGTCGCCTGATCGGGGGCGCACTCCTGGCCCATCTGGAGGAGTTCGTGCGCGGTGCCGGGTGCCCCGGCGTGATGGTGACAGTGCCGGACACCGAACCAGATGGGCTTGCCGTCGCCCGGCACCTCGGCCTGAACGAGCGCGGTCATCACGTCGAGAGCGTCCTCGATGTGACGTCGATGGGGGACGATGTGGTCGCGCAGGCGCTGGCAAAAGCTCACCTGCCTCATGCTTCGGGAGGACGCGCCGCACCGGCTCAACACTGTGCTTACCGGTGTCCGAGCCGACGAGCGCGGGAACGGCGTCTCCGCAGCGCTCAAGGCCGAGCACGCCCGGCTGGTGGGCCTCGCCGGGTGGCGGGAGATTTGGACGCAGAACATGGACCAGAACGCTGCCATTTTGGCCGTCAACGCCGGGCTCGGCTTCCGCCCCGTCGGCGGCTACCGAGACCTCGGCCGCACCTTCTCACCCCTGAGGGGCGGTCAGGCCACCGGCAGTGCCCCGCCGTGGGCGCTGATCGCTTCGTTCACGGCGGCCCGGAACACCTCGACCGGCACCTCCCCGGACGACGTGACGCGGGTGCCCTCGTACGGCAGGTGCGTGAGCGTCACCCCGGGAAGGGCCCCCGCGATCCGGCGTACGTCGGGCAGGGCCACATCGCAGACGACCACCGCACCAGGACCCTGCGAGGTGCACATCAGTCGACCGAACCTTCGAGGTCGATCACCGGCAGGTAGACGCGGGCGCCGTCGGCAAGGAACTCCGACGACTTCTCCTTCATGCCGAGCTCCAACGCCTCGACTTCACCGACGCCGTGCTCGGCGGCGTACTTGCGGACGTCCTGGCTGATCCGCATAGAGCAGAAGTGCGGACCGCACATCGAGCAGAAGTGCGCGGTCTTCGCGGCCTCGGCCGGCATCGTCTCGTCGTGGAAGTCGCGAGCCTTCGTCGGGTCGAGCGAAAGGTTGAACTGGTCCTGCCAGCGGAACTCGAACCGGGCGTCGCTCAGTGCGTCGTCCCAGGCCTGAGCACCGGGGTGGCCCTTGGCCAGATCGGCTGCGTGAGCGGCGATCTTGTAGGTGATCACGCCGTCCTTCACGTCGTCGCGGTTCGGCAGGCCGAGGTGCTCCTTGGGCGTGACGTAGCAGAGCATCGCGGTGCCGTACCAGCCGATCATGGCCGCGCCGATGGCGGACGTGATGTGGTCGTAGCCGGGCGCAATGTCGGTCGTAAGCGGGCCTAGTGTGTAGAAGGGTGCCTCGTGGCAGTATTTCAATTGCAGATCCATGTTTTCCTTGATCA
>JANXUE010000275.1 GCA_025352005.1 Frankiales bacterium
GTACCGGGGGGCGGGGACCTTCCGGGGGGACGCCAAGGTCACCACCTGGCTGCACCGGATCGTCGTGAACGCCTGCCTGGACCGTGTACGCCGGCGTGCCGTCCGCCCCACCGTCCCCCTTCCCGAGCAGCCCCCGGCCGACCCGCGCGACCGGATCAGCGAGCGCGAGACGTCGCTGGAGGTGACTCGCGCCCTCGCCGCGCTCCCCGACGAGCAACGCCTCGCGATCGTCCTGGTCGACCTGCAGGGCCTGTCCGTCGACGAGGCCGCAGTCGTCCTCAGCATCCCGGCCGGCACCGTGAAGTCGCGCTGCTTTCGTGGCCGCGCCCGCCTCGCGGTCACGCTCGCCTACCTACGCGAAGGACCACCCAGAACGCCAACGTCGAACGGGAACCCAGACGCGTCCGGGTCCGTCCCATCTGTGTCAGCACCGCCCGTGGCGTCCAGCCCCGGTACGAACCCCGCCCCTGCCCCCGAAGGAGGATCGGCGTGAGCGAGCACCTCGACCTCGACGCTCTTGCCGACGTCCTCGCCGACGGTCCCTACGGCCCCGGCGACGGGGGGGGCACCGGCCGCAGCAGCGGGGAGCGAGCGGCCCACCTCGCATCGTGCGCCGGGTGCACCGGACGGCTTACGGAGCTCGAGGTGGCCGTCGGCCACGTCGCCGGCGCGCTGGCGGCGCTGCCCGAGCCGGAGCTCCCGGCCGGCCTCGCCGAGCGCCTCGACGCAGCCATGGCCGCGGAGCGGGACAGAGCGGCCACCGGCCGGCCGGCCATCCCAGGGGACACCAAACCGGCCGTCACCCAGGGTGCGAAGGCGTCTGCCGCCACAGCAGACGTCGTCCCGTTGGCAGGACGGCGCGGCGGCGCCCCCCGCTGGCTCTCCATCGCTGGCGGGGTCGCGGCGGCGGCCGTGGTCTTCGGCGGCGTGCTCCTGACCCAACAGGGTGGGTCCAGCAACACGACGGCCTCGAAGGCGTCCGCGAGACTGCTGGTCGCGATGAACAGCACCGGCACGGCGTACGCCAAGGACGGCAAGGCGCTCGCCGCCGCCCTACCCGCGCTGCTGAAAGGCAGCAGCGCCCAGGCCTTTGCCGCCAGCTCCGGCTCGGCCGACAGCACAGCCAGCACGGGCGATACGACTCCGGCGCCCGCCACAGGTAACTCCCCCGCCCCGGATGTCATCGCCCCGAAGGCCACCCAGTTGCCTAGCCTGGCAACCCCTCAGGACACCCTCGCCACGGTGCGCGGCACGGCCGGCTTGGCGTCGTGCCTGTCCGGGCTGACGGACCCCGGCGACCCCAGCGTACCGCTGGCTGTTGACTACGCGTCGTTCGACGGGAAACCGGCGATGGTCGTGATCTTGCCGTCGGCGAAGGCGAGCAAGGTCGACGTGTACGTCGTAGGTGCTGGCTGCGTCGCCAAGGACTCGCAACTGCTGTTCTTCACGCGCTTGCCCAAGCCCCAGCCCTAAGGACAGCCGTGATGGGACCGGCAGGCGTGTCGCACTAAAGCCATCCTGATGATCCTTCAGGCGCAGTTACCGACCGGCCCGGGGCGGTCCACAGCCAGGCCGCCCCGGCAGCGATGACGTAGGCGACGAGCACGTCCAGCTTCAAGGACACGGGCGCGTAGGTCCCCTCGAGCAGGAAACCCAGCGCCATGCCGACGACGGCGTAGCCCACCGCGACCACTCGGACCCGGGAGCCGATCGGCGAGCGCCCGGGGTGGCGCGCGGCGGCCTGGGCGGCGCCACCGCAGAGGGCCCGGAGGACCGCCGGCGAGAGGTAGGTGAACAGCTCCGTGGGCCGCGGGTCGGTGGCGGGCCCACCACCGCAGACTGCGCAGCTCCCGCCCAGGACGTCCGCGCCGCAGCGGGGCCGGGCGCAGAGCGGGCACAGGTCGACGGCTGGGCGCCCCGGATGCGCGGCACAGCGGGAAGATCCCGCCGGCGTGGACATGGTCACGATCTTGTCATCCCGCGCTGCGGAAGGACTCTCCCTACGATGGCGTTGAGCAGGTGACCACCTACGAGAGGCACGCAGTGAGCACCGAAGTCCACCAGTCCATCGTCATCGGCTCCGGCCCGAGCGGCTACACCGCGGCGATCTACCTGGCCCGCGCGGGCCTGAAGCCGCTCACCTTCGAGGGCGCCGTCACCGCCGGTGGCGCCCTGATGAACACCACCGACGTGGAGAACTTCCCCGGGTTCCCCGACGGCGTCATGGGCCCCGACCTCATGGACATGCTCCGGTCACAGGCAGAGCGCTTCGGTACGTCCTTCGTCACCGACGACGTGACCGCGGTCGACCTGACGGTGTCGCCGAAGGTCGTCACCGTCGGCTCCGACACCTATCTGGCGGAGACGGTCGTGCTCGCGATGGGCTCGGGCTACCGCGAGCTCGGCGTGCCCGGGGAGAAGGAACTGTCCGGGCGGGGCGTGTCCTGGTGCGCGACGTGCGACGGGTTCTTCTTCCGCGAGCAGGACATCGTGGTCGTCGGCGGCGGCGACAGCGCGCTGGAGGAGGCGACGTTCCTGACCCGCTTCGCGCGGACCGTCACGATCGTGCACCGCCGCGACACCTTCCGGGCCTCCAAGATCATGCAGGACCGGGCCTTCGCCAACGGCAAGATCAGCGTCATCTGGGACACCGAGGTCCTGTCGGCCAACGGCGAGACCAAGCTCGCGTGGCTGAGCCTGCGCAACCTCAAGACCGGCGACACCTCGGAGCTACCTGCGACCGGAATGTTCATCGCAATCGGGCACGACCCGCGGTCGGAGCTCATCAAGGGGCAGGTCGAGCTCGACGACGAGGGCTACGTCAGGGTCCAGGGGTCCTCGACCCTGACGAACTTAGACGGCGTCTTCG
>JANXUE010000289.1 GCA_025352005.1 Frankiales bacterium
CCTCGTCGTGCTCGACGACGATGAGGGTGTTGCCGAGGTCGCGCAGCCGGATCAACGTGTCGATCAGGCGGCGGTTGTCGCGCTGGTGGAGTCCGATCGAGGGCTCGTCGAGCACGTAGAGGACGCCGACGAGCCCGGAGCCGATCTGGGTGGCGAGCCGGATCCGCTGCGCCTCACCGCCGGCGAGGGTGCCCGCGGCCCGGTCGAGAGAGAGGTAGTCCAGGCCGACATCGAGCAGGAAACCCATCCGCTCGTTGACTTCTTTGAGGACCCGCTCGGCGATCATCCGCTGCCGGTCGTCGAGCTCGAGCGCACGCAGGAACTGGGCGCACTCGGCGATGCTCAGTGCGGCGATCTGCGCGATCGACTTGCCGCTCAAGGTGACGGCCAGCACCTCGGGCTTGAGCCGGGCCCCCTTGCAGGCAGGGCACGGGACCTCACGCATATAGCCCTCGTACCGCTCGCGGCTCGTCTCGCTCTCCGCCTCGGTGTGCCGGCGTTCCAGGAACGGGATGACGCCCTCATACGCGGTGTAGTAGCTGCGCTCGCGGCCGTAGCGGTTGCGGTAGCGGACATGCACCTCGGTGTCGTGCCCCTGCAGCACGGCCTGCTTCTGCGTGGCGCTGAGGTCACGCCAACGGGTCTGGAGCGTGAAGCCCAGCGCGTCGCCGAGGGCGGCGATGAGCCGCCCGAAGTACTCGATGTTGTGGCCGCTCGACCAGGGCTGGATGGCACCGTTGCCGAGCGTCTTGTCCGCATCGGGCACGACGAGCTCGGCGTCGACCTCCTTGCGGGTCCCCAGTCCGTGGCACTCGACGCACGCACCGAACGGGCTGTTGAACGAGAAGCTCCGTGGTTCGAGCTCCTCGAAGCTCAGGTCGTCGTAGAGGCAGGCGAGGTGCTCGGAGAAGGTGCGTTCGCGGTGTGGGTCGTCCTCCGGGAGGTCGACGAAGTCGAGCGTGACGAGGCCGTTGCCCAGCTGCAGGGCGGTCTCGACGGAGTCCGTCAGGCGGCGCTTGCTGGACTCCTTGACGGTGAGGCGGTCGATGACCACCTCGATGGTGTGCTTCTCCTGCTTCTTCAGCTTGGGTACGTCGGTCAGCGGATGCACCACCCCGTCGACGCGAGCGCGGCTGAAGCCCTTGGTCTGCAGGTCGGCGAACAGGTCCACATACTCGCCCTTGCGGGCCCGGATCACCGGTGCGAGCACCTGGAACCGGCTGCCCTCCTCGAGCTCGAGGACCCGGTCGACGATCTGGCTGGGCTGCTGTCGGGCGATGACGCGGCCGCACTTCGGGCAGTGCGGGGTGCCTGCGCGGGCGAACAGCAAGCGGAGGTAGTCGTAAACCTCCGTGATCGTGCCGACCGTCGATCGGGGGTTCCGGTTGGTGGACTTCTGGTCGATGCTGACGGCCGGGCTCAAGCCCTCGATGAAGTCGACATCGGGCTTGTCCATCTGGCCCAGGAACTGGCGCGCGTACGCGGAGAGCGACTCGACGTACCGACGTTGCCCCTCGGCGAAGATCGTGTCGAAGGCGAGGCTCGACTTGCCGGACCCGGACAGCCCCGTAAAGACGATCAGGGCGTTCCTCGGCAGGTCGAGGGAGATGTCCTTCAGGTTGTGCTCGCGCGCGCCGCGCACGACCAGCCGCTCAGCCATGGGGTCCATTCGCTAGGAGTGGGTCCCAGGCTAACGTCGGCCCACGACAGTCACATCCCGGAAGGAACTCAGGTGAGCGGTTACACAGGCGACGTCGAGGTCGGGGGCGCGTACGACGTCCGCGAGCTCCCAGGGTTGACGGTCACGAAGGTGGCCACCAACCCGTTCAACAACAACTGCTACCTGCTCCGCGACACCTCCTCCGGCCAGACGCTCCTGGTCGACGCGGCCGGCGATCCCGAACGGCTGCTCGACGCCCTCGGTGACGGCACCCTGGTCGGGATCGTGGAGACCCACGGCCACTGGGACCACTGGCAAGGTCTGGTGGCGATCGTCGAGGCCACCGGCGCGCCGGTCCTCGCGACCGCCGCCGACGCCGGCGAGCTCCCCGTCCCGGTCGACCGGCTGCTTGCCGATGGTGACGTCGTCACGGTCGGCGCCCACGACCTGACCGCCCTCACCATCGTCGGCCACACCCCAGGCTCGGTGGCGCTGCACTACGCCCAAGCGGGCGGCCACCTGTTCACCGGCGACACCCTGTTTCCCGGCGGGGTGGGCAACACCGACAAGGACACGGCCCGCTTCGCGTCGTTGATCGACGACGTGGAGACGAAGTTCTTCGGGGCGTTCCCGGACTCGACATGGGTCTACCCGGGCCACGGCGGCGACACCACCCTCGGTGCCGAACGCCCGTCCCTCGACGAGTGGCGTGCGCGAGGCTGGTAGCCGTGTGCGTGGGCGGGAGTGGACAGCGACCCGGCGGTCGGGTTGCTTACTCAGGTCTTGACCCCAGGCGAACGCGGGTCTACTTTCCGCCCCGTCTCATAAGGGGGGACCATGAAAAATCAGTCACGCAACGTGCTGTTCGTAGGACTTTCCGTTACGGCCATGGTGGGTGCGGGGCTCGCGACACCGTCAGGCGTGGGCGCGGCGACCACTGTCACCACCCTCTTCGGAGGGCTCAACGCGCCTCGTGGCATCGCGTTCGATGGCCAGGGAAGCATGTACGTCGCCGAGTCCGGTCGCGCTCTGGTCGGCGACCCGGGGATCAGCATGACGGGGCGCGTGAGCAAATACGCTTCGGGCTCGACGGCGGCCTCGTGGCGCAGCAGTTTCGAGTCGCTGCACACCAACGAACACTCTGGGCCCCCGGACGCGCTCGGCCCGGAGGGAATCAGCGCGATCGGTCGCGGCTGTATGAACCGCAGCAACGGCCAGCGCAACGGTTGCCAAATTCAGATGATCATGAGCGAGTCGCATGACGGCGTCGCTGCCGCGTCCGACGGCCACGCGAACGCCACCCAGCTCGGTCACCTGTTCCGCCTCGATGGCGCCTCCGGGTCGGCCACCTCGCTGTCCGACGTCGGTGACCAGATGTACGCGTGGACCGGTGCCCACCACGATCTGGTCCCCAGCGACTTCCCGGACTCCAACCCGTACGGCGTCCTCGTCACCCGGACGCCGGGCAGCGACGAGATCCGCACGTTCGTCGCGGATGCGGGCGCGAACACCATCAGCGAGGTCAACCGCGACGGCTCGCTCCGGGTCGTCGCCTACATCCCTAACGAGAACCAGCCACCCTTCCGTGACGCCACGCCCACCTGCATCGCGATGGGACCCGACGGCCAGCTCTATGTCGCGACGCTGAACTTCGTGGCGAACCTGTTCGTCTACGGATCCGGCAAGTCCAACGTCTGGCGCGTCGACCCCGACGCGACCTACCCGGCGGCACCGGCCCTGTGGGCGACTGGGCTCACGACCGCCAACAGCTGCACCTTTGACAACGCCGGCAACTTCTGGGCCACCGAACTGTTCGCCCCGACCAGCGGCCCGCCCGGCGACCTGGTGCGGATCCCGTTCAGCGACCCCAGCCAGCTGACGCATGTGGCCGGCGGTCACCTGCCGCTGCCTGGTGGCGTCGCCGTCGGACCCGATGGCGCCTTGTACGTGACGGTCAACTCGGCCAACCCCCAGGAAGGCAGCGGGGCCGTCGTACGAGTCATGCCCTGACGGACACGTGACCGGTCGACGGCGCGAAAGTGAAGAGCCGACCCGGACGGCGTGACAGAGCGGTCCAGGGGAGGTAGGCATCAGCTATGAGCACCCGGTCCTTCCTCGTGCCCGAGGCCCTCCAGGCCTACCTGACCGGGCACAGCAGCGGGGTCGACGAGGTGGCCCGGTCCCTGATCGCCGAGACCCAGGCGCTCGATGGTCCGTCCGGGATGCAGGTCTCCGCCGAGCAGGGCCAGCTGCTCGGTTTGCTCACCCGCCTCGTGGGCGCTCGCCACGCGGTCGAGGTCGGGACGTTCACCGGCTTCTCGGCGCTGTGCATCGCCCGCAACCTGGCCGAGGGCGGACGGCTGACCTGCTGTGACGTCAGTGAGCAGTGGACCGCGATCGGCCGGCGGCACTGGGCCCTGGCGGGCGTCGAGGACCGCATCGACCTGCGGATCGCGCCCGCTGCCGAGACCTTGGCGGCCCTGCCCGACGTACCGGTCGACCTGTGCTTCCTGGACGCCGACAAAGGCGGCTATGCGACGTACTGGGACCTGCTCGTGCCGCGGATGCGGCCGGGCGGCCTGCTGTTGGTGGACAACGTCCTGTGGTCCGGCCGCATCCTCGACGACCCGGAGGACAGCGCCGACACGCTGGCGCTCCGTACCTTCAACGACAAGGTCGCGGTCGACGATCGCGTGGACGTCGTCGTACTTGCGCTGTTCGACGGGCTCACCTTCGCCGTCAAGCGCTGAGCCAGAACGGGCCGCGCCCCGGTCTCCCGGAAAGCGCGGCCCGTGGACAGGCTGCAGCGGCTACTGCGCGACCAGCTGGCTCACGTAGCCGGGGGCGTAGGGGCTGCCCCAGCCGGTGGTCAGGTCGTATCCGCCCGTCGTCGGGTAGCCAGGAACGGGGTCAGGGGTGACGAACCCGCTGGCTTCGGTGTCCCAGATCCGGTTGTCCTTCAGGACGCCGCTCGGAGTCGTTCCGTAGGTGTGCGGTACGACATCGCCGAAGGCCACCGACCGGTCGAACGACGGGCTGTAGATCGCCGCGTTCAGGTCACCGATCGGGCCCTTGCCGGCAGCGGCACGAGCCTGGTTGCCGATCGCCGTGACGGCCGCGACCTGCGGGGAGGACGACGACGTACCGCCGAAGACACTCCAGGACGGCAGTCCCTCGATCTGCGGGAAGTAGGAGTGGAAGACCAGCACGCCGCCATTGACGGCCGCGTCCCACGCCACGTCCGGGACGCCCCGGGCGCCACCGACGACCGAGGTCACCGCATCCTGGTAGGCCGGTCGCGAGTAGACCGTCGACAGTCCGCCTCCGGTCCCGATGCCGGCCCAGCTCTCGTTCCAGACCGGCTCGGTGCTGCCGCCAGCGTTCCAGGCCCAGTACGCCGGGTTGCGGACGCGCGGTGCGAGGAACGGCTTGTCCTGCGTCGGGTTCCAGGTCCAGCCGGACTGCACCTGGGTCCCACCGACAGACGTGACGTACGGCGAGACGTTGGGGTAGCTCACCTCGGGCATGCTGCCCGTCGTGCCTGCCCGGTGCGAGCGGACCACGCCGACCGAGCCGGTGTCACCGGAGGAGGCGAAGAACGTGTCCTTCTTCGCCAGGCCCCGCTGGAAGGTCGCGTCGAACTTGGCGAACTGGGTCTTGGCCGCCGCCGCTGACCCGAAAGCCTGCTCGTCGGTGCCGAAGGACATCGAGAAGACGGTGCCCGACGGGTAAGCACCCACGGCCCAATCGATGGCCTTCATGAGGTTGGGCAGGCCCTGCACGCCCTGCGTCTCGGCGGGCGGAGTCGCCAGCAGGACCAGGTGCGCCTTGGGGGCCATCGCGTAGGCCCACTCGATGTCGAGGGTGGCCTCGCCCGCCCAGCCGTCTGCAGCTGTGGGCCCGGACTGGCCGACGCCCTGGCCAGTCGCGCTGCTGTAGTCCGGCGAGCCCAAGGGGAAGGCCGTCTCGAAGTTGGGCTTGGGGCCACCGAAGGTGGCTGCGAAGAACGCCAGGTCCTTTGCGGCAGTCGGGCTGCCGTAGGCGTCGACGAGCACGATCGTCTGTCCGGCGCCGTCGTTGCTGGCGGCCAGGGGGCCCAGCCCGTAGAAGCTCCGGAGCTGGTCGGGCCGGTAGCAGTGGATGGTCTTGGACACCCGGTTGTCGGGCGCGGGCCGTTGGCACGCGACTCCTGCCGGGTCGGACGACGACGCTGCCTGGAAGGCGCTCTCCGGCGCCCGGGTCACGAACGGGTGGACCACGGGCAGGGCCGCGACAGCCGCGGCAGGCACGACGAACAACGGTGCTGACAGGGCGGTGAGGGATCCGAGTGTGGCCAGAAGGCCAGTTCTCTTCATACGTTCCTCTCGATCGGCCCCGACGGCCGATCGCCTGGATGGAGCGGACCGACCCTCGGAAGCGGGGGATGAACGCACCCTTCGCCCGGAACAGCGACAGCGCAAGACCGGTCCCCGACCTAGGCTGCGCTCGTGATTCCGGACTTGCTCGCTGTTGCCGCGTCCACCAAGGGCTTCCTGCCCGATGACGAGGCCGCTGCCCTGCACGCCGCGGCTCTCACCGCCGGACCAGGTCTCTGGCTCGAGGTCGGGACCTACTGCGGCAAGTCGACCGTCCACCTCGGGGCGGCCGCCCGCGCTCGGGACGCGCAGCTCGTGACGTTGGACCACCACCGTGGCTCTGAGGAGAACCAGTCCGGCTGGGAGTGGCACGACCCGTCCCTGGTCGACCCGCACACCGGCCGGCTCGAGACGCTTCCCTCGCTGCGCCGGACACTCTGGGACGCCGGCCTCGACGACGTCGTGACTGCGGTCGTCGGCAGCACCCAGCAGGTCGCCCGCTGGTGGACGTCACCCGTTGCGTTCTTGTTCCTGGACGGCAACCACACCGAGCAGGTCGCGCAGCACGACTACGCCGCCTTCGCCCCGCATGTCGTCGTCGGCGGCCTGCTCGCGGTGCACGACGTCTTCGAGGACCCCGCGGACGGCGGGCGACCTCCCTGGAACGTCGTCTGCCGGGCCGTCGACTCCGGAGCCTTCGAGCAGGTGTCGGTCACCGGGTCGCTGCGGGTGCTCCGGCGCCAGGACGTACCTGTCACCTGAGTGATGTGCAGTCAGCTGCGGCGGGCGAGACCCGCGCAGGGGGCGCCGTCCTGCAGGCAGGTGTCCGCCGGCAGCAGGACACCGGTCGGCAGGTCGTTTCCGGCGAACAGCGCCAGCGTCGGACCACCGGCGAGGGCGTCCACGGCCAGCACCATGGCGGCGGCCGTCCAGGAGGAGCGCTCCGCCGGCCATCGGACGTCCTCGTCGTACACCAGGCCGGTCCAGTAGGAACCGTCGTCGTGGCGTAGGTGCTGCACGTCGGACACCAGCCGACGGGCTCGGTCCGGCTCGCCGCTGACCAGCAGGGCCAGCGCCAGCTCCGCGGTCTCGGCTCCCGTGACCCACGGCCGGTCAGAGACGCAACGACAGCCGAGATTGGGGACCACGAACGAGTCCCACTGCTCGTCCAGCAGCTCCCGCGCCATCCGGCCACGCACGGCGCCTGACAGGACGGGGTAGTACCAGTCCATTGAGAAGCGGCTCTTGTCGAGGAACACCTCCGGGTGGTGCGCGACGACGTGCTGCAGCAACCCTGCGGCGAGCTCCCACTCCGGCTGCGGCTCCCCCATCAGCTCGGCAAGGGCGATCCCGCAGCGCAGCGACTGGTAGCTCGAGGACGACCCCGTCAGCAAGGCCTCCCTGCGCGGCACGCCCGCGTCCTGCGCCCAGTAGATCTCACCCGATGGAGCCTGCCGGTCGCAGACCAGGTCGAGGGCCCGACGCACGTGCGGCCACATCTGCTCAGCGAGCGACCGGTCCTGCGTCACCTGCCACCACTGCCAGACGCCGACCGCGACGTACGCGCACTGGTTGAGGTCGACCATGGGGTCAAGGACGCTCAGGTGGTCGTAGGACGTCGCCCAGGACCCATCCGTGGCCTGGGTACGACGCAGCCACGCGTACGCCCGCTGGGCATCGTCGAGGCGCCCACCGAGGGTGAGGACCATGGCGCACTCGACGTGGTCCCACGCGTCGGTGTGGCCATCCGGCCAGGGCAGTGCCCCGCATGACTGCTGGGCGGCGGCGATCGCGTCCACCGTCTCGCTGAGCTGGGCCAGGGTCAGGACCCCTGGCAGCCCCCGGAGCTCAGGCCGCCGCACGCGCGCTCTCCCCCGGCTTGCGGAGATACACGACCAGGGACTTGCCCACGAGCGGCTGGAGCACCTTCTCGGCCACCCGGGTCACCAGCGGTTGCTTGACCATGTCCCAGACGAGCAGCGAGTGGTAGGCCTTGACCAGCGGGTTGTTGTCGTTGGTCACACCCACGGCGCACTTGAGCCACCAGTACGGCGTGTGCAGCGCGTGTGCGTGGTGCGCACCGGTGAAGACCAGGCCGGTCGCCTCCAGGCGCTCGCGCAGCTGCGACCCCTTGTAGATCCGGATGTGGCCGCCATCGACCTCGTGGTAGTCGTCGCTCAGCGCCCAGCAAACCTTCTCTGGCCCCCATCGGGGGACGGTGACGGCGATCAGCCCCCCGGGCTTCAGGACGCGGTACAGCTCCGCCATGGCGCTGGTGTCCTCGGGCAGGTGCTCCATGATCTCGGCGGCGATCACCCGGTCGAAGCTGGCGTCCCCGAAGGGCAGGCTGTACGCCGTACCGCGCACGGTCGAGGCGCTGGCACCGGCGGGGACCTCCCCTTCGAGCTCCATCGCCTGGAACATGACCTCCACCTCCTGCAGGTCCTTCTCGCTCATGTCGAGCGCCACGACCTTGGCACCGCGGCGGTAGAGCGCGAAGGCGTGCCGTCCGCCGCCGCAGCCCATGTCGAGGACCCGGTCGCCGAGGCCGACGGGGAACTGCCCGAAGTCGACGGTCAGCACTCAGGCCTGCTTGCGGGCGTGGAGCCGCGTCACGACGGGAGTGGGATGGGGGACGGTCTCGCCGAGGAAGTCGCGGTACCACTGCACCGTCTGCCGGGCGACGGACTCCCAGGTGTAGCGCTCCATCACGCGGGCCCGTCCGGCCGCGCCGAGCTGCGCCGCGAGGTCAGGGTCGTCCATGACGGTCCTGATGGCCTGGGCGAGGGCCTCCGGGTCAGCCGGCGGCACCGAGAGCGCTGCGTCGCCGACGACCTCGGGCAAGGCACCAGCGGTCGTCGCGACCAACGGCGTCGCACAGCTCATCAGCTCGATGGCGGGCAGGCTGAAACCCTCGTACAGCGACGGCACGACGCCGACGTGGGCGCTGCCGAAGACACGGACCAGCTCGGCCTCGCTGACTCCGGTGACGAAGCGGACCGCCTCCTCCAGGCCCAGCCGGGCGATGGTGCGGGCCGCAGCGCCGCCCTCGCTGGCCTTACCGACGATGACGAGCTCGATGTCGCGTTCGGTGCGCAGCTTCGCGACCGCCTCGAGCAGCGGCACGATGCCCTTCAGCGGGACGTCAGCGCTGGCGGTGGCCACGATCCGGCCCGGGACGCGCGGGGCCGTCGGTGGCACGAACACGTCGTGCTCCACGCCGACCGGGATCACCCGCATCCGGGCCGGGTCGACGCCGAAGTCGCGCACGATGTCGTCGAAGGAGTTCTCGCTGACGGTGACGAGGGTGGGCATCTTCGAGATGACGCGTTTTTGCATCCGCAAGAAGGAGTACCACCGCCAGAAGCTGATCTTCTTGCGCCGCGTCGCCGCGGCCAGGTCGAGGGTCCTGTCGACGGTGATCGGGTGGTGCACGTTCGCGATGACCGGCATGCCGTCGCGCTGCATCCGAAGCATCCCGTAGCCGAGTGTCTGGTTGTCGTGGATCACGTCGGGCAGGGGGTGGCCCTGCGCCGCGCGCTGGCTCAGCAGCCGGTGCGCCCGCAGGCTGAACGTCAGCGGCTCCGGGAACGCGGCCGTGCACATCAGGGCGAACTCCAGCAGGTCGATGCTGGTCCTGAACTCCCGCGGCCACGGCACCCGGAACGGGTCGGCGTCGCGGTAGAGGTCCAGGGACGGTACGACGGTTAGGCTGACCGGCTCGTCGAGCTCGGGGTACGGCGGGCCGCTGAGCACCTCGACCTGGTGGCCGAGCGTCGTGAGCTCGCGGGACAGGTGTCTGATGTAGACGCCCTGGCCACCGCAGTGGGGCTTGCTGCGGTAGGAGAGCAAGGTGATGCGGAGCGGTCGCCCCCCGTCAGCTGCCACGGCGAGCTGTGAATCCTGCACCGAGCTCCCCCACTGGGCTGTGCGGCCACCGTGGTGACCGCTTCATGTTGCGCGAGCGATCACCCTACCGAGTGGGTGTTACCGACGGTAAGGCCGGCGTTGTGCCGGAGGGGAACTACCTGACCTGGGTCTCCAGCACGTTCCACACACACCCCTCTGCCAGCAGCCGGACAGGGGCCAGCCCGGCACCCTGCGCGAGCGCGTCATACTCCGCGACGGTGCGTTCGCGGGCGCCGAACATCACGAGCATGTGCAGGTCCACGATGTTGAGGTCCCGCGTCTCCTGGGCGTCCCGGCCGGGGGCGTCCAGGACGCGCTCGACGATCCACAGGCGAGCGTCCGCGCCCATGACCTCAGCAACGGTGCGCAGGATCGCGATGGCCTGCGCGTCGTCCCAGTCGTGGAGGACGTTGCAGATGAGGTACACATCGCCGGCACCGGGGACGGCGACGAAGAAGTCGGTCGGGACGGCCTGCGCGCGCGACCCGAACCCGGACAGCGCCTGACCGGCCACCGCGGCGACGTCGGGTCGGTCCGCGACGACTCCACGCAGCTCTGGATCGGTGTCGAGCAGAGCGGCGATCAGCGCCCCCTGCCCGCCACCCACGTCGACCACCGTCAGCGGGCCGGTGAGCGGTCCCGCGGCCAGCAACCCCTCCAACTGACCTTCCGAACGCCGGGCCATGGCGGCGTTGAAGATCGCCTCCTGCTCCGGGTTCGCGGACAGGTAGCCCCAGGGGTCGATGCCGTTCACCGTCTCGAAGACCGCGTCCCCGGAGCGGATCGCGTCGGCCAGGTGTGACCAGGCCGCCAGGTTGGGCACCGTCGTCTGCATGAGCGTCAGGGACCGCAGCTGGCTCGGGTGGTCCAGGGTGAGGGTGTCCCCCATCGCGGTGCGGCGATACCGGCCGTCATCGCAGCTCAGGACCTCGACGTCGATGAGCACCCGCAGCAGCCTCGCGAGACTGGGTGCGTCGGTCCTGCACGCCGCACTGAGCACCTCGACCGTCGCTGGTTCGTCCAGGTGGTCGAGCACCCCCAGCTCGACCGCGGCCCGGAGGGCGAGCGTCACCCAGTGCCCGCGGAGCATCCAGGTGATCGCGGCGACCGGGTCCAGAGCCATGCCGCCGAGGGTACGGCCTACCGCACGCCCGCGGCATCCATGCCGCGGAGCTCTTTCTTGAGCTCGTTGACCTCGTCGCGCAACCGGGCGGCGAGCTCGAACGACAGCTCGCGGGCGGCTTCGTGCATCTGGTCCTGCAGCTGCTGGATGAGCATCGCCAGCTCGGCCCGCGGCATCCCCTTGAGCTGCCCGACATGGGTCGGACCGCCCTTGGAGGCCATCCCCGGCACCGGCGCCTTGCCGCGGGACTGGTTGCGGCCGCCGCCCCCGACGAGCTCGGGGTCCTCGCGGATGATCGAGTCGAGGATATCGGCGATCTTCTTGCGCAG
>JANXUE010000292.1 GCA_025352005.1 Frankiales bacterium
TGCTGCGCGTCCCCGTGACAGTCGGCGAGCGCACCGGCATCAAGGTCTTTGCGCTCTGGCTGCTTTCTGGGCTGCTGGTGTGGAACCTCATCAGCAACGGCATGACAGCTGGCATGGCCTCGCTGACCGCAAACGCCAACCTCATCAAGAAGGTCTGGTTCCCTCGCGAGACGCTCGTGCTGTCGACGGTGTTGGCCCTTGTCTTTACGCTTGGCATCGAGCTGGTCGTCCTGTCGGTGGCGCTGGCCTTCTACGGCAACGTCGTGCTGCTTTGGCTGCCGATCGTGCTGTTGCTCGTGTTGCTGCTGACGCTGTTCGTGACCGGGCTGGCGTTGGCGCTGTCGGTCGCCAACGTCTACTTCAGAGACCTGCAGTACCTCGTCAGCATCGGGCTCCAGATCTGGTTCTACGCGACGCCGGTCATCTACCCTTCGTCGCTGGTGAAGGCTCAGCAGGCGACGAAGGTACTCGGCGTCAGCATCTGGACGATCTACCAGCTCAACCCCGCCTTCGCCTTCGTCGAGGCCTTCCGCGACTGCCTCTACGACGAGCGCGTGCCCAGCGCCGGCCGGCTCGGCTACCTGGTGGCCTGGTCGCTGGGCACGCTTGTCGTGGGCTACTTCGTCTTCCGGCGGTACGAAGGTCGACTGGCGGAGGAACTGTGACGGACGCGGCGATCACGGTTGACGATGTCGGCAAGCGATTCCGCATATACCACGAACGCAACCAGTCGGTGAAGGCTGCCGTCATGCGCAAGGGTCGCGCCACGTACGAGGACTTCTGGGCGCTGCGCAACGTCTCGCTGGAGATCCCGACCGGCTCGACCTACGGGTTGGTGGGCAAGAACGGTTCCGGCAAGTCGACCCTTCTGAAGTGCATCGCCAAGATCCTGCGGCCGGACGAAGGCAGCATCTCCTCGGTCGGCAAGATGGCGGCGTTGCTCGAGCTCGGCTCCGGCTTCCACCCAGAGCTCTCCGGCCGCGAGAACATCTTCCTCAACGGCTCCATCCTCGGGCTGTCTAAGAGCACCCTCGCCGCCAAGTTTGACGAGATCGTCGACTTCGCGGGCCTCGAGCAGTTCATCGACACGCCGGTGAAGAACTACTCCAGCGGCATGTACGTCAAGCTCGGCTTCTCCGTCGCCATCAACGTCGACCCTGATGTGCTGCTCGTCGACGAGGTCCTTGCCGTGGGTGACTCGAGCTTCCAGCGCAAGTGCCTGGAGAAGTTCGCAGAGTTCCGCCGGGCCGGAAAGACGGTGGTCATCGTCAGCCACGACTCCGGCAGCATGAAAAACATGTGCGACGAGGTGTCGTGGCTGGAGAAGGGGGTCCTGACCCGAACGGGCAGTCCGGTCGATATCCTCGAGGAGTACGAGGACGACAGCCACGAGGAGCGGATCGAGAGCACCGACGGCAGCACCCGCTGGGGATCGGGAGAGGCCACCATCGAAAAGATGGAGCTGATCGGCGCCGACGGCGTCGTACGCAATCGCTTCCGCTGCGGCGAGCAGGTCACCATCCGCATGCACTACCGGTTCGACCAGCCGATCAAGAAGCCCGTCTTCGGCTACGCCATCGAATCCCTCGACGGCGTGTACCTCTGGGCGCACCACTCCAAGCACGGCGAGTACGTCCCGGATCAGCTCGACGGCCGCGGCACCGTCGACCTGGTGCTGCCTCGGCTGGCCCTTCAGCCCGGCACCTTCGACCTCACCTCCTCGATCGTGGACAACCAGCTGTCGCACCAGTACGACTTCTGGAAGCACGGCCTGCGCTTCGATGTCGAGCACGCCGGTCAGGTCGAGTCGGGCGGTTACGTGTCCCTTAATGGCCGATGGGGCAACCTCCAAGCCGCACCCGGGGAGAGGCTGACGCACGACCTCGGCTGATCGTGCGCAGGGTCATCGGCACTCCCGGCTCGCCGGACGTCAGGGGTGGCGGCCGTCGGGGATGGGGCTCGAACAACTCACTGGGGCTTCTGGGCAATGGCCAGGGTGGTCGTTACGCTCAGCACGTGCGGAAGGCTGACCGATCCGGGCTCGCTCCAGAACCGCTGGTTGACCAGCCGAGCGAACTCGCCGAGCCAACGGGAGCCGGTGCTGTGAAACGTCGTGTGGCGCACCAGGTGCGGCTGGGCAAGGGACCGCCTGTCGGGCTAGAACGTGCCGTAGAGCAAGCGGTTCCGCACCCACCACCAGCCGCCCAGGCAGAACGCCACACCCATGGCCAACGCCGCCGCGGGAAGCGCCCATCGCAGCGAGGTGCGGCAGACAGCTACCAGGTAACCCAGCTCCATCGTCAGCGGGAGGTAGAGCGCCAGCCCCTTCGTCAGCAGCGCCAATCCGGCGAGCAATCCGAGCAGCGCGGCGGTGCACAGCCGAATGCAGCAGCCACTGGGACAGCCTTCGTCAGGGCGACTTTGCGGGCGAGCTGGAACATCAGTAGCGGCAACATCAGCAAGGCGTTGAGAAACCGGTAGAGGGCGACGATCCCGTCGAAAGGCTGATCCTGCCAGTGCGGCACGACCGTCAGGACCGGCGCCATCAGGTGGTGGTAAGGCGGCGGGTGCTGCACGAGCTGGTTCGGTACCAGCCTTGCGGCAGGTCCCGGGAGCTGGCCAAGGGGGTCGCGCCGCCTGCCTGCCGCGCCGGCCAGGGGACGGCGTCGCCGGTGTGCGCGGCGATGATCAGATCCATGTGGAACGGCTCGTCAGCCGAGCGGTAATTGGGGAGAGCACCGTGAACACCAGTAGCAGCAGGGCATGCAGCACGAGCAACCGCCGCAGCGACAGCGGAAGCCGCTTCCAACGTCGCAGCCGTACGGCTGCCGGGGGTCCCACCTCGGAGGGCGGCTCCTCCACGCCGGACTGAGCAGCGGCAGGGACGTCGGTCATCTCGCGACACCAGCGGCCCATACGCGAGGAGCAGGGCACTACCGTCGTGGCACGTTGACCGCCCCGAGCCCCACGAGAGCAGTGCCGACCCCCGTGCCAGCCGTCCGCCTCCGGATCGCCGTCGTCAGCGCGCACTACCCGCCTGACTTCGTGAGCGGCGGGACCCTCGTGCCCCAGCGGCACGCCCGCGCGCTCCGCAGCCGCGGCCATGACGTACGTGTGTACGCCGGGTCGCTGTCGCACCAGTCGCCCGGCGACGAGGTGGACGAGACCGGGCTGCCGATCCGTTGGGTCCCGGTGGCCGACGGCATCGGGTGGAGCTCAGCGCTCAACACCGCGAACCCGCGGGTGACCGTCGACTTCGCAGCCTGGCTGGCGGAGGTACGGCCGGACGTGGTCCATCTGCACTCGTTGCAGGCGACGGGTGCGGACCTGGTCAGGGTCGCGAGCGCGTCTGGCGCCCGCACCGTCGTGACCATGCACGACTTCTGGTGGTCGTGCGCCCGGCAGTTCCTGGTGGACAAGGACTTACGGCCCTGCAGCCTGGTCGTCGAGGCCGGCGTCTGCGGGTGCGAGGTCGACCGGCCCTGGCTCGACGCCCGCAACGCAAAGCTGGCCCAGGCCCTCTCGCACGCCGACGTCGTGTGCGTCCCGTCCGTCGTCGCCCACGACGTCGCGGCGGCCAACGGGCTCGCTCCGCGGGCCCTCGTGGTTGACGAGAACGGGGTCCCGCCGCAGCAGGTGGAACGGTCCGCGCCTTCCGACGGTCCCGTCCGATTCCTGTACGCAGGAGGTGTCAACCCGCTCAAGGGAATCGACGTGGTGCTCGAGGCCGCCACCCTGCTCGCCCCGGGCAGCTGGACCCTGACGACCTACGGCGCCGAGGACCGCGCGCCGCACCCCGGCCCGGTGGTCTTTGCGCGCGCGTACGACCCCGCTGACCTGGCGAAGGTGCTGCACGCCCATGACGTCCTGGTCGTCCCGTCGCTGATGCGGGAGTCCTTTTCCATCCTCACCCGAGAGGCGCTGCTGCACGGCCTCACCGTCATCACCAGTGACTCGCTCGGCCCCGAAGAGGTCGTCGTCCACGGCGTCAACGGCCTCGTCGTCGCCACCGGCGAGGCGGCTGACCTGGCCGACGCGATGCGGACGCTTGTCCAGGATCGGGCACTGCTGACGCGGCTGCGGACAGCCCCCGTCCCGGTCGTCCGCTCGCTGGATGACCAGGTCAGCGGTCTCGAGGTGCTCTACACGCGAGAGCTCCCTCCGACGCCCGCCTCGGCGGTTCGCGACGTCCTGTTCGTCTGCGGCATCGAGGGAGCGCCGCTGCGATACCGAGCCCGACTGCCCGCTGAAGCCCTTGCCCTGCAGGGGATCCGTAGCGAGGTGCGCCACTACCGCGACCCCGAGCTGACAGAGCTATCCCGTCGGGCTGACGCCGTCGTGATGTACAGGGTCCCTGCCACGCCGCAGGTGTTGGCCTTCATCGCGCAGGTGCCCGCGGGCGTGCCCGTGCTGTTCGACGTTGACGACCTGATCGTCGACCCATCGCTGGCCGAGGAGATCCCCGCGCTCCGCGTGCTGCCCGAGCCCGCGGCGGCCGTGTGGCTGCAGGGCATTCACCGTTACCGCACGACGCTGGAGGCCTGTGACGGCTACGTCGGGAGCACCGCCCTGCTCTGCGAGCACATCGGGGCGCTGACGGGGCTGCCGACCTACCGGTTCTCCAACGGGGTCGGGCTGGTCACGTCCCGCCGTTCCGACACCGCCCTGCGACGGCCGCGGCGACCCGGCCCCCTACGGGTGGGGTACTTGTCCGGCAGCACCACCCATGACCGCGACTGGCTGGTGGTGGAAGCTGCCGTCCTCGAGGTGCTCGACCGTCATCCCGACGCCGAGCTATGGCTCGTTGGGCACCTGACGCCGACGGCTGCGGTCGAGGCCCTCGGCCCGCGGCTGCACCGGCTGCCGCACCGGGACTGGCGGGACCTACCCGACCTGCTCCGCGACCTCGACGTGAACCTCGCGCCCCTGGAGCGCGACCTCGGTCAAGGTGGCAGGTTCAACGAGGCCAAGAGCGCCATCAAGGTGCTGGAGGCGGCCCTCGTCCAGACCCCGAGCGTGGCGACACCTACCCAGCCCTTCCGCGAGGCGGTCCAACACGGCGTGAACGGGCTGCTCGCGGACAGCCATGACGAGTGGGTGCAGGCGCTGGACTCCCTGCTCTGCTCGCCCTCGCTGCGCGGCCGCCTGGGCGCGCGGGCACGTCGGGACACGCTGCTCGGGCTGTCCCCGCACCTGCAGGGGCAGCGGTACGCCGCTCTGCTGGAGAAGGCAAAGCTCACCGTGCGGGTGCCGCGGGACTCCGGCTGGGCCGCCGTCACCCTCGATGAGCCCGCGATCTGGGGGCAGCTCGAGCCGTACACGGCGGAGCCCGTCCCCGGGTTGACTCGCCTCGAGGTCTACCGGGAGTGGGTGGCCGCCCTCGGGTTCCGGCTGCGCGCTGCGCACGCCCGCGGCGGCGTCACCGGGCTCGCAGGGGCTGCGGGTCGGCGCGTGCGGGGACACCTTCGCTGACCGGCGTTCGCACCCGCAGCCGGTCCCTATGCTGGGCGGATGCGTCGAACCGGGGACTCGCGTCGGCGCATTCTGGTCGTGACGTCGGACAGCTTCGGCCCTCGGATGGCGGGGCCGGCGATCCGCTGCCTGAAGATCGCCGCGGCGCTGGCCGCTGACGCCGACGTCCACGTGCTGTCGCTGGCACCGGCCTGCGAGCTCTCCGACGAGCGCTTCGCCATTCGGCGTACGGACCTGGCCGGCCTGGCAAGACAGGGAGCGGACTGCGACGTTCTCGTGCTCCAAGGCGACGTCCTCCAGCGCTGCCCTTCCCTGAAGGACAGCAGGGCCGTGATGATCTGCGACCTGTACGACCCGTTCCACCTCGAGCAGCTGGAGCAGGCCCGGGACCTGCCGGAGCAGACCCGCCGTGACGTCGTCCGCCTCGCCACCATCGCGCTCAACGACCAGCTGCTCCGAGGGGATTTCTTCCTCTGCGCGTCGGACAAGCAGCGCGACTTCTGGCTCGGAGCCCTTGCGGCACTGGGCCGGGTGAACCCCGTGACGTACGACCAGGACCCCACGTTGCGCCGGCTCATCGACGTCGCACCGTTCGGCATCGACGCGGCGTCGCCCGTCCATCGCGGCCCCGTCGCCAAGGGGGTGCTGCCGGGGATCCCGGAGGACGCGGAGCTGCTGCTGTGGGGAGGCGGCGTCTACAACTGGTTCGACCCGGTCTCGCTGGTCGAGGCGGTGCATGTGCTGCGCGAGCGACGGCCGCGGCTGAGGTTGCTGTTCCTGGGTATGCGCCACCCCAACGCTGACGTGCCCGAGATGAGCGTCGCCGCGGCCCTGCGCCGCCGGTGCGACGAGCTCTCTCTGACCGGAACGGTGGTGCACTTCAACGAGCGGTGGGTCGCCTACGAGGACCGGGCGAGCTGGCTGCTCGAGAGCGATGTCGGGGTGACGACGCACCACGACCACATCGAGACCGCGTTCTCGTTCCGTACCCGCGTCCTGGACTACCTGTGGGCAGGCCTGCCGGTCATCACCACTGCCGGGGACACCCTGGCGGACCTCGTCGAGGCCCATGGGTTGGGGCTCACGGTCCCGCCCGGTGACGTGCCGGCGTTGGCCGAGGCAATCGACCGTCTCCTGGGAGACCCGGCCCTGCGGGACTCCTGCCGCGCGGCCGTCGCGGCGCTGGCGCCGCAGCTGACGTGGGATGTCGCACTGCTCCCGCTCGTCGACTTCTGTCGCGAGCCGGCGGATGCCGTGGACCGGGTGGACAGCCAGGTCGTCGCGGGCAACAAGCAACCGCTTCGGCACCCGAGATCGGGCACCCGGCAGGTACGCCACGACCTTCGGAAGGCCGTTGAGGTCCTGCGCCGCGAGGGCGTCGGGGCCGTGGCGGGTCGCTGGGTTTCTCGCCGCCGCCGCTAGCTGGAGCCGACCGTCAGCCTCTGACGCGAGGGGCTCAGCAGCGCCCGCGCCTGCCGTCGGTCCAGGACCGTGAGCTGGCGGATCGTTCGGCGGCTGCGTAAGGCAGCGGGCAGACCGGCTGCGGCACTCGCATGCGCCCGCAGGGTCACCTTCAGCTGACCGCGTCCGGTGGCCCCCACGAGCCCCTTGACCTGCCACAGCAGCAGTCGCAGCAGGACGCCGGAGGGGGCGCACCTGATCACCAGCCACCACAGGTTTCGGGTGTTGTGGAACTGCTGGAAGTTCGGGATGCGGGAGCTGGTGGTGGAGACGGCGTGCCGGACGACCGCCCGGGGGGCGTAACAGATCTGCCAGCCGGCGAGCCGGGCCCGAAGGCCCAGGTCGAGGTCCTCGAAGTAGGCGAAGAACTCCTGCGCGAACACCCCCACCTGGTCCAAAGCCTCGCGCCGCCACAGGCAGGCGCCGCCGCACGCACTGGTCACCTCCAGGTCTGCGTCGTACCTGCCGTCGTCGGGCTCGTCCCGGCCACGTTGCACGGGTAGCCCCCACCGGGTGAGGAAGTCCCCGGTGTCCTGGAGCCGCCCGTCGTGACCGAGGACCTTCGCCGTGACCGCCGCGACCCGGGGCCCGGCCTCGGCGTCCGCACGCAGGAGCTCTTCGAGGAAGTCGACGTCGGCCTCCGCGTCGTTGTTGAGCAGGACCAGCCGGTCCCCGATCGCCGCGGCGAGGCCAGCGTTGACCCCGCCCGCGAAGCCGTGGTTGGTGGCCAGCCGTACGACGCGGACCGCCGGCCAGTCCCGCGTGAGCTCTGCCTGTGTACCGTCCACCGAGCCGTTGTCCACGACCACGATCTCGTCGGCGGGGCGGCTCTGCCGGGACAGGGACTGCAGGCACAGCCGCAGGACGTCCAGGCCGTCCCATGTCGGGATGACGACCGAGACCGTCGTCATCGGTCCAGCCGAGGGAGCCGGCCTTGCTGGACGGCCCAGGCGACCGTGGCGTACTCGCGAGCGGCCAGCCGCCTGCCGAGCAGCCCACTGGCGACGGCGCGCAGCGCGAACGAAACCACGAGCAGGGCCCGAACCAGCCTGGGGTGGGGGGTCTGCCGGCGCACGAAGTGGCCGAGTGCGCCGCCGCGGGCCCGCCACAGCGGCCGGGGGTCCGGGCTGGACCCACCGCCGACGTGCTGCACACGGACGGCGCCGTCGAGGGCGAGGCGGTAGCCGGTTGCCCTGAGCCGGGCTCCCAGGGCCATGTCCTCGTTGTAGAGGGGGTAGTGCTCGTCGAACCCGCCGACAGCTGCGAACGCGTCCCGGCGCACGAGCAGGCACGCCCCGGACAGCCAGTCCACCTCCTGCAGGCGGGGTTCGGGGTTGATCCAGATGCGGCGGCCATCCCGGCCGAGTGGACCCACGAGGCCCGCGAGCGCAGCACCGACGGACGGCAGTCGCCCACCGCCGCCGCGCGCCCGGCCGTCGCCGTCGAGGACAGCCGGCGCCACCGCGGCCAGCCCGTGATCGCTCTCGAGGTCACCCAGGAGCGCGTGGACATCCTTCAGGGTCGGGCGGGCGTCCGGGTTGACGAACAACACGTACGGCGAGGTGCCCTGCTGCGCACCGAGGTTCGCCGCGCGGGCAAACCCCACGTTGCCGCCGGTCGGGAGGTGCTGGACCGATGGCCGGTCGACCAGGAGCGCAGCCGTGGCGGCTGGCGTCGCGGAGTTGTCGACCACCGTGACGGGGAGTCCCACGATCCGGTCCAGCAGCTCGCGCAGGTCACCGTCGCCGCGGTAGTGGACCGTGACCACCGCGAGCGTCTCCGGCTCTGCGCGGATCGGGGCTGACACCGGCCGAGTCTGCCACGACTTGCCGGTGCGCTTGCTCCAACCGCACCAGGCGACAGGCGTAGCCGACAGGCGCCCCGACGTTGAAATGGAATCCGATCTCGGTCATGGCGATCGGCCGGCTTCCGTCAAGCGCTCATCGTCACTTCGCGTGCGACAGAACGAAGTGGCTGAGCAGGCCAACCGGTCTGCCGGTTGCGCCCTTGGCGGCGCCCGATTTCCAGGCGGTACCGGCAATGTCGAGATGAGCCCACGGAAACTTCGCGGTGTAGCGACGCAGAAACATCGCCGCCGTGATCGCGCCGCCGGGCCGGCCGCCGACGTTGGCCATGTCGGCGAAGTTGCTCTTCAGCGCCTCGTCGTACTCCTCGTCGAGCGGCATCCGCCAGCATGGATCGAGCGCTGCCTTGGCG
>JANXUE010000295.1 GCA_025352005.1 Frankiales bacterium
CAGTGCGACAGGCGTCTGGTCATGAGCGGATCTCCTTGTCAACGAGCTCCAATGCGGTGGACAGCAGTCCCAGGCCCTCATCGGCCTCCTCAGCGGTCAGCACCAGTGGCGGTGCGATCCGCAGCACGTTGCCGTAGAGACCGCCCTTGCCGATCAGCAGCCCGAGCTGCTTGGTGTGCTCCATCACGCGCGCGGCCGCCACGGGGTCAGGTGCGTAACCGTCAGGGCCGACGAGCTCCACCCCGATCATCAGCCCCTTGCCGCGCACCTCGCCGATGAGTGGGCAGCGGCTCGCCACATCCCTGAGGCCGGACAGGAGCTGGTTGCCGAGCTTCGCGGCGTTGGCCTGCAGGTCACGCGACAAGATCACGTCGAGCACCGCAGCTGCGGCGACCGTTGACACCGGGTTGCCGCCGAACGTCGAGATGGAGTTGGCGCCCAGGCAGTCCATCAGGTCGGCCCGGGCGACGACGCCGCCGATCGCGTAGCCGCCGCCGAGGCCCTTGGCGAAGGTCATCGCGTCGGGGGTGACGCCGTGGGCGCCCATGCCCCAGAAGTGCTCGCCCGTGCGCCCCCAGCCGGTCTGCACCTCGTCGGAGATGAGCAGGATGCCACGCTCGGCCAGGACCTCCTGGTAGGCCGCGAACAACCCGTCCGGTGGGACCGCGAACCCGCCGACACCCTGGATCGGCTCGGCGATCATGCAGGCGACATCACCGGCCGTCGTCGTGTCGAGCAGCTCGCGCAGGTCAGTGACGCAGGCCCGCACGTAGGCCGCGTCGTCGAGGTCCCGGAACGAGCTGCGGAACCGGTAGCCGCCCTGCGCGTAGGTCACCTGCAGCGGTGACAGGCTCGACGCGGACCAGCTCCTGTTGCCGGTGACGGCAGTGGTCGCGAACGTCCGGCCGTGGTAGCTGTTCCGTAGCGCGATCACCGAGCTGCTCCGGCGGTACGACGTGGCCAGCAGCAGGGCAGCCTCATTCGCCTCGGTCCCGGACGAGGTGAAGAACACCTTCGCGTCCGGGATCCCCGACAGGGCCGCAATGCGCTCGGCGAGGTCCACCTGCGCTCGGAGCAGGTAGAGCGTGGAGGTGTGCACCACGCCGGTACCGACCTGGCTCAGGACGGCGTCGCGCAGCTCGGGAAGGTCGTAGCCCACCAGGTTGGTGAGGATGCCCGCGAAGAAGTCGAGGTAGCTCTTGCCCTCGCCGTCGACAACGCGACAGCCCGAACCGGAGACGATCTCGATGGGCTCGTCGTAGTAGGTGGCCAACCAGGACGGCATGACCGCCCGGTGGCGGGAGAACAGCTCCGCTGAGCTCATGGCACGTGCCCTTCTTTCGTCGTCACGAATCGAAGCCCAGTCCGAGCCGGTCCATGGCCCGTAGCCACAGGTCACGATGTCCGCCTCGGGCATCGGCACGGGCCAGCGACCGGCGGGTCAGGCTGATCCCGGCCCAACGCAGCGGCTCCGGAGGAAACGGCAGCGGCTTGGACGTGACGAGTGGGGTGCTGGTGCGCTCGGTCTCCCGGCCGTCCAGCAGGTCCAGGGCTGCGGCGGCAGCGAAGCGGGACGCCCCCACGCCGAGTCCGGTGTAGCCGAGTGCATAGGACACCCGCCCGCCGAGGGACGCGCCGACGAACGGAAAGAACCGGGTGCAGGTGTCGATCGCTCCGCCCCACGCATGGCTGAACCGCACGCCCTCCAGCTGGGGGAACGTGTCCAGCAGGTGCTGCGCGAGCAGCGCGGAGGTGACGGGACTGCTGTCGTGCCTGGGGTCCACCCGACCGGCGTACGGGTACACCGCGTCGTAGCCGCCGAACAGGAGCCGGTCGTCCTGGGTGAGGCGGTAGTAGTGGAACAGGTTGCCGCCATCACCGATGCCCTGTCGGTGCCGCCAACCCAGCGACGAGCGCTGCTCTGGCGTCAGCGGCTCGGTCATGAGCGCGTAGTCGTAGACGGGGACGGTGTACAGCCGCAGCCGCCTCAGCAGCGACGGGAAGGCGTTGGTCGCCAGCAGGGCCCTCCTGGCTGTCACCGACCCGGCCGGGGTGCGCACCGAAACGCCGGTGCCGGCGCGGGCCAGTCCGGATGCGGGCGAGCCCTCGTAGATCCGGACACCGACGCCCAGGCAGGCAGCTCGCAATCCCCACACGAGCCGCGCCGGGTCAACCATGGCGACAGCGTCGCGCAGCCACACACCACCGAGGTAGGTCGGCGAGTGCACCTCGGCGTGAAGGGCCTCACGATCGAGCAGGACCGCATCCCCGCCGGTCTCCTGTGCCAGCCGTGCGGTCTGCGCCACGCCCTCGAGCTGCCAGGGGCCGACGGCGACGTCGAGCTCGCCCGTGCGCTCCCAGCCGCAGTCGATGTCGTAACGCTCGAGCGTGCGCTCGATGCCCAGGAGGTTGGCGCGTCCCAGCGCCTCGAGGCGCCCCAGGTCGTCGGGGCACCGGTCGGCACCGTTGCCGAGCCCGTGCGTCAGGCTGGCCGCGCAGAAGCCGCCGTTGCGGCCCGAGGCAGCGTCACCGCACGCAGTCGCCTCGAGCAGCACGACGTCGCGACCGGGGTCGGCTTCCTTGGCGAGCAGCGCGGCCCACAGCCCGGTGTAGCCCCCACCGATGACGAGCAGGTCGGCCCGCGTCGCGCCCTCAAGTGCCGACACCGGCTCCGGCCGGTCGGGTGAGTCGAGCCAGTAACTGACAGGACTGGCCTCGGCGATGAGGGAGGTCACCAGGGAAGTCACTGAGTGCGACGCCGGGCAGAGAGCTGTCCTATGCCAACCGCCAACAGCGCCAGCAGGAACATCACCGTGCCGATGACGTTGATCTGCACCGGTGTGCCCCTGCTGGCGGCACCGTAGACGTACATCGGGAAGGTCACCGAACTCGCCGAGGCGTTGAAGTTGGTGATGATGTAGTCGTCGAACGACAGCGCGAACGCCAGCAGCGCACCTGCCGCGATACCAGGCGCGACCAGTGGCAGCGTGACGCGGAAGAACGTCTGCCGTTCGTTGGCGTAGAGGTCCATGGCTGCCTGCTCGAGCCGGGGGTCGAGCCCGGCGATCCGTGCCTTGACCGTCACGATGACGAAGCTGATGTCGAACATGACGTGGGCGATCAGGATTGTGGTCGCACCGAGCGGAAACCGAAGGTTGACGAACAGCGTGAGCAGGGACGAGCCCATCACCACCTCGGGCGTCGCCATCGGCAGGAAGATCAGCAGGTTGGTCGCGGAGCGCCCCCGGAAGCGGTGGCGGGCGAGGGCGAAAGCCGCCAGCGTCCCCAGGGTGGTGGAGAGCAGGGTCGCGAGCAACCCGATCTTGAGGCTCAGCCCCAAGGCAGTACACATCCCAGGCGCGGCGCAAGGGTGCAACCACGCGTCGAAGGAGAAGTGCTGCCAGGTGTAGTTGAACCGCCCAGCCGGCCGGTTGAAGCTGAACAGCACAACCACCGCGTTCGGCAGCAGCATGTAGAAGAAGGCCAAGCCGGCGATCAGCGCGATGAGGTTCTCGCGCACCCACTCCAGGGGACTCCGGCGGCGCCGGCCGGTCACGGGTGCGGGCTGCAGTCGCGCGTCAAGGACAGCGGTCACAGCAGCTCCTCGGTACCCGCGCGGCGGACGTAGGCGGCGACCAGCAGCACGATGGTGGCCATGAGCACGACCGACAGCGCCGCCGCCGTCGGGTAGTCAAGGACGCGCAGGAACTGCCCGGCGACCACCTGCCCGATCATGGTGGTGCGAGGGCTGCCGAGCAGTTGCGCGTTGATGTAGTCGCCGGCTGCCGGGATGAAGGTCAGCAGCGTGCCAGCGACGACGCCGGGCATCGACAGCGGAACGGTCACCTTGCGGAAGCCGGTCCACGGCGAGGCGTACAGGTCGCTGGCCGCCTCGTGCAGCCGACCGTCGATCCGCTCCAGGCTGGCATAGAGCGGCAGGGTCATGAACGGCAG
>JANXUE010000019.1 GCA_025352005.1 Frankiales bacterium
ATCTACTCCGACGGACTCAACGGCTCCTCGGACAACGGCCTGACCAATGAGCCGATGAAGGACGGCCTGGCCACGCTCGTCGGATACCGCGACGGGCGGGTGGACATCATCATCTGGCGCGGCGGGCGCGAGGCCGGACCGCAGTACGCCTTCACCCGCCAGAGCCTGCCCCCGATCTTGTGGGACAACCAGCTCAACCCCCACCTGGATGACAGCCGCCAGTGGGGCGCAACGCTGGGCCACGCCGTGCGGGTCTGGCGCACCGGCGTCGGGATCGACGCCCACGGCAACCTGATCTACGCTGCCGCTGACGGTCAGACAGTCCAGTCGCTTGCCAGGTTGCTACGACACGCTGGGGCGGTGAAGGGCATGCAGTTCGACATCAACCCTGAGTGGCCAAGCCTGATCACCTACCGACACACGCCCAAGATCCTGGCCGACAAGGTGGTCCCGAATTACCAGCAGAAGGCCACCCGCTACCTCGTGCCCGACGACCGGGACTTCTTTGCCGTCTACACCCCGCTAGTCACCCCCATCACCGTGCCCTTCAGGTAAAACACCAGGCCCCGCCAACAGCGACCGGTAAGGGCGGCTGACCGTCGTCGGGCTCGCGGGAGCTGGCGCGCAACGGCGAAGCGATCGGTACCGGCCACAGGTAGCGGCGGCCTCTCCCCCAGCCACTCGGCGGCGGGTGTGGCAGCCGGAGCAGATCGACCAGGCGGCTGTCCCGCACAAGGCCGGACGGTCGGTTCAAAAGATCGCGGATCAGCTCGGGCTGACGAAGTCAACAACACGCCGGCTGTTGGTGTGGGCTGGAGCAGATCGGTCAGGAGTTCGAGATCTGCCGTGAGCGTGCGCGTCGACTGCTCTTGGCCACAGGGCAGTGGTCCACGCCCTGCTGGCGGCGGACGGCACCGGGTTCGCGGCCACCGTCAAGCGGCGACGCAACCCGCTCCCCGAATTGTGCCGGAGCCAGTCGTCGCCTGCATGCTGGTGCGCCTATTGCAGCCCGACGGTCACGTCGTGTGTGGTGCCGTCATCGAGGCGAACCCCAACCCGCCACCACGCGCTGCCCAAGCCCTTGGTGGACCAGTTGTAGTTCCAAGTGCTGCCTGTGGCTCGGTACACCTGCCCGCTGTCGGCTGCGTCGGAGTACACCTGCTCGTTGACCGGTGTGGACATCGCGCCGCCTTGGGCTGGCATGACCCAGATGGGAGCTGTCGTCGGTACAACGACTTGCCCCTGCGCGTTGGCCAGCGAGAAGCGCAGCGGGACTGTGCGGCCGGCCTTGAACACGCTTGTGGCGGAACCGACCTGGTGGGCGGTGTCGTTCACCGGCTGCGCGAAGCCGTTCCAGGCGTACACGACGTCGTAGGTGATCGTCTGGACCGTAACGTTGCCCGCTAGATCCGCCGCCCGAGCGGTGTATGGGAATGACCCCACGCCGTTGGTGGTACCACCGCTGACCGTGACGCGACCGGGATCTGGCCGAGCACGTACGTCGCTTCAGCTGCCACGCCGCTGACCGACAGCACTGGACCGTGGGTGTCCACGTTGAGGGCCCGCGTAGTGGCGCTTGCCGCGTTGCCCGCGAGGTCGGTCGCGGTCAAGCTGACACGCTGAGCTGTGCCGTCGGGCACCGTGACGGGCTGCGCGCACGTGGCGATGCCCGACAGGGCATCCGTGCACGACGCCAGCACCGAGGGGGGACTGGTGTACCAGCCGTTGCGCCCGTTGGGCGCGGTCGGTTGGACGGCGAGGGCGACCTGCGGCGCGTCGAGGTCAATGTTGACCGGGCCATAGGTGCCGGTGGCGCAATTGCCGAAGTGGTCGCAGGCAGCCGCCGACGTGGCTGACTGTGCACGCCCGCTCAAGCTCAGGACCGTGGGAGCAGAGGTCGAGGCGGCTGCAGCCAGGTCTGAGCTCGCCTTCGAGGTCCACGACACGGTCACCGGAGCGGCGTACCACCCCGACGCGTTGGGTGCCCTGTCAGCAATGCCTGTGACCGTCGGTGGCCCGGCCTGGGTGACACCGACCTTGCCCGAGGCGGGGTCGACGACGACGTGGACCTCGCGGTCCTGGTCGGCTTCTACGGCTGAGTAACCGGCATTATTTGCCTTGGGCAAGTAGCGGTGGTCTGCCTGCCACGGCTGGTGTCCGCAGGATCTCGATGCGCGCAAGAGCACGGCGACGTACGTTGTTGCCAAGCTCTCGGTCAGCAGCTGGGCGGCATCGCCGCACGCAGTTCTGCGCGTTGTCCGGAGTGGACCCTGTAAAGGTCATGCGTCTGCAAAGCGCACGGGTTCACATCCCGAGGCTGCCAGGCTTGCGGTCACCAGGGTCAGGGCGGCCTGCAGCGCTTCGCGCGCTCCCCGCTCCGGCCCGATCGCGCGTCTGGCAGCCGACCAAACTTCTTGGAAGGCGAAGCAGTGCCGATCACGGTGCAGGAGTGGGAACGCGTGCTCATCTACCGCGATGGGCGGTTCCAAGAGGTGCTCGAGGCTGGCCGTCACCGGCGCTTCCGTCGCCGCCGAAGGACGGTGCGGGTCATCGTTCGCCCACGACTGGTGACCGTGCCTGCGCAGGAGGTTCTGACCTTGGACGGCCTCAGTGTGAAGGTCAGCCTCACCACAACCTGCCGAACGCACGACCCTCGGACGTGGCACGAGGCCGTCGAGGATCCCGATGCCTTCCTGTATAGCGCGATGCAGATCGCCCTTCGCGATGCAGTCGCCGCCCGCTCGCTCGACACTCTCACCGCCGCCCGCAAGCTAGTTGGCGACGAGGTCCTGGTGGCGGCAGCTTCCGCCGCCGAGCAGGTAGGCATCTCCCTTGAGTCGGTCGCTGTGCGCGACCTCATGCTTCCAGCCGAAGTGCGCAAAGCGGCGGCCGAAGTCGCGGTCACTCGTTCGCAGGGCCTGGCCGCGTTGGAGCGCGCCCGCGCCGAGGTCGCAGCCACATTCGCTCTCGTCAACGCCGCGAAGGTGTGCGCGGGCAACCCTGCACTACTGCAACTTCGGATGTTGCAAGCGGTGGAAGCGGGGGGAGCCACCGTTGTACTTCACGGGTCGCCTGGCCCTCAACCAGGATGAGTTCCGAACGCGACCGCTGCCAGACAGGCGTCTAGCCGAGGGACACCCTGCCCGCGGCACCCGGTAACGGTAGGTGTAATTGTTCCGTTACATCATGTTGGCGCGCTCCCCCGTCCGCGGGACGGGGGGCCGTTCTTTTTGGGTCAGTCCCGATTTACGTCTCTGATGGACGAGCATGCGGCGGTGTAGATGAACGGCCCGGGCCGAGCTGCGAGATCCTCGATGGTCCCGCGCGCCTCATCACCGGCCAGGGCGACCATGCGGGCGCTGCTGTCCTTTACGCGCCGATCTCCGCGCGGTGCTGCTGGATCGGACTATCACGCCGTGATGATCAGCCAACCGAGCGACGCCACCTGCGGGATCCACAGGTCATCTTTGGTGGCGGGATTGGCGATCAGGCACGCCGGCCGTTCACGCCGCTTGACGACGGCACCGGGGTCGCCGGGGTAGGTCGCGTCGCTGCGCAAGGCAGCGACCACGTGCGCCAAGCCGAGGACGTCTGCATCGAAGTAGAAGCGGACTGCCGCCGGTTCCGCGCGGCTCACGCGATGTGCTGCCTCGCCTGCGCCCGTCGCGGCTTCTCATTCGCCAACGCCCAGGCCACGTCGCGTGGAGTCAGGCTGAAGACCTCGGCGATCTCGTCGTCGTCCTCACCGTCCTCGGAGTGCTCCCCGATCACCTCGGTGCTGATGCCGCCCACCGCGGGTCGACCGAACCGCACACTCGGGTCGATGAGCGCGTCGGACACTCACGGCAACCTGTGGATAAGTAGGCGGGACGAGCCAATCTATAAGCCGGGTTCTGTCCCTCCGCCGGAGCGGAGGCGACGGTCATCCATCTAGGGCCGCTGTTGCCAACAGCCTCGTGCGGTCTACCCGCAGGCTCGGGCGGGCCGCCCTCGAACGCCTGCGCCGGTCCCCCGAGAGGGACCTTCTTGACCTTGCTCCGGGTGGGGTTTGCCGAGCCGCCCGGGTCACCCCGGGCGCTGGTGGGCTCTTACCCCACCGTTTCACCCTTACCTCCCCCCGGAAGGGGAGGCGGTCTACTTTCTGTGGCACTTTCCCGCGGGTCACCCCGGGTCGCTGTTAACGACCACCCTGCCCTGTGGAGCCCGGACTTTCCTCGACGACATCCCTTCGCAAGAAGTGACGGCGCCGCGACCGTCCGACCGACTCGTCCCGAGCACAGACTATCGGTCGTCGAAGCTGACCTCGATCTTCTCGAAGCCCTTGGCCTGCTGCATCGTCGCCAGCGAGGTGTACGCCAGCTCATCCGCCGTGGTGAGCTGCACGTCGTCGGTGAAGGGCGTGAGCAGCGAGCGCGGCCACAGTCGCCGGCAACGGACCGCGTTGACCTCAGCGCAGATCAGGGTTGTGAAGGCCGCAAGGTAGAGCCACCCCAGCAGCCCCAGGACGATAGCGAACAGCCCGTAGACCTCTGAGGCGCGCTTGACTTGATGCGCCACCAGCAGACTGCCGACCGCCTGCAGGATCTGCCACGCCACCGACGCCGCCAGCGCACCCGGCCACAGGTCACGTAAATGGACATGCCGGGCAGTAAGGAAGCGGAAAATCCCCAGGAACAGCAAGGCATTGCCTGCCACGGCCACGAGTACGGCGACCAGCGTTCCCACGGTGCCCAGATCCTTGCCGAACGCGCCACCGGAGGTGAACAACCCCGACAGCACCGTCGTCGCCACGGTGCCCGTGCCGAGGACGGCCACGACCCGCAGGCTTCGGACGCGGCTGCGGATCGGGTTGAGGCGGCGGTGGCGAGGGACGCCCCAGATCGCGTTCATGGCGTTCTGCCCGGCCTGGGCGATGCCGATCGCGCCGTACAGGGAGCCGAGGACACCGACGACCAAGGCCGGCGTGGAACCTTTGAGGGTCCCCACATTGGACCGCAGTTGGTCCCCGATGATCGGAAACTGCGCCAATGTCGAACCCAGGACCTGCGACTGCAGGTGCGGGTCGTGCGCCAGGACGAATCCCAGGATCGTGACCAGGAGCAGTAGCAGGGGAAACAGGCTGAGGAAGCCGTAGTACGCCAGCAGCGCCGCAAGGTAGCCCCCCTGGTCGTCGAGGAACTTGTAGATGACGGCGAGCGGGAAGCCGGCCCAGCGGTGGTTGCGCTGATAGGCGTCGAGCCGGTCGATCACGTGTGCTCGACGACGTAGTCGTCCGGCGCCTTGTCGCTGGTGTCGAGCTGGGCCCTGCGCGCGGACGTCTTGGCCACCTCGAACGCCAGTCCCATGTCGGTGCGCACAGCGATCGCGGCCCGGCGACGCAGGTGCGGCAGGACCTCGTCCTCCTCCTCCCCCATGTGCTCGGTGTTCGCGGCGCGGGCCGCCCCAACGGCCTTCCACCAGCCGTCCGACCCGACGTCTTCGGAGGTGGCGCGCGTGATCGCGTCGCGGATGTCGTTGTGGTCGCCGATGGCGTCCTTGGTCTCGGAGGCGTCCGGGTCCGACAGCTCGAGCACTCGTGGGTAGAGCACGGCCTCCTCGGCGGCGGCGTGCGCTTCGAGGAAGTCGGCGAGGTCGCCCCAGATCGCGGCAAGGCGAGCATGGTTGGCAGGGTCGGTCTCGTCGAGCAGGGCGAACGACTTGCGCTGGCGGTGGTGGTCCTCGAGCACGAGGTCAGCGATGTCCATGGGTGACCCTTACCCGCGCACGAGGCACCCAGCACCTGTCGTTGGTCTCACCTCGATCACGGGTGACCGCGAGGGCCGGGACATTTTGGCGCCTGCGAGGGGTCAGCGCTCGGGGAGACCGTCCAGGTGGTGGGTGTCGTTGAGGGAGCGGACGACGGCCGGACCGTCGGAGAACCACTGCACCTCCGACAGGCAGGCGAGGTCCAGGTGCATCCGGTAGAGCGACGTGGGCGGCGCGTCGAGGGCGAGCCGCAGCAGGGTCTTGATCGGCGACACGTGGCTGACGACGACGACCTTCTTGCCACCGTGCCTGACCAGGACCCGGTCGCGGGCCTGCCTGACGCGGGTGGTCGTCGCATCGAAGCTCTCCCCGAACGGCGGCGCCACCGCGGACGAGGCCAGCCAGGCGTCGAGCTCCCGTGGCCACTTCTGGCGAATGTCGGCGAAGGTGTAACCCTCCCAGTCGCCGAAGTCGGTCTCCCTAAAGCCCTCCTCGACCTCGACGTCGAGGTCGAGCGCAGCGCCGACGGCCTCGGCGGTCTGCCGCGCGCGCGACAGCGGCGAGCTGACGACGACC
>JANXUE010000034.1 GCA_025352005.1 Frankiales bacterium
GTCTACGGCGGTCACGAGCACGTCCTACGCCAGACCCTCATTGCACTCGCCGCCGGTCAATCCCTCGAGGAGCACGCCAACCCGGGCGAGGCCACCGTCCAGGTGTTGCACGGCCACGTGAAGCTCACCTCAGGCGGCAACACCTGGGAAGGATCCCCTGGGGACCTGCTCACCGTTCCCGATGCGCTTCACTCCCTCGAAGCCACGAAGGCTTCCGCCGTGCTCCTGACGGTCGGCCTCCGCCGGAGCTGACTGCCGCTCGCTCACCCCGGGAACGTGGGAAAACCGGATGCCGTTCACGAGGAGGCCGAGGTCGCGGCAAGACGGGTCGAAGTGCCCTGGGTCCGTTTGTGGTTGTAGGTCCAGACCTGGCGTCTAGACTGGTTCGAGCTCCGGCTGGGTGGTGGCCACGGGGCGTCGTTGGCGCACCAGGTCCGCGGTGAACACCACCAGGGCGACCCACACCAGGGCGAAGCCGGCCATCCGGGCGGGGCCGAACGGTTCGTGCCGCAATACCGTGCCGATGATGAGCTGGATGGTGGGGGCGAGGTACTGCAAGACGCCGAGCGTGGTCAGCGGCACCCGGGTGGCGGCCGCGCCGAAGGCCAGCAGCGGGATGGCGGTCACCAGGCCGGCGGTGGCCAGCAGGCTGGCGTGGCCGAGCCCGTGACTGCTGAATGTGCTCGCCCCGGTAACCCCAATGACGACGACGTAGGCGACTGCCAGCGGGCTGAGGACCGCGGTCTCGACAGCCAAGCTGGCGACCGCCCCAACGCCCGCCTGCTTCTTGAGCAGTCCGTAGAGGCCGAAGGAGAACGCCAGCACCAGGGCCAGCCACGGCGGTTGCCCGCTGGCGACCGACAGCACAACGACGGCCAGCGAGGCGACACCCATCGCCAGTTTCTGTGCGGCCCGCAAGCGCTCGCCCAGCACCAGCACCCCAAGACCGACGCTGACTAGCGGGTTGACGAAGTAGCCAAGCGAGGTCTCGACCACCTGCCCGCTGTCCACGCCATAGATGTAGGTGCCCCAGTTGATGGCCAACAGAACAGACGCGACTGACAGCCGCAGGAACTGAGTGCGCGTAACCCGGACACGGGCCCAGGTGCGCCCCGCCTGCAGCAGGGCGGCGACGACCAGCAGCGACCAGAGAACGCGATGAGCCAGGACCTCCAGCGCCGACGCGGGGTCCAGCAGCGGCCAAAATAGCGGGAACAGCCCCCACAGGGCGTAGGCAGCCGCGCCGTACAGCGTCCCTCTGCGGGTCTGGTCGTTCACACAGTTAGATTAGGCGACCGCACGTCCCGACCGTGCCGGTCAGGCTAGGCGCTCGACCAGCAGCAGCCCTGAGAAGGCGATCAGGGACAACCCTGCGACTTTGTCGGTGGCCCCCCGGTTCCAGTACGACCGCTCCCCCTCGTCAGAGCCCGAAAGGCCTGGCGGAAAGTTCTTCAAATCACTTCGCCAGACCGTCGCCTGCACGGCCGTCCCCGAGAAAATCATGGTGCCGTCGGTGGACGGCCGGGTGGCATACGCGGTGCTCTACCTGCCGACGTCCCCTCTCGCCGAGCTCCCTGCCGACGTGGCCGGTCCCTATGTTCTGGCTGTGCACGGTGGCCCGACCGGGCACACCCCGGTGCGGTGTGACGCAGAGATTGCCTACTTCACCAGCCGTGGCATCGGGGTCGCCGAGGCCAACTACGGGGGGTCGACCGGCTACGGGCGGCCCTACCGAGATGCACTACGGGGCAACTGGGGCGTCGTGGACGTTGAAGACTGCGAGGCGGTCGCCAGCTGGTTGCTCTGCCTCAGCGTGCGGAGGGGCTGCTCAGGAGTGAGGGGCCTTATCGGCAAGCTGAATGGCTCAGGTTCTGTTGGGCACCGGTGGCATCCATGGGTCTTTGATCATGAGGCGTTGTCACGCTGCGAGCGGGTTGACACCGTTTTTCATCACGGTGGCGAGGTAGCTCCGCAGGGCGAGCCATGCCGTTGCGCCCTCCCCGGTGCGAAAGCCGCGGCGATCTTCTGCTGCACTTTGCTCATCCTGACTTGTCGTCGGTGGACAGTGGCGGAGGGTCGAGTCAGATATGTGGGCCTTCGACGCGCAGGCCCACCCGAGCGCGGCTGCGATCAGGCGACCGCACCCTGGCGTCGGCGTCGCCGTCGACTCTCGCGCGCGGTTCGTCTACATGCACATGATCGCCGAGTACGCCCGTCACAACGGCCGCGCCGACCTGCTCCGACAGCGCATCGACGGCGTCACGGCCCGCTGCGTCCTGCTCAGAGGGTGGGGCCGCGGGTCAGACTTTCTCGGGGCTGCGCGAGTAGCCGGGGAAGTTGCCGTAGAGCTGCTCGCCTTCGGGGCCTTCGGTCACGGCCTGCACGAGCAGGTCGCCACCGACGAAGGCACCCTTCCAGGATGCCCCGCGGCCCCCGAAGACCTCCTCGCGGTCACCGCGGGAGCGCGGCTTGTTGAGGCCGACCTTGAAGGACTGCAGCTGCTCGGCCACCCGGGCGCCGAAATCGGCGTCGTCGGTCGCGACGGAGGCGACCAGGGAGCCGTTGGAGGCATTCATCGCGGCCAGCAGCTCGGACTCGGTGTCGACGATGATGACGCTGTCGAGCGGCCCGAACGGCTCCGCATGATGCAGCGCCCAGTTCGAGGCCGGGTTCAGGACGGCGGCGGCAGCGACGTACGCGCCGGTGTCCTGGCCGTCGAGGAAGCGGCCGTCCTGGAGCGAGCCGTGGTAGAGCGGGATACCGCCGCCGGCCACCGCCGCCGCATAGTGCTCGCGCAGCTCCGCGGCCTTCGTGGCGTGGATGACCGGCCCGAAGTCGAGCTCGGGCAGCGGGTCGAAGGACGTCTCGACAGCCAGCGGGTGACCGAACTTCAGCGACTGCACGACCGGCAGGTAGGCCTCGAGGAACTCCGGGAACAGCTGACGCTGGACGACGTACCGGGGGTAGGCGGTGCAGCGCTGCTTGGCGTACTCGAAACCCTTCTTCAGGTGGGCGGCGAGGTCATCCCACTGGCTGTAGTCCCAGATGCCCCAGGCGTTGAGGCCCTCCTGCTCGAGGAAGTGCCGCTTGCCCGTGTCGGCCAGGGTCGTGGCGGCCTTGCGACCGTTGGCGCGGCCACCGACGAAGGCCAGGGCGCCGATCTCCGGGGCGCTGATCAGGGCGTTTCCGAGGGTCGAGCCGACACCCGACAGCAGCGTCACAGGCAGGCCCTGGCGGCGCATGATCGCGTGGGCCAGGGTCAGGCAGTGGAAACCACCTTGCGACGGGGTCTTGGCGACCACCGCGTTGCCGGCCAGGCACTGGACCAGCTCCGCGTGCACCTGGACCGACATCGGGTAGTTCCAGGACGCGATGTTGGACACCGGGCCGGGCAGCGGACGCCGGCCCTCGAGCTGACGCTCGATCTCCTGCAGGTACCAGTCGACGCCGTCGAGGGCCCGGTCGACGTCGGCGCAAGCAAGCCGCCACGGCTTGCCGATCTCCCAGACCAGGAGCAGGGCGAGGGTCTCCCGGTGCTCGCGCATCTCATCGACGGCGGCCTTCACGCGAGCCTTGCGTTCGTCGAGGTCAACCGCGCCCCAGACCTTGTGCTCGTCGGCGGCCTGCCTCACCGCGGTCACGGCGTCGTCGTGGGTGATCCGGGGCGGCCCCTGAATCAAGGTGCCGTCGACCGGCGTGACGTGCTCCCCCGGTTCCCCGCTGCGCTTCCAGACGCCCCCGGCGAGGTTCAGGATGCGGTCGGCGTCGAAGGCCTCGGGCGCGATCGCGCGGGCTCGGGCGTAGACGTCGGCCCACGCCGTGCCGGGCTTGAGGGAGAGCGTCACGAAGGCCACCTGTTTTTCCGTTGCGGGACGACGTTGCAGGGGGCTTGCGCCGGGCGTACGCCACTGTTGGCGCACCCTCGCCGACAGACCATCTCCACCGCAAGTCCACCCCGGCGTGACGAACGGCACTCGGGACGACCGACCCACCATCTGGGACGTCAGAACAGGACGCTGGCGAAGACGCCGACCTCCCGGAACCCGACCTTCTCATACGCCCGCCGGGCGGCGATGTTGTAGTCGTTCACGTACAGCGACACGACTGGGGCCACCGACGCCCTCGCCTGCGCGACGACAGCAGCCGTCCCCGCCGTACCGAGGCTGCGGCCCCGCAGGGAGGGGTGCACCCAGACGCCCTGGACCTGGCACACCTGCGCGGTCGCGGCCCCGATCTCGGCCTTGAACAGCACCGCGCCGTCCTGGATGCGGGCCCAGGCACGGCCTTGGGCGATGAGCTCCGCGACCCGAGCGCGATAGAGCGCGCCGCCGTCACCGGCAAGCGGTGAGACGCCCACCTCCTCGGTGAACATCGCCACGCACGCCGGCAGCAGCAGGTCGACCTCGTGCGGCTCGACGAGCCGGACCTGGAGGTCGGGCTCGACCGCGGGGTCGTTGTCGATCGCCATCAGCGGCTGCTGCCCACGCACGTCGCGCGCCCAGCCCCAGTGCGGCATCAACAGCTGCCACAGCTCGTGTACGGCGAGCGCGGAACCCACGATCGACGAGCAACGTCGGCCCTGGCGACGGGCCCGCTCGGCGAAGGCCCGCACCGCGTCCGAGCTCGCCTGCACGGGCACCAGGTTGGCTCCGGAGTAGCACAGCGACTCCAGCCGGCCCCGCTCGCCGTAGCCCCAGACCTCAGCGCCGAGGCGCCAGGCGTCCAGACCACACGCGTCCAGCCGGGACGCCACGAAGACATCCGCCACCGGGTCCCGGTCGATGAGGGCGCGCACCTCGGCCAGGTCCCGGGCGTCGAGCAGCCGAGTCCCGGAGGTCCTCAGCACCGGTCGCTCTTGCGCACGCCCAGAGAGTACGGCGGAACAGGCCGACGTTCAGGCCGACACTTTGGGTGCACCTGACGGACCGTCGTAGTCCTCGGCAAGGCGCAGCGCCTCCTCGATGAGGGTCTCGACGATCTGCGCCTCGGGGACGGTCTTGATGACGACCCCCTTGACGAAGATCTGGCCCTTTCCGTTGCCGCTGGCAACCCCCAGGTCGGCCTCACGAGCCTCGCCCGGACCGTTGACGACACAGCCCATCACAGCCACCCGCAGCGGGACGGTGAGCCCCTCGAGGCCGGCGGTGACCTGGTTGGCGAGGGTGTATACGTCGACCTGGGCGCGGCCGCAGGAGGGGCAGGAGACGATCTCCAGGCCGCGCTGCTTGAGGTTGAGCGACTCCAGGATCTGCAGCCCGACCTTCACCTCCTCGACGGGCGGGGCCGAGAGCGACACGCGGATCGTGTCGCCGATCCCCTCCGCGAGCAGGGCGCCGAACGCGACGGCCGACTTGATGGTCCCCTGGAAGGCCGGCCCGGCCTCGGTGACACCGAGGTGCAGCGGGTAGTCGCACTGCTGGCTCAGCAGCCGGTAGGCCTGAACCATCACGACCGGGTCGTTGTGCTTCACCGAGATCTTGATATCGGTGAAGTCGTGCTCCTCGAACAGCGAGCACTCCCACAGCGCGGACTCCACCAGGGCCTCGGCCGTGGCCTTGCCGTACTTGGTCATGATCCGCTTGTCGAGGCTGCCGGCGTTGACGCCGATCCGGATCGGCGTACCTGCGGCCCTGGCAGCCTTGGCGACCTCGCCGACCTTGCCGTCGAACTCGCGGATGTTGCCCGGGTTGACGCGCACCGCAGCACAGCCGGCGTCGATCGCGGCGAAGATGTACTTGCTCTGGAAGTGGATGTCGGCAATGACCGGCAGCTGCGACTTCTTGACGATCGTCGCGAGCGCCTCAGCATCGACCGGGTCGGGTACGGCGACCCGCACGATCTGGCATCCCGTCGCCGTCAGCTCGGCGATCTGCTGCAACGTGGCGTTGATGTCGGCCGTGACGGTGGTTGTCATCGACTGGACCGAAATAGGCGCGCCCCCTCCGACGAGCACACCGCCGACGTCGAGCTGCTTGGTTTTCCTGCGCTCGGCGAGGCGTTGCGGGATCTCGGGCATCCCGAGGCCGACGGTCACTGGTTGAGCCGGATCGGGTTGACGATGTCGGCCCCGAGCACCCATACGGTGAACCCGACGAACACCGCCACGACCGCCAACGTCAGCGGCATGAGCTTGTTGTAGTCAACCCGGACGGTGTCGCCGACGTAGCCACGGGCACGCTTGATGCGGTCACGCAGCGCCTCGAACCAGATCACCGCGATGTGCCCTCCGTCCAGGGGCAGGAGCGGCAGCAGGTTGAAGATCCCGACGAACAGGTTCAACGACGCAACGAGCAGAAGGAACCCGAGCGCTGTGTACTTGAACGGCACCGGCGCCGCGAAGACCTCGCCGCTGATGCGCCCCGCCCCGTAGATTCCGATGAAGCCGTCACGGGCCCGGTCCTTGCCGTAGATCCCGCCGATCGTGCCGAGCTTGTGGACCAGCGTGTTGTAGGTGCCCGTCACCATGGTGCCGATCTGCCTCGGGGTCTCCGCGACGGCGCCCAGGATGCTCACGTCACGGATGATTCGGCCGTCCTGACCGATCCCGATGGCCCCCACCGAGACCTGCTTGGTCTTGTCGTCGAGGGAAGGTCGGCTGGTCGTGAGGGGCGTGACGGTCAGGACCGCCGTGCCGCTCGCCCGCTTGACGGTGACGTGGAGGTCCACGCCGGCATGCGCGCGGATGTACTTCGCGAAGGCGACATAGGTCTTGACCTGCGTGCCGTCGATGCTCAGGACGCGGTCGCCGGCGAGGAAGCCCGCGGTCTTGGCCCGACCCGCGACAGTGCCCGCCGGACAGACCCCGTTGGTCGGCGTCGCGTCCAGGTTGGACCTTGGGTCGTCGATCTGCGCCGCGGTGATCGAGGTGAACAGGCAGGCGCTGGAGGCGGTGAGGACCGGCGCGTTCGGGTCGGGCACGCCGATCGCGGCCACCGAGATGAACACCAGCACGACCGCGATGACGAAGTGCATCGTCGAGCCCGCCACGAGCACCACGAACTTCGGCCACGGCTTGTGCTTGTAGAACACCCGCTCCTCATCGCCGGGCGCCACCTCCTCGACCGGCGTCATACCGATGATCTTCACGTAACCACCGAGGGGGATGGCCTTCAGGCCGTACTCGGTCTCCCCCCGCTGACGGGAGAACACCGTCGGGCCGAAACCCGCGAAGAACTGCGTCGCCTTCATCCCGTAGTGCCGGGCAGTGAGGAAGTGGCCAGCCTCGTGCAGGGTCACCGAGGTCAGAAGGGCAAGCACAAAGGCAACGATCCCGAGCAGTTGCACGAGCGTCAATCTCCTACGGTCAGCTCGGACGCGCGGCTGCGCGCCCACTTCTCTGTCTCTAACACCTCAACCAGTGTGGGACGTTCCCTGAGGTCGTGCTCGGTGACTACTTGGTCGACGGTGTCGACCACCGCTTCGAAGGGGAGCCTTC
>JANXUE010000044.1 GCA_025352005.1 Frankiales bacterium
ACTGCGGACCCTGTTCAAGGACGAAGTGCGTACGGTCGGCGAGCAGCTCGGCCTGCCCGCAGAGATAGTCTGGCGGCAGCCGTTCCCCGGGCCGGGCCTAGGTATCCGCATCATCGGCGCGGTGGACCGCGAGCGGCTCGACATCCTTCGCGAGGCCGACGCGATCGCCCGCGAGGAGCTCTCCCTGGCCGGCCTCGACCGGTCGATCTGGCAGTGCCCCGTCGTGCTGCTCGCCGACGTCAGATCCGTTGGCGTGCAAGGAGACGGGCGCACCTACGGTCACCCCGTCGTCCTCCGTCCGGTGTCGTCGGAGGACGCCATGACGGCCGACTGGTCCCGCGTCCCGTACGACGTCCTGGCCCGCATCTCGACCCGCATCACCAACGAGGTCCGCGAGGTCAACCGCGTCGTCCTCGACGTCACCAGCAAGCCCCCGGGCACCATCGAGTGGGAGTAAGCCACCAGGGGCTCGCTCCTATGGGAGGGTCTTGGCGAGCACGGTGAAGGCCAGGTCGTCGCGGCGGGGGCGGCCGAAGCGCTCCTCGCCGTACGGGAAGGGGCGGACCTCGCCGGTGTCGCGGTAGCCGCGTCGGAGGTAGAAGTCGATCAACTCCGAGCGCACCGACAGGACCGTCATCTCCACCCGGGACAGCCCGGCGCGGGCAGCGCGGGCCTCGGCCTCGGCCAGCACGACGGAGCCGACGCCGGAGCCCTGCAGGCCGGGGCGCACGGCGAACATCCCGAAGTAGGCATGGCCGTCCTGGGGGACGAGTGCGCAGCAACCGACAAGGATGCCGTCCTGGAAGGCGAGCAGCAGGTGGGACAGCGTCTCGAGGACGGCCTCGGGGTCGGTCCGCTGGCCGTCGAGCAGGTCGGCCTCGGTGGTCCACCCTGTCCGGCTGGTCTCGCCCCGGTAAGCGGACTCGACCAGGGCCACGACGGCCGGGACGTCCTCAGGAGCAGCGGGCCGGAAGGTGAGCGTCACGCGGACAGTCTGCCTGCACGATTCACGACACGAAACTGGCGCACGTGGCCGAACACCGGCAAAGGTGTGGGTCATCTGACCTGGGGGGTCCGCATGAAGCAACTGACCGCACTCGCCGTCGCTGTCGTAGTCGTCACGGGAGTGAGCGGCTGCGGTGGCTCGACGAACAAGACGGCGAAGGTCGCCACCACGCAGACGACCTCGGCCCACACACCAACACCGGAACAGACGCCGACGCCGGCGGTGACAAGCGGGGGTACAACCGGCACCGGAGCACTGCTGGCCACGTGTGAGGCAGCGGGAGTCGAGCTGGGCAAGGCAGCAGCCCTGACCCCCGGCACCAACTCGCTCGACTCGGTCGGCAAGGCGGCGGAGGCGTTGAAGGCGATCGTCAACAGCATTCCCGAGGGCCAGTACCGCGACGCTATGAAGGTGATCGCCTCCGCGTACGAGAAGTTCGCGGCCGCTACGAAGGGGGTCACGGTCACGCCGGGACAGCCGCCGTCGGCGGAGAATCTCAAGGCCCTCCAGAAGCTGTACGGCGACCCGAAGTTCGCCGAAGCCGCCCAGCTGATCGGGAAGTACTTCGCGGGCGGCTGCAAGGGCTGAGCCACCCGGACCCGGGGCAGGAACTCCACCGGGTGCCATGATGACGATCTCGGCCATGTCCCCAGGAGATCCCCGCATGTCGCTCTACGACATCCCGCTCACCACGCTGGACGGCAAGTCGGCCACGCTCGCCGAACACAGGGGCGAAGTACTGCTGGCGGTCAACGTCGCGTCCAAGTGCGGCTTCACCCCGCAGTACGAGGGCTTGGAAAGGCTGCACGAGACCTTCGCTGCCCGCGGCTTCGCGGTCCTGGGCTTCCCGTGCAACCAGTTCCTGTTCCAGGAGAAGGGCAGCGCGGACGAGATCGCCCAGTTCTGCAGCCTGACGTACGGCGTGACTTTCCCGATGTTCGCCAAGCTCAACGTCCGCGGCCGCCAGCAGCACCCGCTGTACGCCGAGCTCACCAAGGGCGACGGCAGGGGCGGGGGCGTGAGGTGGAACTTCGAGAAGTTCCTCATCAGCCGCGACGGTGAGGTCATCGCCCACTGGCGCTCCACGACGACGCCGGAGGACCCGGCTGTGACCAGCGCCATCGAAGCCGCCCTGGGCTGACCCCAAGGACACGGGCACTGCGGCCCCGCCCTTCGGATGCGTGATGAGCCAGGCAGGTCGATACTGACGGTACGGCGCCGCTCGACCCCCCTAACGGGCGGCGCCGGTCCGCATCGCTAGGCCCGCCCCGGTGGGAGTGAGCGCAACCGGTCGGCGAGAAAAGCGCGTTCTACGGTGTTGTGTGTGAGCAGCAGCCCTTCCTGGTACGCCGTTGCGGCTTCCCTCGACCGACCGAGGCGCGGCCACCCCCCGGCGGGCGGGGCGTCGGTACCCTCGGCGCCATGCCGCACCGCCCCGAGGACGCCCCCGCGGTGCTGCGGGAGCTGCGCCTGCTCGACGGCCCCAACCTGTACTTCCCGCGGGCTGCCTGCAAGGTCGTCCTCGACCTGCACGACCTGCTCGCTTTGTCCGAGGACGACTTCGGTGGCCGGGCCGCGGACTGGGGCACTCCGGTGGCCCGTCCTGGTCGGCCGGGGTCGGAAGTCCGGACCCGGGTCCTCGCGAGGGTCCTGCTCGGCGTCACCCGCTCGCTGGCGCGCACCGCCGGGGTGGGACGGCTCGCCGTACGCAGTCGACCGGGTCCTGAGCCGGGGCAGCTGACCGTCGCGTTCCCGTGGCGCAGACGGGGTCTCGCGCAGGCGCTCGGGGTGGCGCTGGCCCAGACCATGGAAGGCGCGGTCGTCGACCTGGTCGGTGTCGAGCCCGGGCCGGCGCCGTCCACGCCGCGGCCGCGGATCCCTGTCGTCGCTGTGACCGGTACCAATGGCAAGACGACCACCACCCGCCTGCTTGCGCACATGTCGCGCTGCGCGGGCAACGTCACCGGCTGGGCCTCGACCGACGGCGTCTTCGTCGACGGCGTCGCCGTCGAGGAGGGTGACTGGAGCGGGTACGGCGGAGCGGGCCGCGTCCTGGCCGACCGCAGCGTGCAGCTGGCGGTCCTCGAGACCGCCCGCGGTGGCTTGCTCCTTCGGGGGGCCGGCTCGTTGCACAACGACGTATCGGTCGTGACCAACGTCGGTGCGGATCACCTCGGCCTGCAGGGGATCTACACGATCGACGACCTCGCGGAGGTGAAGGCCGTCGTACCGGGGATCACGCGGGAGGGGGGCTGGTGCGTCCTCAACGCGCAGGACCCGCGGGTGCTCGCGATGGCCGCCACCTCGAAAGGCCGGCCGTGGGTCTTCTCCCTCGACCCGTCAGCCCCCGGGGTGCGTACGGCGATGGATGCCCACGGGCGGGCCACGACCGTGATGGACGACTGCGTGACGGTGCTGGGCGAGGGCGGGCTGGTCGACCCGATGCTGGCCCTGGCTGACATCCCGATGACCCTGTCCGGGCTGTCCCGGCACGACGTCGCGAACGCCCTCGCCGCCGTCTCCGCCGGCCTCGCGATCGGGCTGCCCCGCGGTGCCGTCCTCGAAGGGCTGAGGACCTTCTGTTCCGAGGACAACCCGGGCCGGATGAACCTGTGGACCGTCGACGGCTGCGTGCTGTCGCTGGACCTCGCCCACAACGAGGACGGGCTCACCGCCCTGCTGTCCGTCGTCCGAGGCCTGCGTCTGGCCGGTGGCCGGGTCGTCACGGTGCTCGGTGCGGTCGGTGACCGGCTCGACGGTCAGCTGCGGGAGATGGGCCGGCTGGCCCGGTGCGGCTCCGACGAGGTCGTCATCGCCGTCAAGGACCGCTACCTGCGGGGGCGCACCGTGTCCGAGCTGGTCGGGCTGCTGCGCGAGGGGGCCGGTGACGTACCCGCCTACGACGACGAGGCGACCGCGTTGCGGGCCGTCCTGCTGGGCCGGCACCCGGCCGACGTCGTGGCGCTCCTGTGTCATCAGGACCGGGCGCGCTGCGAGGACGTCCTTCGGGCCGCCGGGGGCCGCCGGATGACCGCCGACCAGGTCCACGCCCGAGTCCTCGCTGCCCGCGGCTGACCCACCCCACGTGCGTCCTAGGAAAGGCCCCCTTGGGTCAGCGTGTGGGCTAGGACGCAACGGGCGCTAGAGGTCGGGGTCGCCGGTGGAGGTGTCGGCGCGGGTACCGGCCTGGGCTCGTTGGGAGCGTTCCTGGATCTCTGACCAGACGGCGGTGTGGCTGTCGACGCACAGGACGACCAGGTCGCCGTTGCCGGCCAGGTCCAGGGCGCGGCGGGTGGCCTGCATCTCGTCGTGGACCTGCTCGACGACACCGCAGCGCGCACCGTCGGCCATGGCGGCACGGGCACCGTCCTCGACCAGCGCCGCGACCTGACCACTGGGCCGCCCCCGCAGGCGTTTGTCCTCGCGTACGACGAGCAGGTCGAAGTGCCGCGCGGCGACCTCGCCGAGCTCGCGCATGTCCTGATCGCGCCGGTCGCCAGCGGTGGCGATGACGCCGATCCGACGGTGCCGCAGCAGGTCGTCGGTGGGCTGGTCGCTGAGCTTGTCGACGAAGTCGCCGAGCAGTCGCATACCGGCCGCGTTATGGCAGTAGTCGACGACGACGGTGATCCCGTCGAGCTCGGTCACGTTGAGGCGGCCGGGGGCGAGGTAGTAGGACGTGGTGAAGGTCCGCAGTCCCTGCCGGATGTCGTGCAGCGGAGCGCCCGCAGCGAAGGCGGCTCCGGCTGCGGCCATCGCGTTCTGGACGTTCATGATCGCCTTGCCGCCGAAGGTGGCCGGCAGCAGATGCGTCCAGGCGAGCTGCATGGACCGCCGTCCGTGCCGGATCAAGATCATGTCGCCCAGGTCCCCGCGCTCGAGAACGACGGCCCGGCCGCCACGGCGGCAGTGGTCGTCGACCTTCTTCCAGACCGACGTGCCGGGTTGCGACATCGTGAACCACACGACCTGACCGCTGCAGGAGCGGGACATCTTGGCGACCAGCGGGTCGTCGGCGTTGAGGACCGCGAAGCCGTCGCGGGGTACCGCCTCGACGATGACCTGCTTCACGGTGGCGAGCTGCTCGATGGTGTCGATGCCACCGAGCCCGAGGTGGTCGGGGGAGACGTTCAGGACGACGGCGACGTCGTTGCGCTCGTAGCCCAGGCCCTCGCGCAGCAGGCCACCGCGGGCAACCTCGA
>JANXUE010000047.1 GCA_025352005.1 Frankiales bacterium
CGCTGCCGGCTGATCAGCCAGTCGCCGTTGAGGCCGGAGACCCAGTTGTCGTAGCGGGCCTGCATGTGCGGTGGGTGCCACACCAGCTCCTTGCCGCGCTGCAGCAGCTCCTCGCGGGTGCCCGCGTCGCGGCCACCGTTGCGGATGTACCACTGCCGGGAGGTCACGACCTCGAGCGGACGATCTCCCTTCTCGTAGAACTTCACCGGGTGCTCGATGGGCCGAGGCTCCCCCACCAGGTCACCGGACTCCGCGAGCAGCTCGACGATCCGCTTCTGGGCCTGCTTGACGTTCTTGCCGACGAGCTCGGCGTACGGCGCTTCCAGGACCCCGTCCGGGGCAACCGGGAGGATCCGGCCGTCGCGGCCGATGATCGAGCGGACAGGCAGGTCGAGCTCGCGCCACCAGGTGACGTCGGTCGTGTCACCGAAGGTGCAGATCATGGCGATGCCGGAGCCCTTGTCCGGGTCGGCCAGCTCGTGGGCGTGCACGGGCACCTGCACCCCGAACAGGGGGGTGGTCACCGTCGTACCGAACAGGGGTTGGTAGCGGGCGTCGGAGGGGTGTGCGACCAGGGCGACGCAGGCGGGGAGCAGCTCGGGGCGGGTGGTCTCGATGAAGACCGACTCCCCCGAAGGCTTCGTGAAGCCGATCCGGTGGTAGGCGCCGGGCATCGGCCGGTCCTCGAGCTCGGCCTGGGCGACGGCGGTGCGGAAGTCGACGTCCCAGAGCGTCGGCGCCTCCTGCGCGTAGGCCTCCCCGCGCTCGAGGTTGCGCAGGAACGCACGCTGCGAGGCGCGCTGCGACTCGGGCCCGATCGTCGTGTACGTCTGGGCCCAGTCGACGCTCAGCCCCAGTCGACGCCACAGGTGCTCGAAGACCTTTTCGTCCTCGGTCGTGAGCTGCAGGCAGAGCTTGACGAAGTTCGGACGGCTGATGTTGACGGGCTGCTTCGGGGGCTCCGATGGCGGCTCAAAGGACGGGTCGAAGGGCAGCGAGGGGTCGCACCGGACGCCGTAGTAGTTCTGGACCCGGCGCTCGGTCGGCAGGCCGTTGTCGTCCCAGCCCATTGGGTAGAACAGCACCTTGCCGGTCATCCGTTGGTAGCGCGCGATGCTGTCGGTCTGGGCATAGCCGAAGACCGAGCCCATGTGCAGCGAGCCGCTGACCGTCGGCGGGGGCGTGTCGATGGAGAAGACGTCCGCGCGGGTCGCGGTGCGGTCGAAGGCGTAGGTGCCGTCTGCCGCCCAGACCGCGTCCCACTTCGCCTCGAGACCGTCCAGGGTCGGGCGCTCCGGCATCGCTTGCGGGGCGGGAGGTGCTGCGGACTCGGTCACGCCCCAGAGTCTAGGGAAGCCGCGCCTCGTTCCCCCGTCGCCTGACGCCTGACGCCTGCTAGGGGAAGAGCTCGCCCAGTCCGAAGCGGAGCCGTGCCGGTCGCTCGATCGCGACCTGGTCGGTGAACCTGCCGGTCTCCCGGTACGCCTCCCCTGCCAGCTCGTGCGTGACGAGCACCGGCTGGTCCTGCCGCTCCAGACGCCAGTAGTGGCCGATCCCCGCGCGGGCGTACTGCGCCGGCTTCGTCAGTCGGTCGTCCGTCACGCTGCTTGGACTCATGACCTCGATCGCGAGCAGCACGTCCCCGGCCGGCGCCAACCGCGCGTTCAGCGCCGCCCGACAGATCACGACCAGGTCCGGCTCTCGGTAGTTGCGCTCGTCCAGTACGACTCCCGGCGCCGGCACGACCACCCACGCGTCGTCGAGTGCCAGGTCGAGAAGCACCGCGAGGCGAAAAGCAGCGAAGTTGTGGCCGACAGAAGCCGGCGGGCTCACGTGCAGGCTGCCGTCCACCAGCTCGTAGCTCAGGCCATCGTCGGGCAGGTCGTCGAGGTCGGAGATCGTCCAACCCTCATGGCGGACCGGCAGCAGCGTCAGGGGCTTCATGGTGCTCCTCGCAGTTCGGCATGTCACCCAGCCTGCCCCCGCGCAGCCCCGACCGGGGACCTCCGCGAAGAATGTGGACAACTCCCTGAAGACCGCGGCTAGAGCGCCAGCTCCCCTTCAGGTTGTCCACAGGGTCGGGCGCGATAACCCCGACATCTCAGTAGGCTTCCTGAGGTGACCTGCCGTGCTTCGCTGCTCCTGGCGACTCTCGCCGGCGTTCTCGTCACGGGTTGCTCGGGCGGCTCCGACAAGCCCAGCACCCTCCCCCTACTCACCCCGACCCCGAGCCCTTCGGCCAGTCCGACGCCGACCCCGACAGATCCAGCGGTTACACCGGTGTCACTCGAGGCGTTCGTGCGCTTCTACTTCAAGCAGCTCAACGTCGCCTTCAGCACCAACGACGCGGCTCTGATCCGCAGGTACAGCGACCCGATCTGCAAGACCTGCAACAACTACGCGGCCTCGATCGCTGGCAAGCCAGGCGAGTTCACCCGCGGAGACACGTTCGTGCTGTCAGATGTAGCGGTCCCACCGCTCGGAACCGGCGTGACTGATGTCGAGGTCTTTGGAGACGTACCGGCCCGGGCCGTCGTAGACAAGGCCGGAACAGTCCTGCGCAAGATCACTTCGGACGGACAGTTCCATCTCACCGTCTCCATCGCCCGAGAAGGCAGGGCCTGGCGAGTAGCGAGCATCGGTCGGGCTTCGTCGTGACACGGCTCCTTTCCGTCGCCATCGGCTTGCTCTTGGCACTGGCATCGCCCGCGCTGGCGGACAACCCTCCGGCGTCCTGTGATCACCCCGTGATTGGTGCCTGCGCCACAGCCAATGGTTCGGACACGCTCGGCGTAGGAGCTGTCGCCAGCCAACCAATCAGGCCACCCGGCACCACCGTCCAGCCAACAAAGTCCGCGCCGCACGACTACGTCACCTACGCCTTCGCCCCCACCTGCACCGGCAACACCGCCTACGCCGCCGCCAACATTTGCGGTGCCGCCGTCAACACCTGCCCGCCCGCCGGCCAAGGCATCATCCGGTACTGGCGCTGGCAGATCACCCACCATGTCGCCGATGGCACCCAGACCGTCATTCAGGACGTCCAGACACTCTGCCTGGCCCCCACCACCCCTGGGCTCCCACCCGTCGCCGCCGTGGTCGGACTCGTCGAGCGCGACTTCAAAACCCTGGTCGTCGCCAAGGGCGTCATCGTCATCAAGCCCAACGGCACGACGCTGGTCAACTACCCGACGAAATTCTCCACCGACGCGAGCACCTACACCCTTGCGCCCGTCGACATCCTCGGCCACACGATCGTCATCACCGCCACTCCTCAGCAGTACGACTGGGACTTCGGCGACGGCGAGCACACGATGAACGGCGGCCAGCAGGACGTCACCCACATCTACGCCAACACCGGCACCGTCACCGCCCACGTCACCATCACGTGGACCGGCACCTTCACCATCGACGGCGGCGCCACGCGTGACGTCCTCGGCACCGCCACGACCACCGGCCCCGGCACCCCGCTGCAGGTCAAGCAAGCCCGCGCCGAACTCATCACCGGTTGAGTCCGGCCGGCCGGCATTCTGGGCTCCCCCATCGCTCTCGCCGCTTGCCAGCCCATCGTCACGTGACGGCTCTTATGGTTCCGTTTTTCGTACCATAAAAATTCGGGAGTTGTCATGGCGATCACGGCTAGTGAAGCCCGCAAGTCGCTGTTCCCACTCATCGAGCAGGTCAACGACGATCACCTCCCCATCGAGATCACCTCCAAGCGTGGAGATGCGGTTCTGATGTCCAAAGCCGACTACGACGCTCTCAACGAGACCGCGTACCTGCTGAGGGTTCCGGCGAACACGCGTCGTCTGGTCGAAAGCCTCGGCCAGGCCGCAGCGGGCGAACGCCGGGAGCACGAGCTGCTCTCGTGAGGCTCGTGTTCACACCCCACGGGTGGGAGGACTACCTACACTGGCAGACAACAGATCGGGCCATGCTGAAACGCAGCAACAGGCTGATTGAGGACGTCATCCGGGATCCCTTCGCCGGCATTGGCAAGCCAGAGCCCCTGCAGCACGCCCTCGCCGGTGCGTGGTCGAGACGCATCGATGAAGTACATCGACTGGTCTACCTCGTCGACACAGACGACATCGTGATTTTGCAGGCGCGCTACCACTACTGATGACCGCGATAACGCGATGCCTTTCGCTCCGAGAACCAGCCCCGCCGTGGATGCATTGCCGAGCTGAACCGGCACTCGACCGTGCGCCCTCCCTACCCTGTCCGCGATTGTGGCTCTTGCCTGTCCGGGCCGCCTGAGAGGGGTCTTCGCTTCACGTTGGCTGGCTGCTGGTCTCGGCGGGTGCGGTGCCTCTCGATGGTGCGTTCCCGCCGGGAAGGTGTTGTACACGGGGTTAGGCGGCTTGTTGCCGCAGGACCCAGACGGCGTGGTCGAGGTCGAGTCGGTCTCCGCCGGAGGCTGTGAACTGGCCGGCGGGGAGTTCGGCGGCGGGGGCGGTGTGGAGCGTGGGGTGGTGCGGGATGTGGGTGCCGTCGC
>JANXUE010000064.1 GCA_025352005.1 Frankiales bacterium
CTCCCTGGCCGGGGCCATGAGAGGGGTGTGGAAGGCGCCCCCGACCGGCAGCGGCAGGACGCGCCGGGCCCCGGCGGCCTTCAGCAGGTCCCCGACCGCAGCCATGTCCGCGGCACCACCGGAAACCACGACATGGGACGGTGCGTTGAAGTTGGCGAGCCACACGCCTTCGGGGCAGGAGTCGGCCACCTGCTCGTCGGGCAGCCCCAGGACGGCTGCCATCGTCCCGGGAGCCGCGCAGGCGGCCGCCTGCATGGCCTCCGCCCGCTCAGCCACCAGCCGGAGGCCGTCGGCCTCGGACAGGACCCCGGCGGCGACCAGCGCCGTGTACTCCCCGAGGGAGTGACCGGCCACCACGGTGACCTCGCTCACGAGGAGCGGCGGCAGGGCTCGCAGTGCGAGCAGACAGACCAGGAAGGTCGCGACCTGGGCCTCTCTGGTCTGGCGCAGCTGCTCGGCGTCGGCCTCCAGCAGCAACCACGACAGGTCGCGGTCCAAGGCCGCGGAGGCCTCGGCGACAAGGGACCAACCGGGGGTCGACGTCCACGCTGCGCCCATACCGGCACGCTGTGAGCCCTGCCCTGGGAACACGAGAGCGGTGCGCACCCGCCGATCCTGCCCCACTTGCCGACGGGTCCCGGACGTAGGCTCGCCGGCGTGAAGGCCTACCCGCCCCCGCGCCGCGTCGTCGTCACCGGCATTGGCGTCGTGTCGCCGGCCGGCATCGGTCTCGACGCGTTCTGGAAGGGCCTGCAGACCGAGCCGCAGCGGCGCCGGGTCCGGACCATCGACGACTTCGACGCCGGCCAGTGGCTGTCCTCGAAGGAGCAGCGCCACCACGACCGCTTCACGCACTTCGCGATCGCTGCCTCCGAGATGGCGATCGCCGGCGGGCTTCCCGACGTCGACCCGGACCGCGCCGGGGTCAGCCTGGGGACCGGGATCGGCGGGATCAACACCTTCGAGGTGCAGTGCGGGGTGCTGGGGGAGCGCGGGCCGGGCCGCATCTCGCCGTTCACGATCCCGATGGTGATGCCCAACGCGGGCGCCGCCTCCGTCAGCCTCCGCCTGGGTTGGCGTGGCCCGTGCGAGACCATCACGACCGCGTGCGCTGCGGGCACGCACAGCGTCGGCGCCGGTGCCCGGATGATCTTCGACGGGCGTTGTGACGTCGTGCTCGCCGGCGGCGCCGAGGCCTCGATCAACGGAGTGACCGTCGGGGCGTTCACCAAGATGACCGCGCTGTCCGAGACCGGGCTCAGCCGCCCCTTCGACATCGGCCGAGACGGCTTCTGCCTGTCCGAGGGGGCTGGCGTGCTGCTCCTGGAGGAGCGCGAGCAGGCCCTCGCCAGGGGCGCGCACGTGTACGGCGAGATCGTCGGCACCGCCTCGACCTGCGACGCCCACCACATCACGGCTCCCAGCCCCGGTGGGGTGGGCGCCGCCGCCTGCATGCGACGGGCCCTCGACGACGCCGGGCTCACCCCGGCCGAGGTCCGGCACGTCAACGCCCATGGCACCTCGACGCCTCTGAACGACCAGGCCGAGGCTCAGGCCGTTGCCGCCGTCTTCGGGCCGGGCGCCGTGCCGCTCACGTCGATCAAGGGCGTGACCGGACACGGCCTGGGTGCGGCCGGCGCTCTGGAGGCAGTCGCCGTCCTGCTGTCGTTCCACCACCGCGAGCTGCCCCCGACGATGGGCACGACCGAGGTCGACCCGGCCCTCGAGGTCGACGTGGTGCTCGCGCCCCGACCCTGGGAGCCTGGCCCCACCGTGAGCAACAGCTTCGGGTTCGGCGGCCACAACGGCTCGATCGTGCTCGCTCCCTGACGCGCCCTCCCCCCTGGTGGCGGTTACCGTTTGTGAGGTGACCTCCGCTCCCAGCCAGACCGCACCCCCTGCCCCCGGCACGCTGCTCGCCCGCGCCACCGACCTTCGGGAGGAGTTGGTCGCCGACGCGGCCCGGCTCGAGCGGGAAGGGGTCACTCGCGCCGACACCGCGCGCCTTGCGGAGGCGGGGCTCTATGCGACCTACGCCCCGGTCGAGCTCGGGGGCGTCGGCACCGACGAGCAGCGGGCCGTCATCGAGCTGTTGGCCGGGGCCAGCCCGGACCTGTGGTTCGTGTGGTTCCAGCACGGCCCGGTCCTGAAGATGGTTGCCAGCACCGTGAACGAGGCGCTCCGGGAGACCTACCTGGCCGACCTGGTCAGCGGGGCGGTGCAGGGAGGGGTGTCCTACAGCCACGTCCGCACGCCCAAGCCGAGCATCTTCGCTGAGCGAGACGGCGACGCCTACGTCCTGACCGGCACCCAACCGTGGTGCACCGGGTGGGGGCTGGTCGACGTGCTCGTCGTCGGTGCCGTCGTCCGTGAGACCGACGAGGTCGTCTTTGGCCTGGTGCCCGCCTGCGAGGGGCCCGGCCTGCGCAGCACCGGACTGCTGGACCTGGCCGCGATGGGCGGCACCTCCACCCACGCGCTCGCGTTCGACGGGCTACGGATGGAGGCCTCTCAGGTTCTGAACCTGCTGCCCTACAAGGACTTCTTCGCCGTCGACGCCTCAGCCAACACCAACGTGCAGCCGTCGACTTTCGGGATCGCGCTGGCGGCGCTGGATCTGCTCGAGGGCCGTTCCCCGGAGACGGCGGCGGCGTTGAGGGAGCGGGTTCTTGCGGTCCGGGCCACCGCCTACGACCTGCTCGACAACGCTCCGTTCAACCAGCGCAACGACGACCGGCTCGCCGCGCGCGCGCAGGCCCTGCTGCTGGGGATCGAGTCGGCCACCGCCCTGCTGACGGCGCGCGGCGGGCAGGGCATGGACCTGGCCGACCCGGCCCAGCGACTGCTCCGCGCGGCGGCGTTCCAGGTCGTGCACAGCCAGGCCGCCGGCATCCGCGCCGCCACCCTGGAGGCCCTGCGCGCATGACCCCGGGGGCTCCCGGCAGCAGGCCGACCTCGATCATCGAGATCCTCGGCACAGCAAGCGGGGCCTGGCCCGAGCGGGTCCTGCTGGTCGACCCTGCCCTTGATCGCACGGTGACCTACGCGCAGTTCGCAGACCTGGTCGAGGGCGCGGCCGACCAGCTGCTCGGTCGGGGGCTCAGCCCGGGGGACCGCGTTGCGGTGCTTGCCCGCAACGGGCTCGAGAGTGCCGTCGCCATCTGGTCCTGCGCCCGGGCCGGGCTGGTCTTCGTCGGGCTGCCGGTCGATGCCCCGAGCGCGCGGCACGGTCAGCTGCTCGACCTGGTGTGCCCGGCAGTGCTGCTCGTCCAGCCCGAGCTGGCTGGGACCCTCGAGGGGCTGGAGATGGCCGACGCTGCAGGGGTTCTGCTCAGCAGCCCGCGACCGTGGGATCCGAGCAGGGAGCTGCCGGCCGAGGACACGACGTACATGCTGATCCCCACCAGCGGGACGACGGGCCGGCCGAAGGCGGTACGCGTCACCGGGAAGATGGCCGGTTACGCCGCCGAGTTCTACGCCTCGGCCCTGGGGCTGGGTCCGCAGGACCGGACGGCGATCCACCTCCCGTTCAGCTGGGTGTCCGGGCACCTCACCCAGCTCGCCCCAGCCATGCACAGCGGCGGGTCGGCAGTCACCATGGCCGACTACTCCGCGCCGCTGCTGGTGGCGAGCGCCCTGTCGCACGAGGTCACCTGGCTGGACGTGGTGCCGAGCATCTGGGAGGGCCTGCTGCGCTGCGACGGCTTCGCGACCCTCACCGGCGTGCGGCTCGCGGTGTACGGCGGAGCCCCCGCCCCCGTCGGGACGCTCGACCGGGTGCGGGCCGTCCTCCCGCAGATCGAGTTGCACGACGTCTACGCCCTGTCCGAGACGTGCGCGCCGGTCACGCACCTGCCGGACGACGTCGACCGTCCGGGAACCGTCGGCCGAGCCGTCCGGTACGCCGAGTTGAGGGTGGTGGACGGAACCGACCGGGCCAGGGCCGCGGGCGAGGTCGGGGAGGTCTGGGTCAGGTCGCCGGTGGTGACCCCGGGCTACTGGGGCGACGCCGAGCGGCTGCGTCTCACCGCGGACGGGTGGCTGCGGACCGGCGACCTGGGCTGGCTCGACGCCGACGGCTACCTCACGATGGCCGGTCGCACCGTCGACCTGGTCTTGCGTGGCGGGGTCAACATCTATCCGCAGGAGGTCGAGCGGGCCCTGATGGGAAGCGGTCAGCTCGCCGACGCGGGAGCGTTCGGGGTGCCGTCGCCGGTCGCCGGGCAGAACGTCGCCGCCGCAGTCGTCCCCCTACCCGGCGTCACGGTTGACGTGCCCGCGCTGCGTCGCTGCGTGCAGGAGGCGCTCGGCGCACATGCCGTCCCCAGGCCGTTGCTGGTGCTCGACGCCCTTCCCCGCAACGCCAACGGAAAGCTCGACCGGGTTGCGTTGGCAGCGGGGGAGTCCACGGGCATGCGCGACCGTCCGGAGGGCTGACTACTGTCGTGCGGGTGGAGCGAGCGACAGTCCTGGAGGTGGTGCGCAACCAGGCCGTCTCCCTGCTCGACCTGACGCCGGAGGAGCTCACCGAGGACGTGTCCTTCGTCGACGACCTCGGTGTCGACTCGCTCGCGCTCATCGAGTTCGCCATGGCGGTCGAGGACGCACTCGGGATCGTGTTGCCCGAGGACGAGATCGCGGGCACCAGGCACCTCGGGACCTTCGTGGACCTCGTGACGTCCAAGGTCGCCGGGGGTCCCCTGTCGTGAGCCTGCTGGCTGGGCGCCGGGTGGTCGTGACAGGGGTCCTGACCGAGGCGAGCCTGGCCAGCGCCGTTGTCCGGCTGGCCCTCGCCGAGGGAGCCGAGGTGCTGCTGACCTCGCCCGTCTGCCGGGCCCACCGGATCACCTCCCGGGTCGCGCCGCGGCTCGGCGTTGCCGAGCCGGTGCTCGAGCTCGACGTCACCCTCCAGCAGGATCTTGACGCGCTTGCCGACGCGGTCCGCGAGGCCGGCTGGGACCGGGTCGACGGGGTCGTGCATGCCCTCGGCTACCTGCCGGAGGGCTTCGAAGGGACCACCTTCGCGGGGACGCCCTGGGCCCTGGCCAGCCAGGTGTTCGAGGTGACCGCCTGGTCGTTGGCGGCGGTCGCGCACGCGCTGGACCCCCTGCTGGTCAGGGGATCTGCCGTCGTCGGTCTGACCCAGGACAGCTCTCAGGTCTGGGGCGACCCGGACTGGCTCCAGGTCTCACACGCGGCCCTGGCCGCCACCGCCCGGTCGTTGGCCCGCGAGCTCGGGCCGCGTGGCGTCCGCGTCAACCTGGTCGCCTGTGGACCCGTCGCAACCCTGCTCGCCCGCGCGCTCCCCGGCCACACCAGCCTCGTCGAGGAGTACGACGTCCGGGCCCCTCTCGGCTGGGACGCAACGTCGGACACGTCGTCCGGTGCGATCGCGAAAGCCGCCGTGATGCTGCTGTCCTCGTGGTTCCCGGCGACCACCGGTGAGGTCATCACCGTCGACGGTGGCGCGACGGCGGTCGGGGTCCGCTGACCCCGGTGGCCGCGGTTGGCGCTGCGCCGTACCTTTTCCCTACCTGATTGCCGGCATTCGTCCGGCCGCGTCCACCCCTCGCTCAAGGAGCATGTGCATGTCCGTCACCGACCAGCTGTTGGCCAACGCCGAGGCATATGCGGCCACCTTCGACAAGGGCGATCTGCCCCTGCCGCCGGCGAAGCAGATCGCCATCGTCGCGTGCATGGACGCGCGGCTGAACCCCTACGGCCTGCTCGGGCTGCAGGAGGGCGACGCCCACGTCATCCGCAACGCCGGTGGTGTCATCACCCATGACGAGCTCCGCTCGCTGGCCATCAGCCAGCGGCTGCTCGGCACCAAGGAGATCGTCCTGATCCACCACACCGACTGCGGGATGCTGACCTTCACCGAGGACGAGTTCAAGGCCACGATCCTGGCGGACACCGGCATCAAGCCGTCCTGGTCGACCGAGGCATTCAGCGACCTCGACATTGACGTGCGGCAGAGCATGGCCCGCATCCAGGCCGAGCCGTCCATCCCGCTGAAGGACTCCGTGCGCGGCTTCGTCTATGACGTGGCCACCGGGGCCTTGCGCGAGGTCGTCTGACTGTCCCGGGGCCGCGCCAACCGTAAAGGGCTGGCTTCGGAGCCACACCGGGAGGCGGCCTCGTCAGCGGGAGGGCGTGCCAGGATCAGCGGATGTCCCGGGGACCGCTGACCCTCGTGCTGGCCGGGGTGACCTTCGTGCTGGGGCTGCCGACGCTGGTGCGCCTGGTCGGTGACCACGGACGCCCCCTGCTGGTGGTGACCGATGTGACGGTGCCGCTGCTCGTCGTACCGCTCGGGGTGCTCCTCGTCCTGCAGCTGGTGCTGCGGCGCCGGGCGATCGCGGCGGCGACGGCGGCGCTGCTCCTGCTGGACGCACTGTGGCTGGTGCCGCTCTACGTGGCCGACGCCGTCCAGGTCGGCGCGCCGCTCACCGTCCTGACCGCCAACCTGCGCTTCGGGGAAGCCGACCCGGATGCGCTGGTGCGGCTGGTCCGCACCCATCAGGTCGACGTCCTCGCCACGCAGGAGCTCACGCCCGAGGCCGTCGCACGCCTGCACGCTGCCGGCCTCGACGCGGCGCTGCCCTACTCCGACTTGCGGCTGTTCCGGGACGCCGACGGGTGCGGGCTGTGGTCGCGCTACCCGATCGACGTGCTGACCGACTTCACGCTGCGCTTCCAGTCCCCTGGCGCCGTCATCCAGCTGCCCACCCGGCCGGTCGTCGTCCGCGTCGTGCACCCCTTTCCGCCCTTCCCGTTCGGGGATGGGGCGATTCCCCGGCAGCGACCACCGGGCGCTGCTCGCCCGACTCGACGTCGGCTGACTGACGTTCTTGTCGTTTGTTGTCGCAAGCATGTGATTACCTGACAGCAGTCTGTGGAAGCCTTCGCGGGACCGGCTATGGAGGAGGTTCGTTGAACGCCGTGGCCGCCCGACTGTCCTGGCGCCGTCTCCCTGCCCACGTCGAGCTTGTCTCGATCGGCATCGGATACGCCCTCTACGCGGTCACGCGGGTCCTCGCCCCGCACCGGGCGGTGGTCTCCTTCGTACATGCCGACGAGGTCCGCTCGCTGGAGCAGTCCTTCGGGCTGTTCCACGAGCTGCGGATCAACGAGTTCCTCACCGCTCACGCAGGGCTCGAAATCTTGTCGTCGTACTACTACGCGAGCCTGCACTTCATCGTCACCCCCCTCGTCCTGGCTTGGCTGTGGCGCCGCCGTGCGCGCGTCTACGCGCCGTTGCGCAGTGCCCTGGTCCTCTCGACCGCCCTCGCCCTGCTGATCTACGCGACCTGGCCGCTGGCGCCGCCCCGATTCGCTGTGCCTGGCGCGGTCGACACCGTCCTGGACCACCCGGTGGCCTGGGCCACCGGCCACGGGGTCCAGGGGTTCATCAACGACCTGGCCGCGATGCCGAGCCTGCACGTCGGATGGTCGGTGTGGTGCGCGGTCGCCCTCGTGACCGGCCTACGCACCCGCTGGCGGCACCTGGCCTGGCTCTACCCGGTCGCGACGACGTTCGTGGTGGTGGCCACCGCCAACCACTATTTGCTCGACGCCGTGGCCGGGGCGCTCGTCGTCGGCCTGCCGCTGTACCTGTGCGGCCTGCGGGTGCGGGGGCAGGCGCTCGTCGCCGCTCCCGTCCGGACCGCTCCGGCCCGGCGCTTGGAGCCGGAGCGGCTGCCACAACCTCAGGCAAGCCTTGGGTGATGAAGGCCGGACTCCCTCGTCGGACGGAATGCGGGGTGCGAGCGTCACGAGGACGTCACGGTGACGTCACGGTGAGGTCCTAGCCGAGCGACGGACCGGACCCGCATCCGCTGAGCATGCGCAGAATGCGGCTGCCCGGATCCACGCCCGCCTCGCCGTCGCCCGCGATGCGGTTTCTGGCGGTGCTGCCGGTACCTGCGGCGTTGCTGGTCCTCGCGGTCCTGCGGCCGGACCTTCTGTCCGGGCTGATCGCCAGCCCGCGCGCCTGGCTCGTGAGCGCCGGCGTCGTGCCGGCATGGGTGGCGACCCGCAGACTCATGCGGCGGTGGTCCCCGCTCGGGGCCCTCTGGTCAGGCCCTGCCGTGACCCTGGGGCTGCTGGCGGTCCTGCTCGCCCCGTCCTTCCAGGAACGGACCCTCGTCGAGGCGTTCCCCCCAGTGCTTGCGAGCCCTGTTGCCGACGCCACCCCCGTGCCTACGACGACGCCGTCGGTCACGCCGTCGCCGTTGGGCAGTTCCGTCACGCAGCCGCCGGGTCTGACGGCGAGGCTGCTCGCCAGCGGGGTGTTGCGTGGGATCGGCCACCGGGCGTCCGGTCGGGCGGAGGCCTACGTCCTCTCGGGCCGGATCGTCATCGGCTTCGCGTCGGTGTCGTTCCCGGGGGCTCAAGGCCGAGCACGGAACCTTCAGCTACACCGCGCCGGTCGGCTACGACGTGACCAAGGGTTGGACGGTCCTGGTGTGGTGCGACGACTACGCCGTACCGATCGCCGCTGCTGGCCTGACCTGACCTGAGCCCAGGCGGCGCCCTTGCGCTGGCGTGAGCCGTTATGCTTCCCGCTCGTCAGACCCCAAGGTCTGCCAGGAGGATTCGCCTAGCCCGGTCTATGGCGCCGCACTGCTAATGCGGTTTGGGTCTCAAGCCCATCCGGGGTTCAAATCCCCGATCCTCCGCCACCGCGAACAGCGCCCTCCGGGGGCGCTGATCGCCGTCCGCCGGGCTGGCCGACCCAACACCGAGGGCCCCGTCGCCGTGGTAGCCGGCCAGGAACGGCCCGGTTGCCATGGTTCTGTCCGGGGTCGGCCCTACGTTCGGGGGATGCGACTGCTACACACCTCTGACTGGCACCTGGGCAGGACCCTGCACCGGGCTTCCCTCGCCGGTGCCCAGGAGGCGTTCGTCGACCACCTCGTGTCGGTGGTGGTCAGCGAGCGGGTCGACGTGGTGGTCGTTTCGGGCGACGTCTACGACCGCGCGGTGCCTCCCCTGGAGGCCGTCGCCCGCTGCGAGTCGGCGTTCGTGCGACTTCGCGACGCAGGGGCGAAGGTCGTCGTGATCAGCGGCAACCACGACAGCGCACGCCGGCTCGGCTTCGGCTCGGCGCTGCTCGACGCCAGCGGGGTGTTCCTCCGGACGTCTCTCGCCCGCTGCGCCGAGCCGGTGGTGATCGACGGGGTGGCTTTTTTTGCGGTCCCCTACCTGGAGCCGGCGGCGCACGGCGCGGTCAGCCACGTCGCGGTGTTGGGGGAGGCGCTTGCCCGCGTCCGTTCCGTCGCGCCGCCCGTCTCGGTGGTGCTGGCGCATTGCTGGGCGGCGGGTGGACACGCGACCGAGTCGGAGCGGGACATCACCGTCGGCGGCGTCGGCTCGGTGCCGGTGTCGCTGTTCGACGGCTTCACCTACGCGGCGCTCGGACACCTGCACGGGGCGCAGACCCTCAGCGAGTCGCTGCGCTACAGCGGGTCACCGCTGGCGTACTCCTTCTCGGAAGCCCACCAGGTCAAAGGATCGTGGCTCGTCGAGCTCGGTGACGCCGGGCTTTCGTCGGTCACGTTCGTGCCTGCGCCGGTGCCCCGCCGCTTGTCGACCCTGCGCGGGACCCTTGCCGGTGTGCTCGGCGACGCCTCGCTGGCCGGCCAGGAAGCCGACTGGCTGTCCGTCGTTCTCACCGACACAGCCCGGCCTGAGTTCGCGATGGAGCGCCTGACCACGCGGTTCCCGAACGTGCTGGTCCTGGCCCATGAGCCCGAGGGGGTCGTCCGCTCCGCCGACTCCTATGCCACGCGCGTCGCGGGTCGCACCGACCTCGAGATCGGCTCCGCCTTCGTCGACCACGTCCGGGGTACACCGGCCTCTCCGGCTGAGGTCGCCCTTCTCGGTGAGGCGGTCGAGGCGACCCGGCTGGTGCGGGCATGACTCCGCACCTGCTTCGGCTCACCGCCTTCGGGCCGTTCGCGGCCTCCGTCACCGTCGACCTCGACGCCCTCGCCGGGGCGGGTCTGTTCCTGCTGCACGGGCCGACGGGCGCGGGAAAGACGACGTTGCTCGACGGGCTCGGCTTCGCCCTGTTCGGCCGCGTCCCGGGGGTCCGAAACGCCGCCAAGCGGCTGCGCGCCGACCAGGCCGATGCCGCGCTGCGCACCGAGGTGCAGCTCGAGGCGACCCTGTCCGGCCGCCGCATGCGGATCACCCGCTCCCCCCAGCAGGAGCGCGCCAAGGCTCGCGGCAGCGGCACGACGGTTGAGCCTGCCCGCGTCCTGCTCGAGGAGCTCGTCGAGGGCGACTGGGTCTGCATCTCGACCCGCGTCGGGGAGGCTGACCTCGAGATCGCCGACCTGGTCGGCATGTCCGCCGAGCAGTTCTTCCAGGTGGTGCTGTTGCCGCAGGGGGACTTCGCCCAGTTCCTGCGGGCGTCCTCCGTTGACCGGGCCGCTGTCCTGCAGAAGCTCTTTGGCACCGAGCGGTTCGCCGACGTCGAGGTCTGGTTGTCGACCCGTCGCCGGCTGTGCATGGAGCAGGTCGCCTGCGCGCGGGCCGAGCTCAGCAGGGTGGAGGCCCGCGTGGCCGAGGTGGCCGGTGTCCCACCCTGGCCGCAGCCGACTGACCTGCCCGGATCCTTCGCCGACGCCGTGCCCGCCGCCGAGGGGTCCATCAACGTGGCGCCCGGGTCGCTCAGGTGGGCTGCCGCCCTGCTCGACACCTGTCAGGCCGAGGTGACCCGCCTGCAGTTGGACCTGCAGGTGGCGACGGCCGAGCGCGACCGGACCCGCGCGGCGGCCGTCCTCACGCACCGGCTCAGGGAACGCCAGCAGCGGCTCGTCTCGGTGCTGGCCCGGCAGGCTGACCTGGCCGCGGCCGAGCCCTTGCTCGTTCTCACCAGAGCCGAGCTCGACGCCGCCAACAGGGCCCGGGAGGCCGCGGGGGCGATCGCCCAGATCGCTGAGCGGCGGCGGGCCCGCGACGACGCCCTGGGTGCCGAGGCCGTGGCCCGGTCCGGCCTGTCCGGCACCGGCCTGGATGTCGACCTCGGGGTGGACGACCTCCGGGGCCAGCTGTCCTCCGGTCGGGAGCGGTACGGCCGGCTCGAGGCCCTTCGCGCTGTCGACGCCGCGCGGCAGGAAGCGGTCGCCGAGGCAGCCAAGGCCGGCGACGAAGAGGCCGACGCTCTGGCCGCCCACGGAGCGGCCTGCCTCGTACTGGAAGGGCTTCCCGCCCGGCGCGTCCTCGTCGTCGCCCAGCTCGCGACCGCGCGCGCGGCTGCCGAACGGCTGCCGGCGCTCGCCTATGACCGTGACCGCCTCGCCGCCCTGCGCCCCGACCTCGTCGAGCTGGGTCGGGTCAGCACCCGGATGGCCGTGCTGGGAGAGCAGCACCTGTCGGCGCGCGAGACTGCCCTGGCCCTTGCCATCAAGGCCAACGACCTCCGCACGGCCAGCATCAACACGATGATTGCCCGGCTGGCGTTCGCCCTCGAGAGCGACGCACCCTGCCCCGTCTGTGGCTCCCTGGAGCACCCCGACCCTTCCCTGCTGCAGGACGAGGGCGTGAGCTCCGACGACGAGGAACGCTCCCGTCTGGAGGCCGAGCGCGCGCAGCGGGACGTGGCCGATCTCGAGACCCGTCAGGCAGCGGCGATGGCCACCGACGCAGCCCTCCGCAGCCGGCTGGGCGCGCTCACCCTCGAGGCGCTCGACCTCGACCTCGCCGAGCGCGACCTCGTGATCGCTGCTGCGAGGGACGATTCCCGCGGGGCCGGCTCTGCCGAAGGCGACCTCGAGCAGCTCGACCAGGGGCGGGTCACTGCGACGTCCGCGGTCGTCGCCGCCGAGGGTCGGGCCGAGGCTGCTCAGCGCCGCAAGGTCGACGCCACCGCTCGGGGCCGAGCAGCCCAGGACCAGCTCGACCGGGAGCTCTTCGGACTCGCCGCTGACCTGGCCGGTGCCCTCGGGGCTCTGGGTAACCGGCTGACCGCCTGCGAGCGGGCGCTCGAGGCGTCCGCCGACCTCGCCTTGGCGCAGGCCGAGCTCGACCGCGCCGTGAGCGAGGCCGAGACAGCCTGCGGCAGCGCCGGCTTCGCGTCGGTCGACAGCGCCCGGTCCGCCACCCGCAGCTCCCCATGGCTCAGCACGACCGGCGAGCAGCTCCGGGAAGCCGGCGCCGCTCGTGCCGGTGTCCTGGAGGCGCTCGCCGACCCCGAGCTCGACGTGGAGCTGGACCCGCCCGCCCCCGTTGCCGCTGTCGACGCGCTGGCGTCGGAGGCGGAGGTGGCCCATGCCGAGGCCGTCGGCAGGAGCGCGCAAGCACAGGCACGACGTACCGGGCTGGAGCGGTTGCTGCCCGTGCTCGAGCGGGAGTCGTCGGCGCTGCTGCCCTTGGAGGAGCGGGCTGCCGAGGTCCGTGGGCTGGCCGAGCTCTGCGCCGGAGCCGGCGCCAACGCGCTGAAGATGACGCTCACGGCCTTCGTCCTCGCCGCCCGGCTGGAGGAGGTGGCCGCCGCTGCGTCGGTGCGGCTGCTGCGGATGACCCAGGGACGCTTTGAGCTGGTCCACACCGACGGGGCCGCCCGCGCAGGGCAGCGCTCCGGCCTCGGCCTACTTGCCCGGGACGGCTGGACCGGGCAGGACCGTGACACCTCGACGCTGTCCGGCGGCGAGACGTTCCTAGCCTCGCTCGCGCTGGCCCTGGGACTCGCCGATGTCGTCACCGCCGAAGCCGGCGGCTCCCGCATCGGCGCGCTGTTCGTCGACGAGGGCTTCGGGACTCTCGACGAGGACGCCCTCGACGAGGTCATGGACGTCCTCGACGGGCTGCGGGAGGGCGGCCGCGTCGTCGGGGTCGTGTCGCACGTCGCCGAGCTCCGCCAGCGGATCCCCGCACAGGTGGAAGTCCGCAAGACCCGCTCCGGCAGCTATCTGGTGCTGCACGGCTGCTGACCTGCGGCCACCACACCGGCTACACCGGTCGGCCCGTCAGAGGCTCTGGAGGGGGAGGGCGACGCGGAAGGTGGACCCTCCGCCGGGGGTGTCGTCCACCCGCACCGACCCGTCGTGCGCGAGCACCAGGGCGGCGACGATGGACAGGCCGAGGCCGCTGCCGCCGGAGGTGCGGGTTCGGGAGCTGTCCACCCGGAAGAAGCGTTCGAAGACGCGGGCGCGGTCTGCGGAGGGGATACCCGGTCCGACGTCGACGACCTCCACCACGGCCTCCGAGGACGAGCTGGAGACGCGAACCACGACCGGCGTACCAGAGGGGGTGTGGGTCAGGGCGTTGGCGACCAGGTTGCCGAACACCTGGCGCAGCCGCGCGGCGTCGCCGGAGACGACCGGTGCCGGACCCGCGGCCACCGCCTCGAGGGTCACGGTGCGGGACGGGTCCACTGCATGGGCGTCCTGTACGGCGTCGCCGGCGAGCTCGAGCAGGTCGACGGGAACGTGCTCGAAGGGCCGCTGCTGGTCGAGCCTGGCCAGCATCAGCAGGTCCTCGACGAGCAGGCCCATCCGAGACGCCTCGCTCTCGACCCGTGACATGGCGCGGGTGACCTCCTCGTTGGTGGACAGCGCGCCCGAGCGGTAGAGCTCGGCAAAGCCCCGGATCGAGGTGAGGGGGGTCCGCAGCTCGTGCGAGGCGTCGCCCACGAAGCGGCGCATGCGGTCCTCCGATGCGCGAGCGTCCGCCTCCGACGCGGTAGCGAGGGCAAAGGACTTCTCGATCTGCTCGGCCATCGCGTTGAAGGACGTGGACAGCGAGCCCACCTCGGTACGCGGGTCACCCGAGGGCACCCGCTGGCTGAAGTCGCCGGCCGACAGGGCCTCGGCCGCGACCTCGACGGCAACGAGGGGCCGCAGTGATCGGCGCACGACGACGTAGGCCACGCCGCCCATCGCGACGAGCACGATGGCGCCGATGATCAACTCGAGCACGACGAGCTGGTGGGTGGTGCTCTCGACGTCGCGCAGGCTCACGCCGACCAGGACGATGGACCCGGTTTCGCGGTCACGTCGACCGATGACCCGCCAGTCGGCCTGCCCGGCGTCGGTGGCGTGCACGGTGCTCGGACTGCCCGGCACCCTCGAAGGCGCCTCGGGTCCGCGGCTGCCGGGAGGGCTTGCGAGGGTCGTGAGTGACCCGTCGGCGTTCACCAGTCCGACGTACACGGTGGTGAAGGGGTTGGGACCGCCACCGCCGTGTCCTGCTCCGCCGTCTCCCTGAAAGGCTTTGAGCTGGTCGTCGACGCGCTGGACGAGGTAGCCGTGCAGGGACGTGGTGGCGGACAAGCCGACGATGGTCAGGCCGAGGGCGGCGAGGACCACCACGGCCACGACCAGCTTGACCCGAAGTGGGGTGCGGGACAGCACGGTCACTGTCGGGTCAGCTCCGGGGGACGCGGAGCACGTAGCCCACGCCTCTGAGCGTGTGGAGCAGCCGGGGCTCGGTCGTGTCGATCTTGCGCCGGAGATAGGAGACGTAGGACTCGACCACGTTGGCGTCGCCTCCGAAGTCGTAGTTCCAGACATGGTCGAGGATCTGCGCCTTCGACAGCACCCGCCCGGTGTTCTGCATGAAGTACCGGAGCAGCTTGAACTCGGTCGGCGAGAGCGGCACCAGCGTGCCGTCCTTCCAGACCTCGTGGGTGTCCTCGTCGAGCTCGATGTCGGCGAAGCTCAGGTGGGTCTGCGCCGAGGGCGAGGTGGAGACGCGGCGCAGGACGGCCCGGATGCGGGCGACGACCTCCTCCAGGGAGAACGGTTTGGTGACGTAGTCGTCGCCACCGAGGGTCAAGCCGGTGACCTTGTCCTCGGTCGCGTCCTTGGCGGTGAGGAAGACGACGGGGGTCCGCACGCCCTCCTGCCGCAGCCGACGGACGACGCCGAAGCCATCCAGACCGGGCATCATCACGTCGAGCACCAGCAGGTCGGGCCGGAACGTGTGCGCCGCCTCGACGGCCTCCAGCCCTCCCGCAGCGGTCTCGACCTCGAACCCCGCAAAGCGCAGGGACGCGGAGAGCAGCTCGACGATGTTGGGCTCGTCGTCAACGACCAGGAGTCTCGCCTCAGGCATGTCACCAACCTCTTTGAAGACACTCCGCGATGCCTGCAGGCTCGCTGTGAGGTTCCTGTGAGTGAGTCGACCGTTAGTCGACCGCGGCTGCGTGCTCAGGCGCCATAGCCGGTACGCCGGATGCGCCTCCGAAGGGCCGCCGCCACCGCTCGAGGACGACCAGCGGCGCCACCGCCCAGGCGAACCCGAGGACCAGGCCCCCCGCGACCAGGTCGAGCAGGTAGTGGTTCCCGGTGATGATGACGACGACGAGGGTGAGCGCGACGTGGGTCCAGCCGAGTACCCGAAGCGACCGGCGGGTCGTCATCGACATGACGGTGAGGGCGACCCAGAAGGCCCAGGCCGCGTGCAGCGAGGGCATCGAGCCGAACGCGTTGGCGTGCAGCGCAACGCCTCCGTCGGTGCCCGCGCCGAACGTGCCGGACTCCCCGACGATGTCGATGAAGCCCCCGCCGGGGAGCAGTCGGGGCGGAGCGACCGGGTAGAGCAGGAAGACGCCCAGGCCGATCAGGTTGACCAGCATCAGGGCGGTCCGCGCCCGCTGGTAGACCGGCGCGCGGAACACGTAGCAGAGCAGGAACACGGCCAGGGTCAGGTCGACGTGCGCGAGGTCGTAGTAGTAGGCGGCCGGGTTGCGCAGCCAGCTGATGCTGGCGAGCCAGGCGTCGGCCCTCTTCTCGATCCCGAACGGCGACAGGCCCAGCAGGTCCCGCCCGTGGGCGAAGGCGGCAGCTGCCCTGAGCGCCGCGAGGCCTGAGACCCGGTCGTAGATCACGAGCAGGAACGCGACGACCAGCAGCTCTCCGGCCCAGTGCGGTCGCGTCCTCACCCCTTCATTCTGCCAGCGCAGGACAGGATGGGCCGATGGACCATTCCGTCGACCTCGCACTGCTGGCTGGTTGCGGTCTGCTGCTGGTCGCCGTCCTGGCGGTCCGGCTGTCCAGCCGGACCGGTGTTCCGGCGCTGCTGGTCTACCTCGGCATCGGGCTGGCGGTGGGCGAGGCGGGCCTCGGGGTCCGCTTCGAGGACTACGCCCTGACCGGGGAGCTGGGACTGGTCGCCCTCGCGGTGATCCTTGCCGAGGGCGGGTTGACGACCCGGTGGGAGCACGTCCGTCCCGCCCTTCCGCTTGCGGTGACGCTGTCCACCCTCGGCGTGCTCGTGAGCGTCTGCGTGGTCGGGGGCGTGCTCATGCTCGTACTCGGCACGTCGCTTCGGACGGCGGTACTGCTCGGGGCGGCAGTGGCCTCCACGGACGCGGCAGCCGTCTTCGCCGTGTTGCGCCGGCTCCCCCTGAAGGCCCGGGTCCGGTCGGTGCTGGAGGCCGAGTCGGGCCTCAACGACGCCCCGACGGTCGTGCTCGTCACGCTGGCCTCGTCGAGCTCCTGGGGCACCACCACCGGGTGGGAGGTCGCTGGGCTGGTGCTCTACGAGCTGGCCGTCGGGCTGGCCGTCGGGCTCGCCGTCGGGTGGGTCGGGCGGAGCACCCTGGGCCGGCTGGCCCTGCCGAGCGCCGGCCTCTACCCGCTGGCCACCGTGGCGCTGGTGCTGCTGTCCTTCGGCGCCGCGGGGAGCCTGCACGCCAGCGGATTTCTTGCCGTCTACGTCTGCGGGGTCGTCGTGGGCAGCGCGCGACTTCCGCACCGACGCGCAGTCCTGGGCTTCGCGACCTCGCTTGCCCTGCTGGCAGAGCTGGGGCTGTTCGTGCTGCTCGGTCTGCTCGCCTCGCCCGCCCGGCTGCTCGACGCGGTGCCGACGGCGCTTCTGGTCGGCGCGGTCGCGCTGCTGCTCGCCCGTCCGCTCGCGGTCCTGGTGTCGATGACGCCGTTCGGCGTGCCCTGGCGCGAGCAGGCCTTCCTCGCCTGGGCCGGGCTGCGCGGCGCCGTACCGATCGTCCTGGCGACCGTGCCGGTCACGGCTGGCGTGCCGGGTGGCACCGACGTGCTCGACGCGGTCTTCGTGCTGGTCGTCGTCTACACCCTCGTGCAGGCCCCGACGCTGCCCTTCGTGGGCCGCCTGCTCGGTGTCGTCGAGGACCTCGAGGCGCGCGACCTCGAGGTCGAGAGCGCCCCGCTCGAGCAGGTCCGGGCCGATCTGCTGCAGGTGCAGGTGCGCCCCGGCAGCCACCTGCACGGCGTGTACGTCGATGAGCTCCGCCTTCCGAAGGGGGCCGTCCTGTCGCTGGTCGTCCGGGCCGGCGAGGGAATGGTGCCGACGCCGGAGACCCGGCTCGAACGTGGCGACCAGCTGCTCGTGGTGGCGACCACCGAGAGCCGCGCCGCCGCCGAGGACCGGCTGCGGGCGGTCTCGCGGGACGGCAAGCTCGCCCGCTGGTACCGCCACCCTTGAGCCCGCGTGAGGTTCAATGGTCCAGGTGACGCTTCCGCGCCTGTTGGCCCTGCTCCCCGCCGCCCTGCTGGCGCTCGGCGTCCCGGTGCCTGCTGGCGCACAGACAGCCGCCACCGCAAAGCCGGCCCTTGACCGACTGACGGCCGTCCTCACCCTCTCCGGCCGGCCCGGGGACACGGCCAGGCTGCACGCGCTGGCGTCCCACCGCGCGATTCCCTCCCGGCTCAAGGCCCTCGCGCCCGCTACCGCCCACCGCGATGCCGCCCTGGGCTTCGCGCGCGCGCATCACCTGCAGGTGGTCCGCGCCGACGCGTGGTCGGTCAGCCTGTCCGGTCCGAGCGCGGTCATCGCCGAGCTGTTCGGTGGTGTCGTGCGGCACGCGAGCACCGGGACCTGGAGCGACCGCGTCGTCGTACCGGGGCTGCTGAGCCGGGACGTGGCCAGCGTCGCGGGACTGGACAACCGGCCGCTGCACCGCCGTCCCGTGCATACCCCGCGGGCGACGATCGACGGCGCGGACAACCCGCAGACCGGCGCGAGCCTGCGCGCGGCCTACGACGTCCCGACCGGCTGGAACGGCGCGGGCGTCACGGTTGGCATCCTCGACCTGGCCGGTTGGGACCCCAAGGATCTCAGCACCTATGCCACCCGCGAAGGCCTCCCCGTGGTGGCTGGTCAGGTCACCGAAATCCCGGTCGACAGGGCAGACCCGCACGCCCTCGACGGCTACGGCAGCGAGTTCGAGGTGGCTCTTGACAGCGAAGCGGTGCTCGCTGCTGCCCCGGAAGCTAAGCAGCGCCTCTACTTCGCCCCCAACACCACCGGCGGGATCATCAGCGCCATCCAGCAGATGGCCAAGGACGCCGCGGACGGCAAGCTCCAGGCGGTCAGCACCTCCTGGGGCAGCTGCGAGAAGCAGTTCGACGCCGTCGAGTCCCTCGCCGACCGAGCGGCCTACTCCGCTGCCATCGACCACCTCGTCGCCGCCGGCGCCACGCTGTTCGCCGCCTCCGGAGACGCCGCCGCTTTCGACTGCTCCAGCTTCGACACGCCGGACAACGAGGCGCAGGTCGACTTCCCAGCCAGCTACATCAACACCGTCGCGGTCGGGGGCACGACGCTCACCCCGAACCAGCCAGAGATCGCCTGGTACGACTCAGGTTTCGGACGCTATCTCGGTGACGGCAGCGGGGGCGGCGAGTCGGTGGAGCAGCCGCTTCCGAGCTACCAGAGCGGCAACCCGACCTCGGACCGCAGGCGCGTCCCGGACGTCGCGTCCGACGCCGACCCGCAGTCCGGTCTGCAGTTCTACGTTGCCAGCCAGGGAGGCTGGACCGTCGGAGGGGGTACCTCGCTCGCCGCCCCCACCTGGGCGGCGATGCTCGCCGACACCCTGTCGTCCCGAGCCGGAGCACCTCTAGGTCTGGGAAACATCCTGCCCGCCCTATACGCCAGCGCCGCCGACCAGGTGAGCCCTGGCTTTGCCGACGTCACCCTCGGCCACAACGGGCTGTTCGAGGCGAGCAGTGGCTACGACCAGGTGACCGGCCTGGGTGTCCCAAGGTGGAGCGCCCTCGGCCCGGACCTGCTCGCGAGCAGCCCCGGCGCTCCCGCCCCCAATGTGCTGTCCCGGGTGTCGCGCCCCACGACCTCCCCCGACCCCGTCGTGACGGCGCCCGGGTACGTCCGCACGAGGGACGTGCCGTTGAGCGTGACAGTGCCGACACCCTCGTCGTACCGCGGGTTCTCGGTGGGGGAGACCCTGCCCGGATGTCTTCGTCAGCAGGCGACCCCACCGACGGACATGGTGCTGGACCCCTACCCGTACCAGGGGGTGCACCAGCTCGTCCTGACGGCGTTCGACAGCAGCAAGACCTGTCACGCCGTGACCCGTGACGTCGTCTACGACACCGTCCCGCCGACCTCGACGACGGTGACCGCCGCTCTGGTGGACAGCTACAGCACACGGGTCCGCCTCACCCTTGGCGGGCGCGATGCGGTGTCGGGACTCGGCAGCTGGCGGGTCGTGATCCGTGACCTCGCGGGACGGACCGCCTACGCCAACGCGGCGGCCCCTGCCCAGCCGGTCGTGTCGTTGCGCGTGGGCACCAGCTACCGCATACAAGTCACCTCCCGGGACCGCGCGGGCAACCTCGGTCCGGTCCGGACGCAGCCCTTCACGGTGCCGACCGACGACGTGTCCTTCGTGCGCTCCCGGGGCTGGGTCCGCGCTACCCGCTCGCTCGACTTCCAAGGGACGCACCTGGGCTCGACGGTCCCCGGCGCCTCGCTCATCGCCACGGTCACGGCCCGGTCGGTCGACCTGCTGCTGCTCTACGGGCCGACCAGCGGCTTCGTCGCGATCTACATCGACGGCCGCTACACGACCAGCTGGGACCTGTACGCCGTCCGCCCCATCAACGTCCGGCACCACGCGGCCGTCTGGACCACCGCCGGGCGGCACACCGTGAAGCTGGTCGTCCGCGGCACGCGACGGGCTGCCAGCCACAACACCGCGGTCTTGTTGGACGGCTTCACGGCGGACAGGTGAGGAGCAACGTCACCTGTGTGGCTGGTCAGTAGACGACTCCGGGTCTCGATCTCTCGAGCGTGCAGAAGAGACTGCTGTCGTGGCCGTCGCCCTGCTGGCGGACTTCGCCAGCGGGTCCGGGGCCGGGATGCGTCGGTCGCCGCTGTGGACGGCTGCACCCAGGCCTCCGGAGCTCCCCGAACCTCGGTGTCCGCTCGGTTCTGACTCCGGCGCAGTGGGGACCGCCACTCCGGTATGCTCCCCAAGGTCGTCCTCCGGGAGGGCACGCACCCGTAGCTCAACGGATAGAGCACTTGACTACGGATCAAGAGGTTAGGGGTTCGAATCCCTTCGGGTGCACCCATCAAACACGCAGGTCAGAGCGCTAACAGGCTCCCTCACGTTCAGCCGCGGCCTTCGCACGCCCGGGCCATAGGCACACTCACGGCCCAGAAGAACCGGACGGGACCCGAAACGGGCACTCATCCGACGGCCCAGCGCTCACGAGCTGGCGTCGAATGTCTGGATGCAAACGCCTGGCACTTCCGCTTCATGGCTACTAACGCAAGCAACGCTCTGCTAGAGCGGATGCTCACCGTCGCTGACCTCGCCGACATCCTCGGCGTCAGCAAGAGCGCAGTACAGAAGTGGTGTGCGGCAGGTCCCGAGTCGGGCCTCATCCCCACCCCCGTTCATCGCATCAACCGTCAGCTCCGCTGGTTCCCCGCGGATGTGCAGGCGTGGATTGAGACCCGCCGGGTGTCCGCATGAGCCGGTGGAGCGTGTACCCGATCGTACGGCTGGACGCCGACGGTAAGAAGCTGCCCGAGAAGACCGGCAAGGCCGTCTCCTACCGGGTCCAGTGGCGCATCGACGGTGGCAACCCGCGTCGTCGCGTCTTCACCGCCCAGGGCTACGCGACGACGTTTCACGCGAAGCTCCTCACCGCCCAGGCCGGGCTCTGGGACGCCGACGATCGGGGCGAGCCGCTCGACCCGGACAAGAGCCCCGACCCGACACTGGTCGCGGTGAGCAAGACCGTCGCGGTGTTCGCAGAGGAGTGGTGGAGCACTCTTCCCAGGAAGGCCGCGGCGACCGAGCAGGCCGCCCGCATCAACCTCGACCTTCTTCTCACTGCCCTGTGTGATGAGCACGGGCAGAGCCTCCCGATTACCGAAGCCCTCACTGCCTCCCGGCTCAACCAGGCGATGAAGCTCCGCCGTGAGACCAACATGCTGACCCGCGCGTTCAACGAGCGGGAGGCGAAGCGCGCAGCTGAGGAAGGCCGACCCCCGAAGCTCCGGGTGGAGACCGCGTCCGCCAATACGGAGCGGTCCTTCCGCGTCACCATGGGCACCTTCGTGAAGGCCGCGCACTCGCACGGGCTCATCGCGAGCAACCCACTGGAGGCGGTCCTGACCACCAAGGCGACCGCCTCCCCGGTGAGCATCCGGCGTGTGCTGAGCCTCGCTGAGGTGCAGCGCCTCGCCAAGCTGGTCGCAGCTGAGCCGGACGGGGAGCGCTACCGGGCGCTCATCATCGTCGCTGGCACGACCGGGCTCCGCCCTGGTGAGCTGTGTGGCCTCCGGCGGGAGGATGTGTTTCTCGACGCGGACGACCCCCACCTGCTGATTGATGGGACGGAGCGCGGCGGGAAGCGCAGTCCCCTCAAGCACCGGCCTGCTGGGGAGGAACGCAACGTCCCCCTCGCGCCCGTCACAGTCGCCGCCCTCCGCCTCCACCTGGACTCCGGCTGGGCAGGGGAGCAGTACGTCTTCACCAGCCCGCGCGGGCAGGCACTCGACCTGAGCAATTGGCAGTCCCGCTACTGGGACCCGGTCATGCCGATCCTGGCAAAGAGCACGAAGAAACCCTGTCCTCCCGGCACGGGCATCAGGTGGCTGCGTAAGACGGCGATCACGTGGTGGCTCACCTCAGGCATCGACGTGTATCAGGCGGCGAAGTGGGCTGGGCACAGCCCTCAGGTGCTCCTAGACCATTACGCGGGTGTGATCGACCTGAGCCCGCGCAGTGCGATCGGGAAGCTCGCGGCAAACACCCCCGAGACGGATGATGAGCCTGTCCGGACCAAGCTTCACGACCGGCACTAGCCTCTACTGATGCCCGACTCTGCCGAGCTCATCGCCTACCGAAACAGCCGCCCGGGGAAGCGCATGGGCGCGGGCGCGCTGATCCGCGACCCGCAAGGCAGGGTGCTGATCGTTGAGCCGACCTACAAGGACGCGTGGGAAGTTCCGGGCGGGGCGGTGGAGGCGAACGAGTCGCCTCGGGCAGCCTGCGGCCGGGAGCTAGCCGAGGAGCTCGGCCTCAACCTGACTGTCGGCAGGCTCCTCGTCATGGAGTGGCAAGGGCCGGAGCCCGACCGCACCGAGTCGATCATGTTCCTCTACGACGGCGGTGTCATCGACGGAGACCGGATCACGCTTCCGAGCGACGAGCTCCGCTCCTACGCCTTCGTTGCCGCCGACGACCTCGGCAGCCACCTTATGGAGCGGCTTGCGCGACGCATGCGAGCTGGACTGCTGGCCCTTGATGAGGGGCGTCTCGTGGAGATGGAATCCGGCATAGCTGCTGAGCGAGTCGTCGCCATGGAGGACGCCGAACCCACCGCAAGCAGCCCGAAGAAGTCCAGACCCTGAGACGCACGCGCCCCGGCAGTGCCTACTGCGGCTGGATCTTGACGGTCCCACCGCAGTAATGGTCGGGCGTGTACTTAGTGAAGTACACCCGGTATTCGAGGGACGCCGACCCGGCTCGCAGCATCATCCCGATGGGCGTGTCACCGAAGTAGTTGTTGGCGATGCCAATCTTGGTGTTTACGCGACCCAGGTCGGTTGAAAGATTCTTTCCGCCGGCGACCCACTTGATCTTGGCCGTCAGGTAGGCCGGCTGGTCTGGATCAGTGTCGACATACAGATGTAGGAGCCTCACCCAGGCCATGTTCGCCACTCGGTAGGCGGTTGAATCAGTTCTGACAGTCGCACCCTGGCCCTGAGCAGATTTGCAGCTCACGTACTGGTCCCCTCTCTGTCAGGCTTCCGTGAGACACCTGCTGTAGATC
>JANXUE010000066.1 GCA_025352005.1 Frankiales bacterium
TCCCGCGCTGGCCGGACGGGTCCCCGCAACCGGCATGCACCGGATCGCGATCCCACCCCACGGTGTCGCCGACGTGCTGCGGCGGGTGGTGTCGCCCTTCGAGGCGCTCATCATCCGGGACGTCACCAAGACCGTCCGCAACGCGGAGGGCCTTCGCAGGGTGGCGGCCGTCAGTCGGCAGCTGATGACCCAGCAGCCGTCCGTGCCTGCCGTCATCCAGCTCGTCGTGAGCGAGGCCAAACTCCTGCTGGGGGCGTCGTACAGCGCGTTGCTGCTGTTGCGTGAGGGTTCGCTCACCGAGACCAGTCACTTCGTGTACGACGCTCCGCGGCACCTGTTTCCGACCCGGATGCCGCGGGTGGTGGGCCTGTTGTCGGTCCCGGTCACCTCCCGGGGGCCGGCCCGCCTGGACGACATCCGTGGGCACCCGGCCGGGGTCGGCCTGCCCGGGGTGCACCCACCGATCGGTCCGCTGCTCGCCGTACCGATCCTGGCGGGGGAGGAGGTCATCGGGGAGCTGGCCGTCGCCAACAACCCTGAAGGTCGGGTCTTCGACGAGGTCGACGAGCAACTGCTGCAGGACCTGGCCGCGCACACCGCCGTGACGGTCCGGTGGGCTCAGCAGGCCGAGCGGATACGAGAGCAGGAGCTGCTGCGTCAGGAGGTCGTCGACACCGCGCGGCACGACATCCGGACGCCGTTGGCCGTCGGCAAGGGCTACGCCCTGCTCCTGGCCCGCAAGCTCGACCGGATGAGCCCCGAGCAGGTGACGACCGCACTGGCCGGGCTGACCGGTGCCTTCGACCGGATCGAGTCGTTCACCGACCGGCTGCTGTTCGACGAGCGGCAGGAGCTGGTGGGGGTGCGCCCGAACTGGGCCCTGATCGACCTGGTGGCCATGCTCGGGTCGCTGTGTCGCGACGCCGAGGCCGCCACCGGGCGCGACGCCGTGCAGGTCGAGATCGACCCGTGCGCTCCGACCCACGTCGCTGGCGACCCGGAGATGGTGCGCGAGGTCCTCGACAACCTCGTCGGCAACGCCCTCAAGCACTCACCGGAAGACCGCCCCGTCGTCGTGATCGTCCGAAGCGAAGGGGATCAGGTTCGGCTCGATGTGCGGGACGAGGGACCGGGAATCGCCCACGGGGAGCAGGCCGCACTGTTCGAGCGGTGGACCCGCACCGACTCGTCACGGACCCGACAGATGCCCGGTTTCGGGCTCGGCCTGTCCATTGTCAAACGCCTCGTCATCGCCCACGGCGGCACGCTCGGAGTCAGCTCGCAGTCGGGCGACGGCGCGACCTTCTGGGTCACGTTCCCCCGCGAGCGGCCGCCGTCCCCTCCGGAGCAGGGTCCGCGGTGACGTGACCCCGTCGGGTCGTCGTGGTCGAGGACGGGGCGCGGCGGCCGCTGCATCAGTGCGACAGCGGTGAGGGCCCGGCTGGCCCGTCGGGCAGCGCGTAGCGTCCGTCCGGCAGCGGGTCGACCAGACCGTCCGCGGCGAGGCTGTCGAGGGCCCTGGCCCGCTGGATCGGCTCCTCCCAGACCTGGGCGAGCAGGTCTGCCTCGACCGGCTCGGGGCTGTCGCGCAGGACGGCCAGCAGCCGGCCGCGTACCTGCCGGTCGGTGCCGGCGTAGCCCTGGGAGCGCCTCACGGGGGCGTCGAGGGAGGGTGCGCCGAGGGCGAGCCAGCGGCAGTTCTCCGCGATCGGGCACGACTGGCAGCGCGGTGCCCGTGAGGTGCAGACGAGCGCCCCGAGCTCCATGAGCGCGACGGAGGCCACAGCCGCGTCCTCGTGGCCGGGGGGGAGCAGGGCCTCGACGAGGGCCAGGTCCCGCTTGGCGACGGGCGCGTCGGCAACCCCCTCGACGACCCGGGCGACGACCCGCCGCACGTTCGTGTCGATGACCGCGTGCCGCTGTCGCAACGCGAACGCAGCGACGGCCCTCGCGGTGTAGTCACCGACCCCAGGAAGGCCCAGCAGCTCCGGCACGGTCGTCGGCAGCTCGCCACCGAACCTCGTGACCACCTCCGATGCCGCCGCATGCAGCCGGAGCGCCCTGCGCGGGTAGCCCAGCCGTCCCCACATCCGGACGGCGTCGCCGCTCGTCGCCGCGGCCAGGTCTGTGGGAGTCGGCCAGCGGGCCAGCCAGGCGTCGTACGCGGGGATGACCCGGGCCACGGGGGTCTGCTGGAGCATCACCTCACTGACCAGCACCGCGTACGGCGAGGTCCCCGGCGCGCGCCACGGGAGCGCGCGGGCGGCCCCGGCGTACCAGGTCACGACGCCTGCCATCCAGGGGGCAGGAGAGGTGAGGATGGGCTCGTCGCCGGAGGTGAGGATGGGCTCGTCGCCGGAGGTGAGGA
>JANXUE010000079.1 GCA_025352005.1 Frankiales bacterium
CCTCTTTGCTCGGCGGCGTTGGTGACGATAACGCCGCCTCTTTGCTCGGCGGCGTTGGTGACGATAACGCCGCCTCTTCGGGCTTCGGCGGCCGATGCTAACGCCGCTTCTTCGCTGTAAGCCCGGCAGCTGATCAGGCCCTTGGAGACGGGGGCGGGAGGCGATGAGGACGAATGGCCATGCAGATGACTGCATGGTCGGTGCTGTCCGGGCTACCGCTCATGCCGATGAGCGGAGGTTGCTGATTGGCCGTCGGGCCGTGATCTAGCTACTCCTCGCAATGGGATCTTGGCCTCATCACAAGGTGAAGGAGAGCCGCAGTAAAAGTGCTGCCAGGCTTGCGGAGGGTGAGCGGCAGGGCTCCAACAGAGTGGCCCGGGGCCTACGAGGCGATCGGGAAGAAAAGCGGGCCCTCGCCTCGCGCCCCGCCGTGCATCCAACGGCGGGCCGCACCGATTATGTCGCGGACCGGCTGCGCTTCGAGGTGCCTCTCGTAGACCGCCTCGCCGTAGTTGCTCCGGCCTTGGGGCAGCTCCGCGCGGTCGCGCCAGACGAGGCGGGTGGTCATGCCGAGTTGGCCCTTGCCGAGGATCCAGGTTTCTAGCTCGGTGCCGTACCTGTTGCGGAGCATCAGGGCCCGGTAGTGGGCGCCGCGGTTGCGGGCGAACACGATGCCCGGCATCACGCGACCGTCGGTGTCGGCGTCGTTCGGGCACCTGGTCGAGTCGCATGCAGGCAACCTCGAACGCCTGCGTGGTGAGCAGAAGGCGATGCCTATCGTCGCCGTACGCGGGCTCCAGGGTCGTGGCGATCCTGCCATCCCTGCTCGGAGGTGAGGTGGACATGGGTCGCGGCAGGGGTGGCACGAGTAGTGGGGCTGTAGCTGCGCCGAGCACAGGATGGTCCTGTCGTGCATAGGTATGTCTCGCGCGCACCGGGGTAGGCGGGGAGTGTCAACTACCTACGACGACGGAGGATCCATGACCGAGATCACCGCGCACCACGGCCTGTTCAACGACACCGACCTGCATGTGGACGACACTGGCGGCAGCGGCCGCCCTGCCGTCCTGATTCACGGCTGGCCACTGTCCGGGGAGGCCTTCTCCGAGCAGGTCCCGACGCTGTCGGCTGCGGGCTACCGCGTCGTCACCTACGACCGCCGTGGCTTCGGCCGCAGTGACAAGCCCAAGTCGGGCTACGACTACGACACCCTCACCAAGGACCTACACGCGCTGCTCGAGGCGCGCGACCTGCAGGACGTCACCCTCGTGGGCTTCTCCATGGGTGGCGGCGAGGTGGCCCGCTACTTCGGCAAGTACGGCTCCGAGCGGGTGCGCAGCGTCGTGTTCGCCTCCGCCGTCCCGCCGTACCTCGTGAAGGGCGATGACAACCCGGACGGCCCGCTGCCTAAGGCGCAGGCCGACTCGATGGCGGCCGACCTGACCGCGGACGAGAAGGGCTTCTACGACGGCTTCATCACGCAGTTCTTCTCGGTCAATGGTGACGGCGAGCTCCTGGTCACCGAGGCCCAGCGCCAGGAGGCGCTCGCCCTGTGCCTGCAGGCCGACAAGAAGGCCGCGCTGGGCTGCATGGAGGCCTTCGGCACCACCGACTTCCGCCAGGACCTGCCCAAGGTCACCGTGCCCGCGCTGATCCTGCACGGCGGCAACGACGGCATCGTGCCCTTCGAGGGGTCCGGCCAGCGCGCCGCGCTGCTGCTTCCGAACAGCGAGACACACGTGATCGCTGGCGCCCCCCACGGTGTCAACGTCACGCACGCTCAGGAGTGGAACGACGTGCTGATCGGCTTCCTCGCGAAGTAGGCGCCACCGCAACGAACGGCCCCCGTCGCTGGCGGGGGCCGTTCTCCGTCCTAGGGCGTGCCGGGCGAGGCGGATGCATCGCGTCACGGGACGCCCGATCAGCAGCAGGTGCGATGGACCGTATGTGTCTCAGGGAACGTCCGCTTCTGCCGCGACGCCCACGGTAGGCCGTTGTGGGCGTCGTTGCCTGGCCGGCGGGCCACGCGTCGGTCCTGACAAGGAGGGCCCAGCCCGGGGGGAGGCACCTCGTCCATGGCACCTGGTCGATAGTCAGGACACCCCTTGCTGTCGACACGTGGCGCCGCAGCAGTCGGCCTCAGCGTCAGCCCGCGCTTTCGTGAACGAAGACACTCGCACGCCGCGTGGCTGATCAGCGCTGGAGTGCCGCTGCCCGTGACCGAGCAAGGCCGCGTCGCGGTGGTCGGCGTAGGAGACCACTCGGACAATCCGAGCCGACCGGACCGGGGCAGCACCGGTTGCGCCAGCAGCGGGCGGCTGGCGCAGGTAGGCGGCACTGCGCTCCAGCGCGGCGAGCACCGGCGGGCTGTCGACCGTGCTGCCCGCGGGCACCTTGAGCACGACCAGGGTCGGTACCTGACTGCCGCCACCGCCGTACTGCGCGGCGATGCTCTGATTGGTGTTGTACGCCGGCTGGCCTGGCAGGGTGAAGTTCACGCTGAACCGGTCGGACGGCCCGCCCGCCGAGGCGCCGCCGGCGAGAGGCGTAGACCGGCGGGTCTTGCGCCTGAGCACTCCCTGCGGCACGCTCCCATGTCGTGGCCCGTAGTCGCCTAGCTCACCTGACCGGGTCCGCAGCTGTGTCTGACTCGGTCGTGCGACGGCCACTGCGCCGCGCCCAGGTCTCGTTCGCCCTGATGTGGGCGAGTGAGAGCGCCTTCATGGTGGCGATCGCGGTGGTGGCGTTCCGGGAGGGCGGCGTCGCTGCAGTCGGCGTCGTGACTGCCGTGCGGATGGCGACGGCGGCGCTCTTAACGCCCTTCCTCGCCACCAAGGCGGACTACGTCCGCCGCGAGGCGATACTGACCGGCATCGGGATCGTCCGCGGGGTGGCCCTGGCGGGCGCCGCCGTCGTCACCGCGGCGGACGGACCGCCGGCGGCGACGTACGGCTGCGCGGCCCTCGCGACGCTGGCGCTGGCGCTGTACCGGCCGGCCCACTCGGCCCTGCTGCCCGCCCTGGCTCACTCCCCGCGCGACCTGACCAGCGCCAACGCGGTGCGCGGGATGCTGGACGCGCTGTCGGCGCTGGGGGGGCCGGTAACCGCCAGCGCGATACTCGCGACGGGTGGAGCGTCTGCGGTGTTCGCGTTGTGCTCCGCGATGTCGCTGCTCGGCGGGCTGGTCGTGGTGGCGCTCCCGTACGACGCCCCACCACGGGCGGCGTCGGCGCGCGTGCCGGTGGCCCGATCCATCGTCCAGGGGTTCGCGATCATCGCCGGCGACCGCGACCTTTTGCTGGTCACCACCCTCGGAGTGGTGCAGACGTTCACCCGCGGGTGCATGACGGTGCTCGTCGTCGTCGTCGCTCTCGACCTGACCCGCACGGGTGAGCCGGGCGTCGGCATCCTGAGCGCAGCCGTCGGGGCCGGCGGTGTGCTGGGCTCCATGTGCGCCCTGGCGCTCGTGGGGCGAGGCGGCCTCGCCAGTTGGTTCGGGGTCGGGGTTGCGCTGTTCGGCGCGCCGCTGGCGCTGCTCGGCGTCGTCCCCGAGGAGGCGGCGGCCCTGGGCCTGCTCGCCCTGGTGGGCGTGGGCAACTCCCTGATCGACGTTGCCGGCTTCACCATCCTCGCCCGGCGGACGGACGAGGCCGTGTTGGCTCGCACGTTCGCGGGCTTCGAGGCGGTCCTGACCCTCGGGGTCGCGCTCGGCGGGCTGGTGGCCCCGCTCGCCGTCGAGACGCTCGGCCCGCGCGGCGCACTGATCGCGGTCGGCCTGCTGGCGCCCGCCGCCGTGGCCTTGCGGCGCCCGGCGCTGCGGCGGCTCGACGGCGAGCTGCGGGTCCGGGACGCCGACATCGAGGTCCTGCGGGAGGTCCCCATGCTCGGCGCGCTGGCTGCGACGACCATCGAACAGCTCACAGCCGGGGTCGAGCGCGCCGAGTTCGCGCCCGGCCAGGTGGTCTTCGCTCAGGGCGACGGCGGTGACGGGTACTACGTGGTCCTGTCCGGCCGCGCGGAGGTCGTGCGGGACGGACGACCGGTCAACACGCTCGTCCGAGGTGCCGGCTTCGGCGAAGTCGCCCTGCTCGGCGACGTGCGCCGGACCGCCACGGTCCGCGCGTCCGGCGACGCACCCCTGTGCGTTGCCGTCCTACGCCGGACGGCCTTCCTCACGGCCGTGACCGGCTACCCGGCGAGCGCCGCCGCGGGACTCGACGCCTTCACCGAGGTCCGGGTGCGGGACACGTCACGGCTGCTGGCCGCGACCGAGGATGGGTCTGCTTGCTGACGACAGCGCGCTTGGCAGGCCGAATGGCGGTGACCGGATGCGCCGCGCCGTCCCAGCTCGTGATGTCGTCAATCTCAGCGCAGCAGCGCGAGTCGGGCCGCTCGGCAGTCAGTGCTTGCGAGCAGGTCAGGGGTGGGCCCTGGTCTGCTCAGATGACGATGGGCGCGCGGTGCTGCTGATCGCAGACATCGGCGGGTACACCGAGTAGATGCAGTTCCACCGCAGCGTCCTCGGACACGCGGAAGCCGCCACGGCTCGCATGCTCGGCAAGGTCGGCGCAGCGCGAGGTTTCGAACTGATCGAGATCGACGGCGACGCGGCGTTCCTCTCGCGCAACGCGGCAGGGCTGGACGGCCCAAGCACGCTCGGCGCCGTCACCAAGGCAGCTTTCGCCATGCGCAACGCCGTCCACAGGGAGCGTCAGCTCGTCCAGCTCAACATGTGCCCTTGCGGCAGCTGCAAGCAGAGCAGCGCCCTGAAGCTCAAGTGCTTCTCGCACGTCGGGGTGGTCGCCACCCAGACGATCAAGCGTCGCAAGAAGCTGGTCGGCCTGGACGTCATCCACGTCCACCGCATGCTCAAGAACCCGGTCGACGTACCGGAGTCCCTCCTCGTCACCGACGAGTTTTCCGCCTCGACGACACCGCCTCGTCCGAGCTAATGATGCAGCACCTCGACCTCGAGGGGATCGGGCAGGTGCGGACGCACTACGTGGACGTCGGCAACCTGGCCATACCGCCTCCTCGCCCCTCGTGGCCCCAGCGCATCGGCGGCACCTTCACCATGGCCGGACGAGGCATCCCCTACGCCGTCGGCCGGCGGCGTCCACCGGCGATCGCTTCCACCCGCTGAGCCCCGGCGCCCAGCACGCCATCGCCCCCTGGCGTGGGTGCTGCGAACAGCTTGTGCTGCCACCAGCTGAGCGGTGAGCGAGCTCCGGTGCCGCTTGCAGCGGACTAGTCCTCCAGGAGCGAGGTGGACAGTGCCCGCTCGGGCAGGACCTGGATGAAGTACTCGACCCCGAACATCTCCTGCACTATGTGCTCGGGGAACATCTCCGGGTCGATCGGGTACTGCGAGCGGTGCGCGGCCGTGGCTCGCAGCCGGTGACCCACGAATGCCGAGACGTCGATGCAGGTGCTGACGAGGGCGTCCACCTGGTCTCCGGACGCGAGTGTTCGGTTGTGCGTGGAGCGGGCTGGCTCCCCCGGCCTGTCGACGGCGCTCGTCCCCGCGGGCAGGAAGGTCAGGCTCGTGACGTCGTCGAGGGCCACCACGTGGGCGTTGCTGGGTTGGCCGCTGGCGATGCCCTGCTCGCCGATGAACTCCCCGGGCCCGGACCTGTCGACGACCCGTACCCGCCCGTCCTCGTCCTCGCAGCGGATCTCGACCGCGCCGGAGAGCAGGAAGTGCATGGTCGTTGCCGCCTCGCCCTGCTCGACGAGGTAGGAGCCCGCGGGGAACCACTGCACGTCGACGAAGTCCGCGGCGAACCCGAGCATCGTGGTCTCGTGCGAGAAGACCGACAGGGCCCGGACGAAGTCGTTCGTACCGTGGAAGCGGTCGGTCAGGTCGATTACCCACGCGGCGAGGCGGTCGCGCAGCATCATCCGGCTGCGCGGTAGGTGGCAGTGGAAGAGCCGGACCGGTGCCTCCGACCGCCAGGCGTAGCAGGCCGCGGTGACCGCTGCCCCCACAGCGACGTGGTCCGGGTGCCCGGAGAACCCGTCGGGCCCGAACGTGATCACCACGTCCGGTCGGATCTCGTCGAGCAGTCCGGTCGCGAGCTGAAGCAGCGTCTGGCCGTCGATCTGAGACAGGCCACCGTCCGGATAGTCGAGACACCTCGTCTCGACGAGACCGAGCTCCTGCCCGGCAGCCTGGAGCTCCTTCTCCCGCACTGCCGTCAGGGTGGCCCGGGTTGCCACGCGAGCATCCCGGATCTGGCCTGCCCCGCCCTTGGTCAGCGAGACGACGTGGATCTCGGCGCCCTCTTTCGCGTACTTGGCGAGGGTGCCGCCGGCGCAGACGGTCTCGTCATCAGGGTGGGCGAACACGCCTAGCAGGCGCACGGGCCGACCGTGCGCGTGGACTGGTCGGCCCTCCTGGCCGCTCAAAGCTCCGCCGCTAGGTCGTCGAACAGGGCCGTCGAGAAGTAGCGCTCCATGCGGTCAGGTAGGACCGTGGCCACGTGATGCCCGGGGCCGAGCCGGGCGGCGAGACGTCGGGCTGCGGCGATGTTCAGCCCGCTCGACGGGCCGATGCCCAAGCCACGATGGCCGAACTCGCGCGCTGTCGCCAGTGCTTCCCGCTCCGGGACCAGCACGGGCTCGTCGAGCCCGACGGCGTCGGGATCGAGTAGCCGGCTCATGCCGTCGACGACGCCCGGCACACCCCCGACGATCTCCGGGTCTCCCCCCGGCAGGTATGTGGCGGTGGGCATCGCGCGGGCGACGACGGTGTCGTAGCCGGCGTCTCGCAACGCGTGGGCCACACCCATCAGCGTGCCCCCCGTCCCGACGCCCGCTATGAAACCGTGGAGCCGGACATCGACCTGCCGGATCAGCTCAGGCCCCGTCGAGTGCTGGTGTGCGAAGACGTTGCGCGGGTTCTCGAACTGCCGGGCGGCGTAGAGGTCCGCCTCTCCGTCCGTGTCGCGGACCAGCGCGTCGAGCGCTCCCTGCATGCCCTGGTCGGCAGGGGTCAGGACAACCTCACCACCGAGGCGACGGATCATGAGGACGCGCTCTCCGCTGACCGTCTTCGGCATGTAGGCCCGGAACGACACGCCCACGGTGGCGCACACCATGGCCAGCGCGATCGAGGTCGACCCGCTTGACGCCTCGACCACGACGGTCGTGGGGAAGATCTCGCCGGAGGCGATGGCGTGCGCGACGATGCTCGTCGCCATCCGGTCCTTGGTGCAGCCGCTCGGCAGCAGGTGCTCCAGCTTCAGCCAGAGCGTGCAGCCTGTCGCCTCGTCTTGGACCGGGATGGTCGGCGTCTCGAGCGGGAGGCGCAACAGCCAGGAAGCGCGCTCGAGGAACTCCGCGTGCGCCCGCTGCATGTCCGCACCCTAACGGCCGACCTTCTCCTCACCGGTCGTAGGTCAGGGGCTATCGTCCCGACCGGACGGTGCCCAATGGCTGCGGGTCCGCACCGTCGTCCCCTACCCGGTCCAGATCACGGAGGGTGCGCGTGGAACCGGAGCTCTTGGCAGCACTGCGACGGGTGTGCCCGTATCGACTCGTCGTCGAGGAGGACCTGGACCAGCTGCTGCAGGAGGTCACGATGCGAGAGGCGGAGGCCGGCGAGACGCTCTTCGAGGAAGGTGACCCGACGACCGGCGTCGCCGCGGTTCTCGAGGGGCAGGTCGATGTCCGCAGACATGGCCGCACCCTCGCGACACTGGGTCCGGGGTCGGTCCTCGGGGAGCTCTCGCTGTTCTCGTCGTCCGCCTCCCGCACCGCGACTGCCATCGCGAGCTCTCCGGTGCGGACGGTCTTCTGGCACGCCGCGGAGCTCCCGACCCGGCTCGCCAGCCACGAGCGCCTGGCGACGGCGATCGTTGCCGACCTCGCGCACGTGCTCGCGGACCGGCTCGAGCGGCGCACCCGGGACGTCGTCGAGCTCCTCGACGTCGTCGGCCGACGCCTCCCGCTGTCCGACCTGGAGCGCCTCCGCAGTCGCGCCGTCGAGTAGCCCTCCGGCAGCCCGCGTGACCGTACGAGCGGTCGCTGCTCAGGACGTCCACGAAGGCGAGCGAGCCCTCGGCCGCAATATTCCGGTCGTCGTTGGGGCAGCACGGCCCTTTCCGGAGTAGTAGCCACGAGTCGCACTGTCCGCGACACCCTCGACCTGATCCACGAACTCGCTGAGCGCGGTGATGTCACCGTCGAGCTGGCCCGTCGGCTCCGCTGAGCAGACCGGTCCGCGAAGTGCTGCAGTCAGGGCCCGGCCGGAGTGGACGGTGATCGAGAAGGTCTGCCGGCGAGGCACGGACACCCGCCGGTTGCTGGTCTACCTGTTCACCGAAGGCCGGGCAGGGGAGCGCGGACTGGACTCAGAACACCGCGATGTCCGGGTGATCGCCGGCTGGGACACCCTGAGCCTCCTTGGGCCGGTCCGCGGCGAGGAGGGGCGGGCGCAAGTGTCCCGCCTCGCGGGTCTGCTCGATGCGCCAGTACGCGCTGGTGGGGTCAGTAAGGACGCCAAGCCGGTCTACCACCTGGCGATCAGTGCTGCCCTGGCTGACCGGCTGCTGTCCGATGCCGAGTGGGCCGACATCGCCGCGGAGTACGTCGACCAGCTCGGTCTGGCTCGCCGTGGTGACAGCGACGCGGTCCGGTGGGTCGCGGTCCGGCACGCTGACAACCATGTCCACGTCGTCGCGACGCTGGTCCGTCAAGACGGCCATCGGGTGTTCCCGTACAACGACTTCTACCGCTCCCGCGACGCCAGCCGCCCGGTTGAGCAGCGGTACGGCCTGACCGCGACGTCGCCGGCGGATCGCACCTCGGGTCGCGAGACAACCCGCGGTGAGCTCCGCGGCCGCGGCCGGGCGGCGTTGGCCGGTTCGCAGGGCTGGGAGGAGTTCGCCGAGCGGCTACGACTGTCCGGTGCTGGTTCGGGAGCGGTACAGCATCCGTAATCCTGATGAGATCACCGGCTACGCCGTAGCTCTGCCCACCCACGGCGCTGGCGCGCTGGGTCGGGAGCAGTCGGTGTGGTTCGGCGGCGGCAAGCTCGCCCCCGACCTGACTTTTCCGCAACTTCAGGCCCGCTGGGCAGCTCCGGGCACAGCCGATCCGAAGCCGGACAGCGGCACGGCCGGCCGGGCCCACCCGGGCCGACAGCCGGGAGGCGAACGGCAGCCTGGCCTGGAGTTGACGGAGCTCGAACGCCAGCAGCTGTGGAGGGCCGCGCAACACGCCGTGCAGTACGCCGACGCCCAAATCCGGTACGCCAACAACCCCCGGCTCGGCGCTCCGATCGGTGCCGCCGCCACGGCCGCCTACGCCGACGCGCAGGCCGCAGCCTCGGCGGCCAGTGAAGTACTCAGCGCCATCAGCTGGCTGCTGGAGCGCAAACGCGGCGGCCCGTTGCGGACCGCCGCCGACAGCTACGACCGGGCCGCCCGCGACTTTCGTCGCCGCACCATGCCGGTTACCCCACACAGCCGCAAGGTCCGCACCGCTGCCCGCGGATTGCTGAGCACCGTGCTGGTCACCGCGCCCGAGACCCGTCCATCGTGGCGCCTGGCTCGCCGAGTAGACAGGGGAGAGTGGTGTTGCAGCTTGAGGCCCTCGCCGGCCGAAAGCAAGCGACTCGAACGACTGATGGCCAAGCCCGCGATCGAGACGAGATCGCAGGTCATCACGCTGACCAGACCGGCGCCGTCCAACTTGACGACGGACCGTCGTCAGCCAGCGTGGTGCGAACCCCGACCTTCCTCGTCATCCAGCGAGATGCTCAACACCGCGGTGAGTGGCTGAGGTGACGAAGACTGGGTATGGGGACGATGTGGCCCGGAGCCAGACCGTTGCGGATTCACGGGACCGACGGGTCGGCGCGGTAGATGCAGTTCCCTCGTTCGTAGCTTAGGAAGGCACCGCGTGACCGAATACAAGACCTACCCCGATGTCCTAGAAGGGACCTGCCCCTTTGGGGGGGACAAGATCGGCGGTACATACACCTCGAAGCCCACGCTGTCGCACTGGTATCCCGACCGTCTTCGGGTCGAGCAACTGCACCGTGACGGCGCGGCGGCGAACCCCCTGTCGGACTTTGACTACGAGGCCGCGTTCAACGCCCTCGACTTCGACGAACTGAAGGCCGACATCAAGCACTTCCTCACCACGTCCGTCTCGTGGTGGCCATCGGACTACGGCAACTACGCTCCGCAGATGGTCCGGATGGCCTGGCACGCGGCCGGTACATACCGCATCGCTGACGGCCGTGGCGGCGCGGGCGAGGCACTGCAACGGTTCGCGCCGATCAGCAGTTGGTGGGACAACGGCAACACCGACAAGTCCCGGCGCCTGATCTGGCCGATCAAGAAAAAGTACGGCAACGCCCTGTCATGGGCCGACCTCATGGTGCTCACCGGCAACTGTGCCAGGCCATCCGGACCATCTGCGGAGCGTAGTTGCCGTAGTCCGATGGCCACCACGAGACGGACGTGGTGAGGA
>JANXUE010000085.1 GCA_025352005.1 Frankiales bacterium
CGCAACGAGGTCGACTCCGAGGAGCTTGCGGGCCGGCTCGAGGCCGCAGGCTGGACACTGACCGATGAGGACGCGGACGTCGTGGTCGTCAACACCTGCGGGTTCGTGGAGGCCGCCAAGAAGGACAGCATTGACACCCTGCTTGCTGCGAGCGACACCGGCGCGAAGGTGGTTGCCGTCGGATGCCTTGCCGAGCGCTACGGCAAAGAGCTCGCGGCGCAGCTGCCGGAGGCCGATGCCGTCCTGGGCTTCGACTCCTACGCCGACCTGTCGAGCCACCTGCAGACCGTCCTCGACGGCGGCCACATCGACAGCCACACCCCCGCAGACCGTCGCAGGCTGCTCCCGATCAGCCCGGTCGAGCGACAGCGCCCTGCTGTCGATCTCGACGTCGGCATCCCCGGCCACGCCGGCGGTCCGCACGTCCTGCGCAAGCGCCTCGACGACGGCCCGGTCGCGTCGCTCAAGCTGGCCTCCGGCTGCGACCGGCGCTGCTCGTTCTGCGCCATCCCGTCCTTCCGTGGCGCGTTCGTGAGCCGCCGGCCCTCGGACGTCCTGGCCGAGGCCCGCTGGCTCGCCGACCGCGGCGTGCGCGAGCTGGTCCTGGTCTCGGAGAACTCCACGTCCTACGGCAAGGACCTCGGTGACCTGAAGCTGCTGGAGACGCTGCTGCCGGAGCTCGCGGCCATCATCCCTCGCGTCCGGCTCTCCTACCTGCAGCCGGCCGAGATGCGACCGACGCTCGTCCGGACGCTGACCTCGACGCCGGGGGTCGCGCCGTACTTCGACATGTCCTTCCAGCACAGCTCTGCAACGGTGCTGCGTCGGATGCGCCGCTTCGGCAGCACCGACGCGTTCCTGACCCTGCTGGCGGACGTGCGCGCGGCGGCCCCCACCGCCGGGATCCGTAGCAACGTCATCGTCGGCTTCCCCGGTGAGACCGAGGGCGACGTCGCTGAGCTCGAGCGCTTCCTCGTCGAGGCCCGGCTCGACGCGATCGGGGTCTTCGGCTACTCCGACGAGGACGGCACCGAGGCTGAGGGCCTGCCCGACCACCTGCCGCAGGACGTCGTAGACGCGCGGGTCAGCCGGATCACCGCACTCGCCGAGGAGCTCACCGCGCAGCGCGCCGAGGAGCGTCTCGGCGAGCTGCTCGACGTCCTCATCGAATCGGTCGAGGACGGCGTCGCCGAGGGCCGCGGCCTCCACCAGGCGCCCGAGGTCGACGGCTCCACCCTGCTGTACGACGCCTCGCTGCGGGTCGGCCAGCTCGTGCGCGCGGTCGTGACCGGCTCGGTGGGCGTCGACCTGGTTGCCGTGCCGTCGCCGTGAGCGCGGTCGAGCCCGAGCCCCGGCTCGACCCCCTCCTGCCCGGCAAGCCGTCGTTGGAGCCGATGGCCGCCCCCGTGTCGGCGGCCAGCGTGTGGAACATCGCCAACGCGCTGACGGTCCTGCGGCTGTTTCTCGTGCCTGTGTTCGCGGGGGCGCTGCTCGCCGAGGGGGGCCACTCCCACGGCTGGCGCTGGGCCGCGTTCGGCGTCTTCGCCCTCGCCTCCTACACCGACAAGGTCGACGGCCAGATCGCCCGCAGCCGCAACCTCGTTACGGCCTTCGGCAAGCTCGCCGACCCCATCGCTGACAAGGCCCTGACGGGCGCGGCCCTGATCGGGCTGTCGTCCCTCGGTGACCTGCCCGTGGTGGTCACCGTCGTGGTGCTGCTCCGCGAGGTCGGGGTGACGGCGCTCCGCTTCTGGGTCATCCGGCATGGCGTCATCCCGGCCTCCCGAGGCGGCAAGCTCAAGACACTGCTGCAGGGGTTGGCGATCGGCTTCTACGTCCTGCCCCTCACGGGGTTGCTCGCGAGTGGTCGGACGGTGGTCATGGCGCTCGCCGTAGTGGTCACGGTCGTGACCGGGATCGACTACGTGGCAAGGGCTCTGACGCTTCGGCAGACCAGCGACCGGGCTGCGATGAAGCGCGCCCGCAAGGCCGCGCGGGGTGCCTGACGTGAAGGGCGCAGTCCTCGCTGTCGGCAGCGAGCTGCTCCTCGGTGACGTCATCAACTCCAATGCCGCCTACCTGGGCCACCAGCTGGCCGCCGCCGGGGTGGAGGTCGTGGCCTCCGCAGCGGTGGGCGACGACCTGGAGCGCCTGGTCACCGCGCTGCGCCACCACCTGGTCGAGGCCGACGTGGTCGTGCTGTCCGGGGGACTCGGGCCGACGGTCGACGACCTGACACGCAACGCGGTGGCGCACGCCTTTGACCTCCCGCTCGACCGCGTCCCGGCCCTCGAGGATGGGCTGCGTGCGAAGTTCGCGGCGTACGGCGCCACCATGCCCGAGGCGATCCTCGTGCAGGCCGACGTGCCGCGTGGTGCCGAAGTCCTCGACAACCCGGTGGGCACCGCTCCGGGGCTCTGGCTGGCCGTCGGTGACCGGGTCGTCATTGCCCTGCCGGGGCCGCCGCACGAGCTGCGGGCCGCCTCGGAGACGGTGTGGCCACGGCTGTCGGCCCGCACCGGTCGGGCCGTCACGACCCGGCAGGTCCTCGTGTCGGGCCTGGGCGAGTCGGCCGTCGCGGAGCTGGTGGAGGCGGCGGTCGCGCTGCCCGACGGGGTCGCACTGTCCTACCTGGCCGGTGGCGCCGTCGTGCGGGTGCGCTTCACCACTTCCCGTGACCCGTCCCTGCTGGAGCCGCTCGTCCAGTCTGCGGACCGGGTCCTGGGTAAGCACGTCTGGGGCCACGACCGGCAGACGCTCGACGACATCGTGCACGAGGCGCTCGCGGCGGCCGGCCAGACGGTGGCCGTCGCGGAGTCGCTGACCGGTGGCCTGCTCGCCGCCGCCCTGTCGCGGCGACCGGGGTCCTCGGCGACGTTCCGCGGTAGCGCCGTCGTCTACGCCACCGATCTCAAGCGCACCCTCGCAGGCGTACCCGCGCAGGTCCTCGCCGGCCACGGCGCGGTGTCCGCACAGACCGCCGCCGCGCTCGCGACCGGTGCGCGAGAGCGGCTCGGGTCGGACTGGGGCGTGGCGGTCACCGGCGTGGCTGGGCCGACCGAGCAGGAGGGCCATCCGGTCGGCACGGTGCACCTCGCCGTGGCTGGTCCCGACAGCGCCCCGGTCGTCCGCTCGTTGCGGCTGCCCGGTGACCGCGACCATGTGCGGACACTGTCCGTCACGGCCGCTCTCGACCTGCTCCGCCGCCAGTTGACCTGACCTACTCCGACCACGCCGCCGACCCGGGACCGTTCCGCCAACAGCGAACGTGCGGGTCCCCGCTCGCCCCACCAGCGAATGCAGGTAGCGTGATCGTAACTGACGAAACGGAGGTGAGGGACGTGATGGTGCTCCGCCGGTTGATGGGCGATGCCCTCCGTGAGACGCGTTTGCAGCAGCACCGCACCCTTCGTGAGGTGGCGAGCCAGGCGCGGGTCAGCCTCGGCTACCTCAGCGAGGTCGAGCGCGGCCAGAAGGAGGCCTCCTCGGAGCTGCTCGCGAGCATCTGCCGTGCCCTGGGCGTCCGGTTGTCGGACCTGCTGCGGGAGGTCAGCGAGGAGCTGGCCGTCGTGGAGCCACACCCGCTGCCACACCCGCTGTCACGGCCGCAGGCGCGCCCGCTGCCGCAGCCGGTCCTTGAGTCGGTCAAGCGTCCTGTCGCGACGGTCACCGTGCATGCGGTGCGCGATGTGGTCGCGGCGGCCTGATCTCTCTGGTGGCCGCTGCGATGTCTGGCTGCGTCCCGTGACACGTCCCACGACCAGGGCCGCTTCGGACCAGCCAGTCCGCGAGCCAGGCACCCGGATTCGTTCGGGCAACGCCATGGGGCGCACCCGCGTCGCCTTGCTGCACGCCACCGCCGAGTGCATCACCCGGTACGGCGTCCGCAAGACCACGATGGTCGACGTCGCCTCCAAGAGCGGCGTCGCGAAAGCCACTCTGTACAACCACTTCCGGACCAAGGACGACGTCCTCGCAGCCCTGGTGGAGCAGCAGGTCGCGGACCTCGTCGCCGCCTGCACGGGTGTCGCCGCCTCTGACGGTCTGGTCGCTGCGCTGGCGCTGGTGGGCGAGTCCCTCGCCGGTAGCGCACCGCTGCGCAAGGCCGCCCAGGGCGAGCAGGCCCTGGTCGCGCCACTGGCCACGCCCGGTCAGGCGCGCGGTTGGCACGTGGCCCGGGACGGCGTCACCGCGGTGCTCACGGCCGCTCGCGTCCCGCACGGACCCGCCGAGGTGGAGCTGCTCCTTCGTTGGTGCGCCAGCCAGGTGCTGTGGCCGCTGGCTCCCGCGGCCCTGCAGGAGGGCGCTCGGGTGCTCGCCAGGGGGCTGGGTGGACCGCCGGTCGCCACCGCCCCCCTGCCCACCGCGAGCTCGTCCACGCCCACTGCCGTTGACCTCGACAGGGCTGCCACCTCCGCCCCGCTGCTGGTCGCCGTCGGGGCGCCCGCCTCCGGGCTCGGCTGGCCCGGCTGATCTGAGCGGCCGATCCGGGAGCGGTCAGGAAAGCAGCAGCAGGGTGTCGCTCTGGCGCGAGCCACCACCCGTGGGTCCGCCCCCGGGAAGGTAGAGGGTGTCGCCCACGACGGCGGCGCCGATGCCCTGGCGGCCGGCCGGCAGGTCCGGCAGGCGGCTCCACCGGTGAGAAACCGGGTCGTAGGCGTCGACCTCGGTGTCGACGGACTGCTCTGCGGGGTGCTCCCCACCGAGGACGACGAAGCGGTGACCGAATGACGCTCCGGCCACGGCCGAGCGCCCGAGTGGCAGGGGGGGCAGCGTGGCCCAGCGGTCGGCGACAGGGTCGTAGCTCAGCAGCGACGTGAGGTCGTGCGGTCGACCGGCCGCGATGTAGATCTGCCCGTCGACGACGGCGCCGGCGGCGTGGTCACGGGCTGTCGGCATCGGCGCCGCGGTCACCCAGGTCTTCGTTGCGGGGTCGTAGACGTCGTGCTCGGCGACGTCTACGCCACCGCTCTTGCCACCCACGTAGTGGATCTTGCCGTCGAGGACGACGGCCACCCCCGCGGCCCGGCGGTCAGGCAGCGGTGCCTCGTCGGTCCAGTGGTCGGACGCTTCGTCCCAGGAATAGACCCTCGAGCTGCCTCCTGGGCTCGCGCCGTAGCCGCCGATGGCCCACAGCCGTCCCGACAGGGCGACCACGCCAACATGGTCCAGCGCCTGCGGAAGGGGGGCCGCGGTATGCCAGCGGCCGGTGGTGGTGTCGAGCACGAGGTGGGTCGTGGAGTGGGGGTGCCCGTCGACGTAGCCGCCGAGGACGTGGACGTCGGTGCCGAGGGCGGCGACGCCAACCTCACTGACGGCCCGCGGGAGCGGCTGACCTGCCGACCAACGCACACGTGTCGGTGGGGCGCCGGGCGTCAGGGGTGCCGACGTCGAGGTGGTCGGCCGGCTCGCGGGGGAGAGGGTGACAGCCGGAGAGGAGTCCGTCCTACCCGGATGCACGCCCGTTGTGGACGAGGAGGAGCAGGCGGCCGCCAGCAACAGGACGGCCAGACGCCTCATCTCAGGACGCCGGTGTGACCCAGGGAGTAGCGGCCGGGCTGGGGCCAGACGCACAGGCCGTGGGGGGAGCCGCCGACCTTGATCCGCGCTAGCAGGTGACCGTCGCTGACGCGGATCGCGTACACCTCTCGGGTGTAGCGACCCGACAGCCACAGGACCTTGCCGTCGGCCGACACGCCGCCCATGTCGGGGGAGCTGCCGGGGATTCGCCACACGGTGCGGACGGAGCGCGTCGCGAACGACAGCACCGACACCGACGCGCCCTTGCGGTTGCTGATGTAAAGGTCCTTGCTGTCGCGGCTGACGTAGAGCCCGTGCGCGCCGGCACCGGTGGGCAGGAACCGCAGCACCTTGAGGGTCGTGGCGTCGATGAGGAACACACCGTTGCTGTTCTCGTCGGCGACGTAGAAGACCGACCCGTCCGGGCTGGTCTTCACGTCCTGCGGCTTGGGGTGCTGGGAGGTCTGCCTGGGCAGGTTGATGGTGCGGACGACGCTCTGGTGAACCATGTCAACCCACACCATCTGGCCGCTGAACTCGCAGGAGAACAGCGCGTGCGTGCCGTCGGCCGAGAAGTCGGCATGGTCGACCCCGCTGCACGGAACCTGCAGCGAGTGCTGCAGCTTCATGGTGTGGGGGTCGCGAAAGTCCAGACGCCCCAGACGTTCTGCGACAACGACGGCGTGCCGGCCGTCGGCGGTGAAGTAGAGGTTGTAGGGGTCCTCGACGGGAACGGGTTTGCCAAAGGTCCCGGTCCGGGGGTCGATCGGGGTCAGCGAGTTGCCCTGGTCGTTGTCGACCCACAACGTCTTCAGGTCGTAGGACGGTGTCACGTGCTGCGGCAGGCGACCGACCTTCTCGACGCGCAGCACCGTAAAGGTCTTCGGGTCGATGACGTGCACCGTCGCGTCCTCGTCGTCCGGAACATAGATCAGCGAGGTCGCCTTCGCGGCCTCGGCCGACAGCAGACCCGGACGGTCCGCGGCGTACAGGTCGTGCGCATTGACGTTGGCCGGGATGGTGGCCGTGGTCGCACTGTCCCCGGCGGAGCGGGTGGCGCCTGGCGACGCGCTTGGGGTGGTGGGAGTGGGAGTGGGACCGGAGGCCACGTGGGACGAGCCGGAGCTGCAGGCGCTGAGGAGCAGAGCGGTCGAGAGGGTAACGATCAGGGCAGGGCGAGCGGACAGGTGCACCGCAGCAGTCTGCCCGTTCAGCCCTGTCCCGCACCTGTACGAGGCTTCGGGATGACAGGATGTGCTGACCAGTTCGAGAGGAAACCCGTGTGGCTGCCAACCCGTTCGTGAAGGCCTGGAAATATCTGATGGCCGCCTTCGGCGCCAAGATCGACGAGAAGGCCGACCCGAAGATCCAGATCCAGCAAGCCATCGAGGAGGCGCAGCGCCAGCACCAGGCCCTCACGCAGCAGGCTGCCGCCGTGATCGGCAACCAGCGCCAGCTCGAGATGAAGCTGGCCCGGCAGATGGGCGACGTGGAGAAGCTCCAGGGCTCGGCGCGGCAGGCGCTCGTGCTCGCCGACCAGGCGCGCGCAGCGGGCGACGCCGCGAAGGCCGCGGAGTACGAGCAGACGGCGCTGCAGTTCTCCAACCAGCTCGTGTCGTCGGAGAAATCGATGGAGGACCTCAAGACCCTGCACGACCAGGCGCTGCAGGCCGCCGGCCAGGCCAAGAAGGCTGTCGAAACCAACGCGTCCCTGGTGCAGAAGAAGCTCGCGGAGCGCACCCAGCTGCTCAGCCAGCTGGAGCAGGCCAAGATGCAGGAGCAGGTCACCAAGAGCCTGCAGTCGATGTCGGAGCTGTCCGCTCCCGGCACGGTGCCGTCGCTCGAGGAGGTCCGGGACAAGATCGAGGCGCGATACGCCAAGGCTCTCGGTGGGGCTGAGCTCGCGAGCAGCAGCGTCGAGGGACGGATGCTCGAGGTCGAGAAGTCCTCGATGGACCTGGCCGGTCAGACCCGGCTCGACCAGATCCGGGCCAGCCTCACCGGCCAGCTCCCGGCCGCGGCCCCTGCTCCGGCGGTGCCGCTCGCGAAACCGGCTGCCAGCGACGCCACGGCTGTCGCGAACGCCACGACCGACGAGCCGCCTACCTAGCCCTGCCCAAGACGTCCCAACCGGCGGGTCAGGGCAGGGCCGGCCACCGCGAACCCGAGACCCGTGACTGCTGCTGCCAGCAGGGCCGGGCCGCCCTGTACCCAGCCGGCACCGAGGGCCCCGCCGACTGCGAAGCCCACCGCGCCGGCCAGGTTCTGGCAGGTCACCAGCCAGGAGTAGGCCTCGTTCCACCGGCTGGGCGGCTCCAGGACCGGCACCGTGGCGTTGAGGGTGGCAATCATCGCCCCCACGGGCAGGCCGACGGCTGTCACCGTCACCAGCAGCGCGACCGGGCCGCCGCTGAAGGCCAGCGGCAGCATCAGCAGCGGAGTAGCCGTCCAGAGCGCACCGAGGCGCCGGCCGGTCGTGAGCCCTCGCGTCAGGGCTGCCAGCAACGCCAGCCCCACGAAGGCGCCGACTCCGTCGAGGGACAGCAGGACGCCGTACAGGGTGGCGGAGTGCAGGCGTTGGGCGGCGAGCGCGATCGTGACGCCGACCAGGCCCTGGCCGAGTGCACCCAGCCCGAGCAGGACGCCAACCAGGTGGGTGCCGCGGGTGAGGCGGCCGCGGCGGACCGTGGAGCCGGACCCCGGGGAGACGGTCCCGAGCAGCAGCGCAGCCATGACCAGCAGCAGGCCGACCATGACCAGCGCGAGGTGCGGGCCGGCAGCAGCCGCTACTGCGCCGCCGAGGGCGGGGGCGCCCAGAAAGCTGGCCTCCTCCAGGCCCGCGTCGAGGCGAAAACCGGTCTCACGAAGGTCCTCCCGGCCCATGAGCAGGCTGCCCCACGTCGCTCGGACGGTGGACGTCACCGGTGGTGCCAGCGCACCGACGAGCAGCAGCATGGCGCCCACCAGCGCTCCCGGACCGGTGGCCGCGACGACGGCCACGAGGGTAACGGCCGCGAGCACCAGCAGGACCCGGCGTCCGTAACGATCGACGAGCCGGCCCTTGCGGGGGAACGTCAGCGCTCCGACCAGCCCTTCGGCGGCAGTCAGCACCGCGGCGTCGCGGACGCTGCCGGTCGCGTCCAGCAGCGCCAGGTAGGCCGCAACCGGCAGCATCCCGTACGCCACCCGACCGGCGACGCTGCCCGAGACCAGGGTGGGTACGCCCGGGAGGGCGACCACCTGGAGCCACCCGGACGGGACGCGTGGGTGTGCGGGGCGACGGCGCGCACGGGCGTGCACGCGTTGCCCCGGCGTGAGCCGGGACATGGACGTTCTCCTTCACCACGGGGACCTGCGACCGGACGGGGACGCCGCACTGCGGCGCCGCCGTCAGGGAGGAGTGGTGGTCATGCCCGTGAGGGTAGCGCTCGCCGGTACCGGGCGTCGGTCAGCGGCTGACGATCTGCAGGACCCCGTCGCTGCGGCTGGCCACGACGACGGTGCCGGTGACGGGGTCGGCAGCAACCGTGTTGGGCTGGCGGACGCTGGCGAACCGCCGGGTTTCGATGAGCTCGGGGCCGTGCAGACCAACGACCTCGTTACGGGCCGTCAGGGTCACCCAGAGCTCGTCCCGGGTGGTGTCGTAGGCGAGGCCGTAGGGCGTACCGGCCAGCTCCACCCGCTTGACGAGCACGAGGGTCGGTGAGAAGACCAGGAGCGCATTGCCCCTCGTGTCGGCGACGACCAGGTTGCCCCGACGGTCGGCGACCACGTGGGTCGGTCCGTCCCCGGCGGCGACCCGGCCCTCCGGGTGCAGGCTTTCAGGGTCGAGGCGGCTGAGGGTGTCGGTGGCGACATCCACGACGTAGATGCCTCGCGTCGTGGCGGCCAGGCCACCGGGTTGCTTGAAGTCGGTGGCTGTGGCGACCACGGATCCGTTGCGCACGAGGGAAACCCGGTGCCCGTGCTCGTTTGCCACGGCCACGGCGTCAGAGCCGACCGCGGTCACACCGTGCGGGTAGTCGCTGGTCGCGACCCGGGAGGTGACCTGTCCGTCCGGTAGCCGCACCCGTTCCAAAAAGCCGGCATCCTCGACCGGCACGAGCACGTCCTGGTCGAGCAGACCCAGGTGCCTGACATGGCCGGGCAGGGGGACCGTGCGGAGCAGGGTGCCCGTGCTGGTGTCGACGAGTGCCAAGCCGGTCGGCGCCCTGACCCCGACGGCCACGAGATGGGAGCGGGGGTCGATGACCACCCCTTCGGCCTCGTGTCCGACCGCGACGAGCCTGCCGGCTGGGGTGGTCGTCGTCGGGGGGGCCTTGGCGGGCTCCGCGGCCTTGCCGCCAGCACCGGTGCCGCCGCAGGCGACCAGGGTCGCAGCCAGGGTCGCAGCCAGGAGCAGCGTCCGGATGACCGCTCTCGTCGGCACGATCATCGACGCTGACGGACCCGCCGGAACAGCACCATGAGGACGGTCACGAGCAGCACTGTCCCGACCCCGACCGCAAGCCCGGTCGGGTAGTCGCGGGGCAGGACCGACGAGTTGTCGGCCTTCGCACCGAAGCGGCCGAGGCCCGGGACGGCCACCAGCAGAAGGACGGCACTGACCAGCCAGGCACCCTGTACGGCGCTGCGGAACCGCGCCGGCATGAGCCGACGGGTCACGAGGCCGAGCGCGATCACGACCGGCGCGAGGACCAGGTCATGGGCCAGGGCCGCGACCACCAGCAGCTCGGCCCAGCGCAGCGGGTTGGTGTCCGCGCCGAAGAGCTCACCCCACAACCCGAACGCGATCATTGCGGAGCCGGCCGCGTAGAGCGGCCAGCGCCACCGGGAGCGCGGGGGTTCCTCCACGGTGCTCACAGGACCTCGACCTGGTTGACCCACTTGGTCTGCATCACTCCGGGGCGGTTGGGGGCGATCAGCCGAAGCGGGTAGCCATGGTCGGCGTGCAGTTGCTCGCCATTGAGTCCGAGCGCCAGCAGGGTCAGGTCGTCCCGGCTGTGCCCGGAGGTGACGATGCTGCTGCGGTAGTGGCCCCTGGCCTGGAGCGAGGCCACCCGGGTGGGGCGGTGGCCGTCGCTGCCGACGAGGGCGAGCACGTCCCTGAGCCGGACCCCGGTCCACGTCGCCCCGGCACTCCAGCCCTCGACGCAGGTGATCGGCAGGTGCACCGTGTGCTGCGGCATCCCCTGCAGGTCAGCCAGAGTCAGCATCACCGGCGTCCTGCCCGAGGCCCCCACGACCGTCAGCTGGTAGCCCTCGACCACCTGCGTGCCGGCAGCCCTGGCCGTCTTGTTGACCGGCAGGCCCTGCGGGCCGTCGCCGGGTCGTCGGGGCGCCAGGACCGACAGGCCCGACAAGGGTGAGACGGTCTGCCCGACCGTGGCGAGAACGACGGCGCCGCTCGCGACGCCGGTCGTGGTGAGGAAGCCGCGCCGCGACATGCCGCCGCCGACCGGCTCTGGGTCATCGACGAGCGACTGCTTCGACAACCCCCGACGGGCCACCGCGATCTTGGAGCCGACGTGCACGGTCAGCGCACCGATGACGACCCAGGCCGACCAGTAGTGGACGGTGGTGAAGAAAAACCCGAAGGCGTACCACTGGAAGATGTTCATCACCCCGGTGGCGAGCTGCAGGACCGAGCCTCCGACGAGCAGCAGCAGCACGCCCCGCTCGGTGGCGTGCCGCAGGTTCTTCGCCGGCGGCCACTCGAACAGCTTGGGGTAGACCGTGAAGAGCTTGGCCAACAGCAGGGGGACCGCCGCTAGGCCGGTCGTCACGTGCACCCCCTGGGTGACCCGGTAGAGCCAGCTCGGGTGCGCCGGCACGGTAAACCACGAAGGGGGGTGCTGGACGAAGTGGGACCACAGGCCGGTGAGCATGCACAGCGTGAACGTGACGCCGAGCAGGAGTCCAAGCCAGGAAGCCACCCGCTCGCTGTGCAGGCGCGACGTGAACGCCCCCTCCTTGAGCGGGCCGAGGCGAAGCGCCTCCGGGGGGACCGGGAGGGGCATCATGGTCGGGTCCTTCAGGGTCGTGCCAGCGCGGCGAACCATCGGCCGGCCTCCTTCCACTGCTCGGCAACGTAGAGCCCGGCCGCTTCGGCGACGACCTCGGCATGGTCTGTGGAGACGTGGGCCCACAGAAACCAGTCGCTGGTCATGCCCGCGTGCTCGATGCGCACCTGCACCTGCCCGCTGGCCGTGCCGGGAGGGTCGAGTTCCACGAGTACGACGCCGTCGGCGGCCAGCAGGTCCTTCAGGCGCGCCAGCAGCCCTACCGGGTCGCCACCGATCCCGACATTGCCGTCGGCCAACAGCGCAGTGTTCCAACGGCCGTGGCCGGGCAGGGCGGAGAAGACCGACCTGGCCAGGACCAGCGCTCCTCGAGAACGTGCCAGGGTGACGGCGCCGGCGGCAATGTCGACCCCCATGGTGGGCAGCCCGCGCAGTGCGGCGGCTACCGTCAGCCGACCGGGGCCGCAGCCGACGTCCAGGGTCGCGCCCCGGCAGCGGTCGAGCAGCCCCTCGTCGCCGGCGACCTCCGTGGCGGTCCACGTGCCGACGGGCAGCGTCCGGGTGCTGCCGTCCCGGTAGCCCAGGACAAGGGGTTCCGCCCCGTGCTCGAGGCCAGCGGAGTAGAGGTCGACGGCGGCCGTCATGCGAGCATGGCCTGGACGACACGGGCAAAGCGGCCTTCGGGGGCGAGCGCCGCGACCTGCCGCAGGTCGCCCACCGTGTCGACGTCCCGCAGCACCGGCAGGTCGACGATTCTTAGGCCCGCCTCGAGCAGGCGTCGACGTTGGACGGCACCCGTGTCGTCGCGACTGGTGACCACCCCGCGAATCAGGTGCGGCTGTGGCCGGCGCAGGCCCAGGCACCACCAGCCACCGTCCTCGGCTAGGCCGAGCACGGCGTCGACGCCAGGGGAGAGCAGCGTGGCCAGCGCCTTTTCCAGCAGCACCTCGTCGAGTTGGGGCGTGTCCATCCCGACCAGCAGCAGCGGGACCGGTCGTTCAGCCCACGCCTGGTCGAAGGCGGTGGCCAGGCGCTCGTCGAGGGTTCCCCCGGCCTGCTCCTGCAGCACGAACCCCGGCGCGGCGAAGGCGCCGTCGAGGACGAGGACGCGATGGTCCACCTCGGTCCGTCGTACGGCGTCGAGGGTGTCTTCCAGGGCCGCGCGGGCGATGGCGGCAGCTTGGTGGGGGGTCAGCGGTGGGGTGAGGCGGGTCTTGACCCGACCGGCGACGGGCTGTTTGGCCAGGACGAGCACCTGGGCTGCGGTCATGCCGGCGCTCCGACGGCGAGCAGGCGTCCGTCGCTGAGGCCGGGGGTCAGTCGGTGCATGACCATGAACGTAGGCACTGGAGGGCTCGCGGGCTCGGGGAAGCGATGACGGCCCGGTGACATCCGCAGCCGACAGGAGCGCTCCGGTCGCCGGACCCCTAGCGTGGTCTGGGACCGGACGAGGGGCAGAGCCATGACGCAGGGGGTAGCGCGACAGCGCGTGCTCGTCGTCGACGACGACCCGACGGTGAGCGAGGTCGTGGGACGTTATCTCGAGCACGCAGGCTTTGAGGTGGCCGTCGTGGCCGACGGGCGCCTCGCCTTGGACACGGCGCTCGCCGACCCTCCGGACCTGGTCGTACTCGACCTGATGCTTCCCGGGCTCGACGGCCTGGAGGTGTTCCGGGAGTTGCGCGCCCACGCTCCTGTCCCCGTCGTGATGCTCACCGCGCTGGGCGACGAGTCAGACCGGCTCGTCGGCCTCGAGCTCGGAGCGGACGACTACGTCACCAAGCCTTTCTCACCCCGTGAGCTGGTGTTGCGTGTGCAGTCCGTGCTGCGCCGCAGCGCGGGTCCGCTGGCTCCGACGCAGAGTACGGTCCTGCGCGATGCGGACCTGGTCGTCGACGTCGCGGCGCACCATGTCACCCGGGGCGGCACGCCGCTGGCACTCACGGCGCGGGAGTACGACTTGCTGGTGTTCCTGCTCCAGAACCCCCGACAGGCGTTCAGCCGTGAGCAGCTGCTCAAACAGGTCTGGGGCTGGGAGTACGCCGACCACTCCACCGTCACCGTGCACGTACGCCGCCTGCGTGAAAAGGTCGAGCCGGACCCCCGCGACCCCACCCGTGTGGTCACGGTGTTCGGTGTCGGTTACCGCTATGACCCGACGCCCGTCGCCGTCACTGAGGAGCGCGCGTGACCTCCGACCTCCTGGTCGTCATCGCCATCGCGCTCGCGTGCTCCCTGGCCGTGGCGGTCAGCGGACTGCTGCTTATGAGGGTGATCCGGCAGCGCTCGCTGGTGTTGTCCCTCGCCGTCGTCGCCCTCGTGAGCGTCGGCGCCGTCCTGGCGGGGGCCCTCGGCACAGCCAAGGCGATGTTCCTGTCCGACCACGATCTGTCGGTCCTGCTCGTCGTCGTGGTCGTCGCCGGCTCGGTCGGCATCGTCACTGCTGTCGTCCTGGGCCGGGCCGTCGTCGCGGGGAGCCGGGCACTCGGGGTTGCCGCGGCCGGCCTGGGCGACGGCGGCTACACCCCGACCGGTCGGCCGCTGAGCGCCGAGCTCGCCACCCTGGACCGGCAGCTCGCCGAGACCAGCGCCCGGCTCGAGGCCTCCCGCGCGCGGGAGCGAGCCCTCGAGGCCTCGCGCCGCGAGTTGGTGGCGTGGGTCAGTCACGACCTGCGGACGCCGCTGGCGGGGATCCGCGCCATGGCGGAGGCCCTGGAGGACGGGGTCGTGACCGACGAGGAGACCGTCGCCCGCTACCACGCAGGGCTGCGCCGGGAGGCTGACCGGCTGGCCGCCATGGTGGACGACCTGTTCGAGCTGTCCCGCATCAATGCCTCAGCGCTCCAGCTGTCGCTGCAGGAGGTCTCGCTCGCCGACGTCGTCAGCGACGCGCTGGTCTCGGCGCATCCGGTGGCGACAGCCAAGGGCGTGCGCCTGGTCGGGGGAGCCGCGGACGGGTTGCCCTTCGTCGAGGGGAGCCTGCCCGAGCTCGGCCGGGTGTTGCGGAACCTGTTGTCCAACGCGATCCGGCACACACCCGCGGATGGGGTGGTGTCGATCCAGGCCGGCTCCGATGAGCGGTCGGCCTTCGTCGAGGTCATCGACGCCTGCGGTGGCATCCCGTCCGACGACCTGCCCCGCCTGTTCGATGTCGCCTTCCGCGGTACGGCGGCCCGCACGCCCGACGACGATGGCGGGGCCGGCCTCGGGCTCGCCATCGCCCGGGGTCTCGTCGAGGCCCACAACGGGGAGATCACCATCGCCAACGCCGGGTCGGGCTGTCGGGTCCTGGTTCGGCTGCCGAAGGCGGCCAAGACGGCCGCTGACCTCGAGCCAGCCTGAGCTGTTTACAGGGTCCGCAGCACCCGGCTCATGTCCTGCACGGCGCCCACGGTCCCGCGGACCGTGCCGGTGACCTTGGACCGCCCGGTGCGCGGCAGGTAGTCGACCTCGACCTCGACCACGGTCCAGCCCAGCCGGGCGGCCCGGACCACCATCTCCAAGGGGTAACCAGAGCGCCGGTCCTCGATCCCCAGTGACAGCAGGGCTTCTCGTCGTCCGGCCCGCATCGGACCCAGGTCGTGCAGGTCGTAACCGGTTCGTCGGCGCAGCTGTCGAGCGAGCTCGCGGTTGCCGAGGCGGGCGTGCAGGGGGAAGGCCCCGCGAGCCGTGGGCCGACGTCGGCCGAGGACGAGGTCGGCCCCGGCCATCAGCGGG
>JANXUE010000131.1 GCA_025352005.1 Frankiales bacterium
CTCCACGGTGAACTGGTTCCCGCCGTTGGCCGTCCGCTGATCGAAGACGTCGAGCCCGTTGATGGTCGAGTTAACGGTCGTGCCGGTCACCGACCCGACCGGCAGTGCCGTCGCGGCGGCCGCGGGCGGCGGGCCAGTACGCAGGGCACGAGCCCGTGAAGCGCCGCTGCGGTTCGCGACGGCCTTGCCGGCGCCGGCCGCACCGGTGGCTGTGGAGCCCTCCAGATCAGGTGCCAGCTCATGCGCCGAGGGGCCGGCAGCTCCGGTCGTCCCGGCGTGGAACGTGGTCGTCGCAGCGCGTGTGAGGGTGCGCAAGGTGGTGTTGCTGTTGGCCGCGTGCGCGGAGCCCGGTAGGGCGACAGGCACGAGCGCCGCCAACAAGACGGCAGGGGCGGCGAGCAGGGCTCGGCGCAGGGGACGTGGGTGCACGGAGTTCCTCCAGTGGGGGGCGGTATCCGCCACCCTCGCACCCAACCCGCGTTCGCACCAGTGTCCGTTACCCCGGCCGGGACAGGTGTTCGGGCTCAGACGGCCGGCCGTAGGCGTGCGGCCGAACACCTCGACCGAGCGGGCGGGGCAGGCCAACCAGGGCCAAGACGGAGCCAAGACGGAGCCAAGGTGGACCCGGGGCAGACTGGGGCTGTGGACCTCCCGGAGCTGACCCCGAGCCGGTGGCTGACGGCCTGGAGCCTCGACCTGTCCGTCGCCCTGGCGGTCCTGGCTGTCGCGGTCGGCTACCTCGCCCTGGTACGCCGGGAACGCCATCGCGGCCGTCCCTGGTCCAGGGCCGCCACCGCGTGGTTCCTGCTGGGCGGCCTCGGGCCGGTGGTCGTCTCGACGATGTCGTTCCTCGGGACCTACGACCTCGTGCTGCTGTGGCCACTGGCCGTCCAGGACGTCCTGCTGCTCACCCTGGTGCCGGTCGGCCTCACGCTCGGTCGGCCGCTGGCCCTGCTCCGCTCCGGCGAGCAGCGCCCGCAGGGACGACTGGCGAAGGTCCTCACCTTCCCCCTGACCGGTTCCGTGGTGGCCGTCAGCGTGCTGCTCGCGATCTACACGACCGGCTGGGACCAGGCCCGCCTGGACTCCCCCGCGCTGCTGGAGGCAACCCGGCTGCTGCTGGTGGTGGCCGGCTGCGGGTTCCTGTGGCCGCTGCTGGGCGTCGACGCCCACACCGGGAACACGTCGTACCCGGTGCGGGCGCTGCTCGGGTTCGTCGACGGGCTGCTGGACGCCCTGCCCGGGCTGGCCGTACTGGGCACCGGACATGTCATCGCGGCAGGGCACTATGCGGCCGTCGGGCGGACCTACGCCCGCGACCAGCAGGTGGGGGGGGCAGCCATGGTGGCACTCAGCGAGCTGGTCGGGCTGCCGGCGCTGCTCGTGCTGCTCGTCCAGTGGGTGCGCAGCGACGCCCGGCAGGCCGCGTCGGTCGACGCGAGGCTGGACGCCGGGACGTCGGGCTCAGGGCCGGACGCGGGACTCGAGGCCGCAGCGGCGCCGGGGCTGGACCGGCCGTGGTGGGAGACCGATGCCGGGCCGCTGGCGGGGCGGTCGGGCTTCGAGCAGAAGTGAGCCTGTTCGACGAGCTCGACGTCGCGCGGGCCCCCCGGGAGCTGGTCGCCGTCGGGGGCGTTATCGACCCGCCGACGCTGCGGGCCGCTTACCGCAACGGGGTCTTCCCCTGGCCGGCCTCCGAGCCGGACGCGGCCGCCCACGACAAGGCTCTGCGCAAGCTCGTCCGCAAGGGGCAGGTACCGCTGCTGCCCGGCACCCCCGACGGGCCGCTCGTCCCGTGGGTGTCGCCGCACCCGCGGGCGGTGCTGCTGACCGGACGCTTCACCGTCCCGAAGTCGGTGCGCCAGCTGGCCCGCCGGATGCCCTGGACGACCACGGTCGACGCCGCCTTCGACGAGGTGGTCGAGCGCTGTGCCGACCGCTCCGGCGGCACCTGGATCACCGGGGCGATGAGCCGCGGCTATCGGGCCCTGCACGCCGAAGGGGGCGCGCACAGCCTCGAGGTGTGGGACGGCACGCGGCTGGTCGGCGGGCTCTACGGCGTCCTCAGCGGCCGGATCTTCAGTGGTGAGTCGATGTTCTTCCTCGAGAGCGGGGCCTCGAAGGTGGCCGTCGTGGACCTCTGCCACCGCCTCGCAGAGGCCGGCGTACCCGTTCTGGACACCCAGCAGGAGTCCGACCACCTATTGGCGATGGGTCAGGTGTTGGCCTCACGGCTCGAATACGTCGACACCGTCCGGGCCCTACGCGACCAACCCGCCACGATCCCCGCCGAGCGCCGCACCCTCTAGCGGGAGCGCCAGAGCAGGACGAGCCCACGGTCGTCGCTGGCATCCAGGGCGGCCTCCTTGACCAGGACCTCGCCACCGCCCTCAAAGCCGCGCGTGACGAGGCGTTCGGCGACACCGAGGAGCTTGTCGATGCCGACCGAGAGGTCGCGACCGGGGACCTCCACGAGCCCATCGGTGTAGAGCAGCAGGGCGTCGCCCGGGCGCAGCGTGCCCGTGGTCAAGACGTAGCTCACGTCGTGGAGCAGCCCGAGAGCCGGCCCCTCTGCCGTGGCGAGCCCCCAGTGCCCGCTGCCGGCGTCGAAGTGGGCGGCCGGCGGGTGCCCTGCCGAGCCCAGCGTGTAAGCCCCGGTCAGCAGGTCGACCGTCAGGTGTACGGCGGTCGCGAACCCCTCCTCCCAGTCCTGCCGGACCAGGTAGGCGTTGGCCGCGGGGAGGTAGTCCTGCGGAGCCTTGGCGCCGAGCAGGCCACCGAGGGCACCGGACAGCAGCAGCGCCCGGGTACCGGCCTCGACGCCCTTGCCGCTCACGTCGACCAGGGCCACCTCGAACCGGTGGCCGGTCATGGCGGAGACCACGAAGTCGCCCGAGAAGGGCCCACCGCCAGCCGGCTTCACGACCGCCTCGGCCCGGTAAGGGTCGGGCAGCGAGGGAAGCTCGCCCTGTAGCTGCAGGCGGCGCTTGAGCTCGAGCAGGACGGAGTCGCCACGGAGCCCGCCGAGGCCGGTCTCGTCGCGGGAACGGGCGAACTCGTAGCCGACCAGCCCGGCGAAGCCCACGACGAGAGCCGCTCCCGGTGGGGCGTAGCGACCGTCCTCGAGGACGAACGACAGGGCCAGGCACACGGCGACGAGAAAGACGAGGCGGCCGAAGGACCGTCGGCCGAGCAGCAGGCCGCCACCGAGCAACGGGATGATCTGGACGCCCGGGGGCAGCCAACGGGTGCCGACCACGAGGCCCAGGCCGAGCAGTGCGACCGAGATCACCATCAGCCCGGCCTGCGCCAGCGGCTCCGGCGGCGGGTCCGTGCGCAGGCGCGTGATCCAGGCCGGAACCGCGAGCAGGACGGAGCTAACAGCCCTCGCGGGGCCGCTCGCGGAGGTTGTCGTGGGCGAGGTCATCGCGCCGCAGCCTACCCGGGTATCCCCTTTGCAGGGCGCACCGACGATCTTGCTCAGGGCCTCCGCTGCGCGTCAGGCGGGCTGGCAGTGGGGGCACCAGAACAGGTTCCTGGCGGCCATCACCTGAGTCCGGACTTCGGCCCCGCAGCGCCGGCACTCGCGCCCCGCCCGGCGGTAGACGTAATGCGAGTCCTCGCGGCTCACCCGGCCTGAGACACGTGTCCGGTCCTCGCGGGCGGTCGTCACGATGCGGCCCGCCTTCACCCCTGCGCGCATGACCGTGCGGGTGTCCTCCCACAGCGCTTCCCAGGTCCCCTGGGAGACGTCACGGCCGACAGTGAAGGGCGACAGCCCCGCCCGGAAGAGCAGCTCGGCACGGTAGACGTTGCCGATGCCCGCCAGGACTGCCTGGTCCATGAGCAGCTGCCCGATTGGTGCCTTGCTCCGGCTGATCCGGGTCCAGGCTCGCAGCTGGTCGCCGTCGCGTCGGAGGGGGTCCGGCCCGAGGCGGGCCAGGACGGCGGCCTTCTCCGGTGGGCTGTAGACCTCGCAGGCGGTGGGGCCGCGCAGGTCCAGCCAGGCGTCGCCGGTGGTCATCCGGACCCGCAGCGCCCCGCGCGGCAGCGGCGGCGGCCCGAAACCGGTCGTCCACTTCCCGTACAGCCCGAGGTGCACGTGCAGCAGCACCTCACCTTCGAAGGCGTAGAACAGGTGCTTGCCGTAAGGCTCGATGGCCTCGAGCACTCTCCCGGACAGCAGCTCCGCCCCGGCGTCGAAACGTCCCTGCGGACTCGACAGGGACACCTCGCGCCCCTGCAGGAGCGCTCCGTGGTCCCGGGCGAGCCGGTGGATCGTGTGGCCCTCAGGCACGCGCGGCCTCGTACGCATTGACCAGGTCGATTCGGCGCTGGTGCCGCACGTCGCCGCTGAAGGGCGTGTCGAGGAACGTCACAACGAGGCCGAGGGCGGTCTCGAGGTCGTGCATCCGGGCTCCGACGCTGACCACGTTGGCGTCGTTGTGCTGCCGGGCAAGCTGGGCCGTCTCGGTGCTGTGGGCCAGCGCGCAGCGGGCACCCTTGACCTTGTTGGCGGCGATCTGCTCGCCGTTGCCCGACCCGCCGATGACGACGCCGAGGCTACCGGGTTCGGCGACGGTGGCCGCTGCGGCCGCCAGGCAGAAGGGGGGGTAGTCATCCAGCCCGTCGTACCCGCTCGGGCCGTGGTCGACGGGCTCGTGCCCGAGCTCCACCAGGTGGGCCTTGAGCGCCTCCTTCAGCTCGAAACCGGCATGGTCACAACCCAGGTGCACGCGCATGCGGCAAGTCTGCCAGGGTTGCCCGGGTGACCTCGGTGCTGGGCGTGGACGGTTGCAAAGGCGGCTGGGTCGGAGCCCTCCTCCTCGGTACGACGGTGAGCTGGCGCTTCTGGCCCACGGCCGCCGGGTTCCTCTCGGAGCCAGTGGACGTCATCGCGGTGGACATCCCGATCGGCCTGCCCGCCCGAGGAGTCCGAGCATGCGACGTCCTGGCCCGCCGCGGGCTGCCGGGGCAGGGGTCCTCGGTGTTCCCCGCCCCGGTCCGCGCCGTGCTGGCGGCGACGACCTACGCGCAGGCTCGGGCCCTGTCGGTCGCAGTCGACGGGCGGTCGTTGTCAGCGCAGGCCTTCGGGATCGTGCCGAAGGTCGCGGAGGTGGACGTGGCCCGCGGGCTGGTCGGCGGGGAGCTGCTCGAGGTCCACCCAGAGCTGTCGTTCTCCCGCCTCGCCGGGGCGTCGGGGCATCCGGTACCGCTCCCCCGCAAGAAGTCGGCGGCGGGGGCGCTGGCCCGAGTCCAGCTGCTGACGTCCGCCTTTGGCGAGCTGCCGCTGGACCCACCCCCACAGGCCTCCCTCGACGACTGCCTGGACGCCCTGGCCTGCCTCTGGACCGGACTGCGCTGGCTGCGGGGCGAGGCTGACGTCGTCGGCGACGAGCTCGACCCGACCGGCCAGGTCATGCGCATCGTGACCTGACGCCTGTTGGGTCCCCTGACGCCCAGTGCGGTCCCCTGACGCCCAGTGCGTCCTAGGAACTCAAGGGGCCCCGCGCGCGAGGGTGAGGACGTCCTGTGGGCCGGCGGTTACCAGCCGCGGAGGAGAGGCCGGGGTTCGCGGGTGACGGTGTGGCCGTTCTTGGTGGTCCAGTGCACGCTGCCACCGCCGGTCTTTCCGTTCGGCCCGGGCGTGGTGGTGCGGGTGACGGTGAAGTATTTCTGGGTTTTGCTTTGGTGGTGGTGGATGCATTCGCTGGCGATGTTGTCCAGGTGGGTGGGTCCAGCGGGCCAGGGGGTGAGGTGGTCGTTCTGGCAGGCTTGGGCGAGCTTGGGGCAGCCGGGGAAGGTGCAGGTGACGTCACGTGCTTTGACGTGCCGGGCCATCCGGGTCGGTAGGGCGTAACTGTCGCTGCGGGTCGGGGTGGGGTCGACCTTGGTGGTGAGCATCCGGGTGAGGGCAGCCCGCAGCTCCGGGTCGGTCCAGGCTTGGGGTGTGGGGGGTCGGATCGCGGTGGGGTCGGGTCCGGGTTCGCGGACATACCGGGGTCTGGGGATGCTGGCGGCCAGTGCGGTCCAGTCGGTGCTGTCCTGCTCCCACGCCAGATCGCCCGGGGTAGGCGAGACATCAGAGCTCAACTGCCGGCAGACCGGCAAGGCTGGGGTCGGTGTCGTCTCAGGAGGAGGGAGCGGATCGGTGGGCGGCGCTGGTGATGCGGGCGAGGCTGCCATGACTGCCGCTGCTGGCGTGGGCGTGGGCTTCTTGGGTGGTTGTTTCCACCTGTGGAGGCAGGGGCTGAGGCTGTCGTCGCGTTCGACCTCGACCAGCAGATCCGTGAGCGGCTCATAAAGCTGGCAGCT
>JANXUE010000168.1 GCA_025352005.1 Frankiales bacterium
ACGAGCGCATACGCCTGGCTGCGCAGGCGATCTGACTCGCTCGTGAGCTTCTCCGCGAGCGCCGGCTCACGGTCGGCGAGCCGGCGTACGGCCTCGCGCTGGACCCCGAAGACAGCCCCCGTCACGTCGGCGGTCCGTTCGCGGTCGGCCTCGGCCCAGCTCTCGTAGGGCTGCACGGCGACCACCTCCGCATCGGGTACGACGAAGCTGGTCAGGTCAAGGGTGACCGTTGCGGTGGCCTGCATCGCCAGCAGCTCCATCGGCTCGCTCGCGACCAGCCCTGGAGCCTCCCTCGCCCGCACGAGCGTGAAGACCGCCTCGGTCCGGTCCGCGGTGAGGCCGCACAGCAGGAAGACGTCGCAGATCCCCCAAGCCGTCATCCACCCCACGTGCCCGTCGAAGACCCAACCGCCCGCGGTCCGGCTGGCCGTCACCGCCGGGTGCCCGGGACGACGCAGGTGGGCGATCGCGATGCCGGACAGCACCTCACCGCGGCACAGCGGTCCAAGCAGGCGATCCCGCAGGCCGGTGTTCGTGGAGGAGGTCAGCATCGCAACGGGCGTCTGATGCTGCGTCATCACGAACCAGGTCGACGCGCAGGCCCCGGAGACCACCTCGACGACCTCGTGCGACGGTCCGCGATCGAGGCCACCGAGCTCCGGCGGTCCTGACATCCCCAGCAGCCCCGCGGCGCCTAGGGCGTCGAGATGGCTGCGCGGGACCCGGGTCTGGTCGACGTCTTCGGCCGCAGGTCGCAGGAGGTCTTCAGCGAGCGAGCGGGCCCGCGCGACAGCCGTCACAGCTCAGCTGTAGATGAGCCGCGTGACCCACTCGGCGACGAGCGCCGGCTTGGTCTCGCCCTCGATCTCGACCGTGACCGTGCGGGTCGCCTGGACAGTGTTGGGGTCCTTCTGGTCGACGGCCGACACGACGCTGGTTGCCCGGATCTTGGAGTTGACCTTGACCGGGCTGACGAAACGGACCTTGTCGAAGCCGTAGTTGACCGCCATCAAGATCCCCTCGAGCGCCTTGGGATCCTGCGGCACCGACGACACGAGCGGCGTCAGCAAGGACAGCGTCAGAAATCCGTGCGCGATCGGCACGCCCCACGGCGACAACGCGGCACACTTCTCCGGGTCGATGTGAATGAACTGCCGGTCCTCGGTCACCTCCGCGAACTCGTTGATCCGCGCCTGGTCGACCAGAAACCACTCGCCGGTCCCCTCGTGCTTGCCTACGGAGCCCTGCAGGAATGCGTACGCGCTCTCACCGTTCGTGGTCATGCCGGTCATTGTCCCAGACGACCACCGAGCACCGTCGCGCGAGGTCCGCGCAGGACTCGTCGAAGACCCGCGCACTGTCCGCCACGGCTACTTCCAGGTCATCAACGGTGCGTCACCTCCTAGGCTGCTCCGGGTGACCGTCACCGCGGACCTCGCCCTCGCCCACCGGCTGGCCGACGAGGCCGACCTGATCACGATGGCCCGGTTCCGCGCGCAGGACCTGAAGGTCGCCGCCAAGCCCGACCTGACCCCCGTCAGCGACGCCGATCTTGCTGTGGAGCGGTTGGTCCGCGACGTGCTCGCCGTCGAGCGCCCGGATGACTCAGTCCTCGGCGAGGAGCGCGGCACGACCGGCGCCGGTCCGCGGCAGTGGGTTCTCGACCCGATCGACGGGACCAAGAACTTCGTCCGTGGTGTGCCGGTCTGGGCCACGCTGATCGCTCTGCTGGTGGACGGGTGGGTCGAGGTCGGTGTCGTCAGCGCGCCCGCACTGGGGCGGCGCTGGTGGGCCGCCCGCGGGCAGGGCGCCTGGGCCGGGTCGCTCGCCCACCCCGAGCGGCTCCACGTCTCGGCCGTCAATGCCCTTACCGACGCACACCTGTCGTACTCGTCGCTGACCGGATGGGAGCGGCAAGGACGGCTCGAGGGGCTCCTGCAACTGTCCCGGGACTGCTGGCGCACCCGTGCCTTCGGTGACTTCTGGTCGCACGTGCTGGTGGCCGAAGGCGCGGTCGACGCCTCATTCGAGCCGGAGGTCTCGCTCTGGGACCTCGCCCCGCTCCACGTCATCGTGGAGGAGGCCGGCGGCATGTTCACGACCCTCGACGGGCAAGCTCGTGCCGACGGTGGCAGCTGTGTCTGCAGCAACGGACTGCTCCACCAGACCGTCCTGGAAGCCTTGCGAGTCAGGTGAACGGTGGCGTGGATGTGCTGGCGTGCGCACCGTCGTACTCACTCGAAGTCCTACTCGAGGGCCTGGCATCCCACCAGCGCAGGATCCGGGGGGTCAGGGCAAGGCCTGCCGCGTCGAACCAGGCGTAGCCACCGGCAATCCCACTCGGCGGGTTGCCGATCGCGACCAGCCCTGTCGGGTCGTGCGGCTGCCAGGCCCAGGTGCCCAGCGAGGTCCCGAGAATCTCCAGATAGGACACGACCAGGAACGCGCCGGCGTAGACGAGCGGGCTCCTTCCGTAGCGGGCGAACAGCAACAGGCAGCAAAACCAGAAGGCCCCCAGTACGTCCAGCGTGGGCGACAGGGTCAGACCCCACAGCGCCCAGGCACCGCAGGCGGTCAGCGCCGCGGGCAGCAACAGCTGCGTGCGATGCGCCCACGCCGAGCGACCGATCGCGAGCGCCGCAAGGTAGACCAGGCCGTGGCCCGGCGGCACGAAGGACGGCACGTTGTGCAGCCGGTACACGTAGACCCCGAGCCAGCCGGCGAAGACGTACTCGACCAGCGAGGCGTAGGCCACCACGACCGCGACCTGCACGCGGCTCTCGCGCGACTCGCGCGACAGCATCCCCAGGAGCAGGGCCCAGGTGAACAGTCCCAGCAGTCGCTGCTCGGTGAGTGATGCTCCGGTGTCGAGCCCCAGGACGGCGGCCACCCAGACCGTGACGACGACAGGGACGGGTGGGCGCACCTGACCAGCGTCGCAGACGTGGCGCTCGGCACCACTCAGACGGTTCGCACTCCCTGCGCCTAGCTCGGCTGGCTTCCCGGTGCCAGCACGTCGACCTGCGCGGGC
>JANXUE010000214.1 GCA_025352005.1 Frankiales bacterium
GCCGTGGCGGCACCGGTGCCGCCCACGGCGGGAGCGCCGCCGGAGGTGGCGCTCGCGAGGGTGGCCGCGACGGAGGCCGCGGTGGCCGCGGTGGTTCCGCTCCCGAGAAGAGTGCCCACCTCGAGCGGGTCGTCGCGATCAACCGTGTCGCCAAGGTCGTGAAGGGTGGTCGTCGCTTCAGCTTCACCGCGCTCGTGGACGTCGGAGACGGCGACGGCCAGGTCGGCGTCGGGTACGGCAAGGCCAAGGAGGTGCCCGCGGCGATCGCCAAGGGCGTCGAGGAGGCCAAGAAGCACTTCTTCCGAGTCCCGCGGATCGGATCGACCATCCCGCACCCGATCCAGGGTGAGGCGGCGGCCGGTGTGGTGCTGCTCAAGCCGGCCAGCCCCGGTACCGGCGTCATCGCCGGTGGCCCGGTGCGTGCCGTCCTCGAGTGCGCCGGCATCCACGATGTGCTGAGCAAGTCGCTCGGGTCCTCGAACCCGATCAACATCGTTCACGCGACCGTGGCCGCCCTGCAGGGCCTGATGCGTCCCGAAGAGGTCGCGGCCCGGCGTGGCCTGCCGCTGGAGGACGTCGCACCTGCGGCCATGCTGCGCGCCCGCGCCGCGGCGATGGCTGCTCCGGTCGCCCCGACCGTGGGGGGCTAGCCATGGGGCGTCTGAAGGTCACCCAGACCAAGTCCGGCATCGGCGGAAAGCAGAACCAGCGCGACACCCTGCGCTCGCTCGGCCTGAAGCGGATCAGTGACACGGTCGTCAAGGAAGACCGTCCCGAGATCCGCGGGATGATCAACACGGTCACGCACCTCGTGTCCGTCGAGGAGGTCGAGTAACACCATGAGTGCTGAGTCCACAAGCGGCAGTCCGCTGAAGGTCCACCACCTGCGTCCGGCTCCTGGCGCCAAGACCGCCAAGACCCGTGTTGGTCGTGGTGAGGCGAGCAAGGGCAAGACGGCTGGCCGGGGTACCAAGGGCACCAAGGCCCGGTACCAGGTCCCGGCCGCGTTCGAGGGAGGCCAGATGCCGCTGCACATGCGGCTGCCCAAGCTCAAAGGCTTCAAGAACCGGTTCCGCGTCGAGTACCAGGTCGTCAACCTGGACAAGATCGCCGAGCGCTTCCCCGAGGGCGGCAACATCGGGGTCGACGAGCTGGTGGCCAAGGGCCTCGTGCGCGACAACAGCCTGGTGAAGGTCCTCGGAGGTGGCGACGTGGCGGTCAAGCTCGACGTCACCGTGCATGCCTTCTCGGCTTCTGCCAAGGACAAGATCACGGCAGCCGGAGGCTCGGCCACCGAGCTGTAGGGCGTCCTACCCGGGCCGTCGTCTCCTCCCTCACCGGAAGGGGCGACGGCCTCGGTGCATGTCAGGCGGGCTGTTACAGTCCCCCGGAAGGCATGACGTACCCGTGCACGCCCCAGCTGCACCCCATACCCGACCCGACCCGGCCCGTTGTTGCGGGTCGGACGCCAGGAGGATCCGTGCTCACCGCCTTCGGACGGGCCTTCCGCACCCCGGACCTGCGTCGCAAGTTGCTGTTCACGCTGGCCATGATCGGCGTCTACCGGCTCGGCTCCGTCGTTCCCGGACCCGGGGTGTCCTACGTCGCCATCCAGACCTGCCTCAACCAGGTCAAGGACAACAGCGTGTATGGACTGGTCAACCTGTTCAGCGGCGGAGCGTTGCTGAAGCTGAGCATCTTCGCGCTCGGGATCATGCCCTACATCACCAGCTCGATCATCGTGCAGCTGCTCATCGTGGTGATCCCCCGGCTGGAGACCCTCAAAGAAGAGGGCCAGGCAGGGCAGGCCAAGCTCACGCAGTACACCCGCTACCTCACGGTGGCGCTGGCGATCTTGCAGTCGACCGGCATCGTGGCCCTTGCCCGTTCGGGCAACCTGATCCAGAACTGCAACGAGAAGATCATCCCGGACCAGTCGCTGTTCCGGATCGGTGTCCTTGTCATCACCCTGACGGCGGGTACGGCGGTGATCATGTGGCTCGGCGAGCTCGTGACGGACCGCGGCGTCGGCAACGGCATGTCTGTCCTGATCTTCACCTCGATCATCTCGAGCATGCCCTCGCAGGGCAGCACCATCCTCAACCAGCCGCGAGGAGGCTTGCTGCTCACCGCGGTTCTGCTGCTCGCCGTCGTGGTCATCACGCTGGTGGTCTTCGTCGAGCAGGCCCAGCGCCGCATCCCGGTGCAGTACGCCAAGCGCATGATCGGTCGCCGCATGTACGGCGGGACCAGTACCTACATCCCGCTCAAGGTCAACCAGGCCGGGGTCATCCCGGTCATCTTCGCCAGCTCACTGCTGTACCTGCCGAGCCTGCTGCGCAACGTGTGGACCGACCCCACCTTCACCAAGTACGTCGACCGGTACCTCACCCGCGGTGACCACCCGATCTATCTGGCGACGTACTTCCTGCTCATCATCTTCTTCACCTACTTCTACGTCGCGATCACGTTCAACCCCGTCGAGGTCGCCGACAACATGAAGAAGTACGGCGGGTTCGTTCCCGGGATCCGTCCCGGCCGGGCCACCGCCGAGTACCTGGACTACATCCTGAGCCGCATCACCAGCTTTGGCGCCCTCTACCTCGGCCTGGTCGCGGTCCTGCCGTTGCTGCTGTTCAACCTCACGGCCGGCGCCAACCGCATCCCGTTCGGTGGAACCGCGGTGCTGATCGTCGTCGGTGTAGGCCTGGAGACGGTGAAGCAGATCGAGAGCCAGCTCATGCTGCGCAACTACGAAGGCTTCCTGCGTTGACGCGGGGCTGCACGTGAGGGCGCGCTAGTGCGCCTGGTGCTGGTCGGTCCCCCTGGAGCGGGCAAGGGGACGCAGGCCCAGTTCATCGCGGAACACCTGTCGATCCCGAAGATCTCGACCGGTGACATCTTTCGCGCCAACGTGAGCCAGGGCACCCCCTTGGGCCTGCAGGCAAAGGCCTTTATGGACCGTGGCGACCTGGTGCCCGACGACGTCACGATCGACATGGTCCGACATCGCCTGGCGGAGGCCGACGCGACCGGCGGCTTCCTACTCGATGGCTTCCCGCGGACCACGCCGCAGGCGCAGGTCCTCGACGACATCCTGGCTGACGCGGGCGTGAAACTCGACGTCGTCCTCGAGCTGGTCGTCGAGAACGACGAGGTCATTCGTCGGCTGTCCGGGCGTCGTACCTGCCGTTCCTGTAACCACATCTGGCATGTCGACTTCGACCCGCCGGCTGTCGAGGGCGTGTGCGACCTGGACCAGGGCGGCCTCTACCAGCGTGACGACGACCAGCCCGTGACCATCGCGAACCGGCTCGAGATCTACGCGACCGACACGTCGCCGTTGGTGAACTACTACGCCGAGCGCGGCCTGCTGATCGGGATCGATGCGACCGGTCCCGTCGACGACATCACCCAGCGCGCCACCGACGCGCTGCGCCCACTCGAGCACCAGGACTAGGCGTGGGCCTGCGAACCCGGCGTCCGCGTGGAGTGACCGTCAAGACCTCCGCGCAGATCGCGACCATGCGGCGGGCCGGCCTCGTGGTCGCCGAGGCGCTGGAACGGATGACCGAGGCTGTCCGGCCAGGCGTGACCACCGCTCACCTCGACCAGATCGCCCGTGCCGTCCTGGCTGACCACGGCGCTTCGTCGAGCTTCCTCGGCTACGGCGACCCCGGGTTCCCTGCTGTCATCTGCGCCTCCGTCGGTGCCGCCGTCGTGCATGGCATCCCGAACGAACGCCGACTCGAGGAGGGCGAACTGTGCTCGATCGACTTCGGGGCCATCATCGACGGCTGGCACGGGGATGCGGCGGTGACCGTGCCGGTTGGCAGCTGCGCGCCCGAGGTGCTGGAGCTCAACCGGGTCACCGAGCAGAGCCTGTGGGCTGCGCTGCGGGTGGTCCGGCCCGGTGGGCGGCTGTCCGATATCGGAGCGGCGATCGAGGCGGTTGTCCGCCCGCGCGGCTACGGACTGCTGGAGGACTACACCGGGCACGGCATCGGCACGTCGATGCACGAGCCGCCGTACGTCCCGAACGTCGCACCGAAGGGGCCTGGCCACGGTATGGCCCTGGAGGTGGGGGTCGTGCTCGCCGTCGAGCCGATGGCCACCTTGGGCACCGCAGCAGTCGACGTCCTTGCCGACGACTGGACGGTAGTCACGGCCGACAGGCGGCAGGCCGCGCACTGGGAGCACACCGTCGCGGTCACACCCGACGGCCCCTGGGTGCTCACCGCACGCGACGGTGGGGCCTCGCGGCTCTAAGGCGCCGGCGTCCGGCCAGAAGCAGCGGCGCCCGCGTTGCGGCTGGCCCGGCCGCCCGTTGGACTGCCGAAGTGCGCGTGGCGTACCATGAGACGTCGGTTCGCGACCGGCACCCTTCGGTATGCCCAACGGTACGCCCAAGGCATGCTTTCGCTGCCGGCGACGTACAGCGGTAGAGAGAACGAAGTCATCATGAACGACGGACACGACAGATCGCGGAGGACATGCCGAAGAAAGACGGAGCCATTGAGATCGAGGGCCGAGTCGTTGAGCCGCTCCCCAACGCAATGTTCCGGGTGGAGTTGCAAAACGGCCACAAGGTCTTGGCTCACATCAGCGGCAAGATGCGGCAGCACTACATCCGCATCCTTCCCGAGGACCGGGTCGTCGTGGAGCTCTCGCCCTACGACCTGACCCGCGGACGCATCGTCTACCGCTACAAGTAAGTCCGCTGCCCCCGTGCCTGCGCGGGGCCCACTGCTCCCCCTCAGGGGGGTCAAAGGAACGAGAACAGTGAAGGTTAAGCCGAGCGTCAAGCCGATCTGCGACAAGTGCCGCGTCATCCGTCGGCACGGCCGCGTCATGGTGATCTGCTCCTCGACGGCGCGTCACAAGCAACGTCAGGGCTAACGCCTGCAAGAAGTCGCAACCCGTACCAACCAAAATTTAGGCTCCACAACAACACAGCGCGCCCAACGCCTTCTTAGGAAGGTGACCCCCGGTCGGAGGCCGGGGCTTCTCCCGGGCGGGAGAGGACGGGACGCGCACGACCTCCGCGCCAAGCCCCCCAGGGGCAGAAAGCAGGACCCGCCCGATGGCCCGCCTTGCCGGCGTTGATCTCCCCCGTGAAAAGCGGTTGGAGATCGCGCTCACCTACATCTATGGGATCGGACGCACCCGCGCCCAGCAGACCCTCTCCGAGACCGGGGTGTCTCCGGACGTGCGCGTGAAGGACCTCGCCGAGGACGACCTCGTCAAGCTGCGTGACTGGATCGACCAGAACTACAAGGTCGAGGGTGACCTCCGCCGCGAGGTCGCCTCGGATATCCGACGCAAGGTCGAGATCGGTTGCTACCAGGGCATCCGGCACCGTCGCGGCCTGCCCGTCCACGGCCAGCGCACCCACACCAACGCCCGGACCCGCAAGGGCCCGAAGAAGACCGTCGCCGGCAAGAAGAAGCCGAAGAAGTAGTGGCCATGTTGCAGCAGCACGTGGAAGCCACCGACCACCTCAGCCAGGAGAAGTAGATGCCTCCCAAGACTCGCACCGGCGCCGGGGTCAAGAAGATCCGGCGCAAGGAGAAAAAGAACATCGCCCACGGGCACGCGCACATCAAGAGCACGTTCAACAACACGATCGTGTCGATCTGCGACCCGCAGGGCAACGTCATCAGCTGGGCCTCCGCCGGTCACGTCGGCTTCAAGGGCTCCCGCAAGTCCACGCCGTTCGCCGCGCAGATGGCCGCTGAGAATGCCGCCCGCAAGGCGCAGGAGCACGGCATGAAGAAGGTCGACGTCTTTGTCAAGGGCCCGGGCTCGGGCCGCGAGACGGCGATCCGCTCCCTGCAGGCCGCCGGCCTCGAGGTCGGCTCCATCAGCGACGTGACCCCCGTTCCGCACAATGGCTGCCGCCCGTCCAAGCGGCGCCGAGTCTGACACCCGTGTCGAAAGAGAGCTCCTGACTTATGGCCCGTTACACCGGTGCGGACTGCAAGCGCTGCCGCCGCGAAAAGATGAAGCTGTTCCTGAAGGGCAGCAAGTGCGAGTCCCCCAAGTGCCCAATCGAGATCCGTCCCTACCCTCCGGGTGACCACGGTCGCGGTCGCACCAAGGACTCCGAGTACCTGTTGCAGATGCGTGAGAAGCAGAAATGCGCTCGCATCTACGGCATCCTTGCCAAGCAGTTCCGTGGCTATTACGAGGAAGCCAACAAAAAGACCGGCAAGACCGGTGAGAACCTGTTGATCATCCTCGAGTCACGCTTGGACAACGTTGTCTACCGCGCTGGATTCACGACCAGCCGGGACCACGCCCGTCAGGCCGTCCGGCACGGTCATGTGCTGGTCAACGGCAAGAAGGTCGACATCCCGTCGTACCGCGTCTCGGCAAACGACATCGTCGAGGTCCGCGCCAAGTCACGCGAGCTGACGCCGTACGTCATCGCTCGCGAGACGGCCGGCGACCGCACGTCGCCGCCCTGGATGGAGGTCATCTCCTCCCAGATGCGCGTCCTCGTGCACAGCCTTCCGAGCCGTCAGGTCATCGACACCCCGGTCCAAGAGCAGCTCATCGTCGAGCTCTACTCGAAGTAGGC
>JANXUE010000270.1 GCA_025352005.1 Frankiales bacterium
CCGTCCGCGACGGAGGCGGGCGTGAGCTCGTCGAAGAAGACGCCGGTGGTGCCCTCGACCATGGTGTCCAGGAAGCCGCCGGCACGCAGGCAGACGGCGGGCTTGCCGAAGGTGTAGCCCTCGATGGGTGTCAGCCCGAAGTCCTCGTGGGAGGCTGCCACGACGGCTGAACAGTTGGCGTAGAGCCAGCGCAGCTCGGCGTCGGTCACGTCGGACACCCCTGTCAGGCGGGGGCTCCAGAAGCCGCTGGGCAGCCCACCGAGGACCACCAGGCGCTCGTCGGGAAGGTCCGCCATGGCTTCGCAGACGACGTCGACGTTCTTGTAGCCGCGGGCGCGGCTGACCGTGAGCAGGAAGCCCGGCTCGAGGCCGACGAGCGGGCGGTGGTCGGCGGTCGGGTCGATCGTGATGGCAGGAGGGACGATCTCGGCCGTGATGCCGTACTCGCGATGGATGCGGCCAGCGACGGCGACGCTGTTGGCCAGGTAGGTCGTGGCCGAGGTGGCCGCGCGCCGGTCCCACCCCTTCAGGTAGGGCGACAGCACCTTGACGAAGGAGCGGACCAGGGGGCCGTGCTCTTCGACGTACTGGTGGCGCTGGTAGAGCCAGCGGGCCGGGTTGTGGCAGTAGACGATCTTCGGGGCGTCGGTGCGCACGCCGTGCGACCAGCCGCTGGAAGAGCAGATCACGACGTCCACGCCGTCGAGCTCGACACCGGAGAAGGCCATCGGCAGGAAGGGCATCGCGCGGCGCGGGTCGGCACGGAACATCGGGACTTTGTTGAGCCAGGTGGTCTCGACGTCGTACTGGGCGAACTCCGGGAACGTCGTGGCCGGATCGTAGACGCTGGTCACCAGGCGGGCGCCGGGGAAGGCCTCCATGAGCGACAGGACGACCCGCTCGGCACCGCCGCGCTGGGTGAGATAGTCGTGCACGACGGCAACCCGAAGACCGGTCGCGGCGACGTGAGGAGAGTCCAGCCCGACGAAGGGGCTGATGTCCCGGGCGCGCGTAGCACGACGGTCTGGCGTCTGCGTCAAAGCTGGTCCCCCCCGGTGAGTCTTTAACAATAGGCGTTGAAGGATGGGAATGGGTGAAATCTGCGCAACAGGTGGCCGGCGGGCTTACGCTGCCGCTGTGCGAGCCGGCCACGCAAGCCTCCCAGCGGGTTGCGTCCTGGTCGCCTGCCTCGCGGGTTGCGCGACGCACGTCACGCCCTCGGCGTCGAGCGTGACGATCCCTCATCTTCGTAACCCCTGCGACGGGGCTGGGTGTGCACCGGCCACACCCGCCTCCTATCCCACGAACGCTGCTGCGCTGCCGACGCTCGGGCTGGAGACCCTCGCCGGGGAGTTGGGAAGGGCCAACAACACCTGGGATGCGACCCGTCGGCACGCGAGCCTGCACGTCGTGGTCCCCGAGGGTCTTTCGCTGGCCAGCACCGTGGTGTGCCGCGGCCGCGGGAGCGTGCGGGTCTCGACGTACCCGATGTCGATGGCAGCGCAGACCGTTGCATGCAACCGAGGCGCCGCTCAGGCCCGGGTGCGCGCCGCCGGGACGCCAGAGCGGATCGGCAAGACGTATGACGTGACGGTCACCGTGGACGGGCCTTCGCGGTGGGTGGTCGCGGTCGCGGCTCAGTAGGCGCCGCGGCCGAAGAACACGGCGAAGGCCGTCTTCCACAGGATCTGCACGTCCAGCGCCACCGACCAGTTCTCGACGTAGTACAGGTCGAGGCGGACCGACTCCGCCCAGGGCAGGTCGGCGCGGCCGCTGACCTGCCACAGCCCCGTCATGCCGGGCTTCACGAGCAGCCGGCGGTGGACGTGCTCGTCATAGACGTCGACCTCGGACGGCAGTGGCGGCCGCGGACCGACCAGGGACATCGTGCCCGCGAGCACGTTGAGCAGCTGCGGGAGCTCGTCGAAGGAGTACTTGCGCAGCCTGGCGCCGATCTTGGTCACCCGCGGGTCGTTGCGGAGCTTGAACAGCGGCCCGTCGGACTCGTTGCGGTCGGCAAGGCCCGCGAGCTGGTCGTCAGCGCCGACGGCCATGCTGCGGAACTTCCAGATCCGGAACCGGGTCGCGGCCCGGCCGACGCGCACCTGGCGGTAGAACGCGGGACCGCCGTCCTCCTTGCGCACCAGCAGCACCACCACGAGCAGCGGCAGCCCCAGGAGGATAAGCAGGACGATGGCGCCGACCAGGTCGATGGCGCGCTTGAAAACCCGGGCCGGGCCGGCAAAGACTGGGGCCTCCACATGCAGCAGCGGCAGGCCCGCGACCGGGCGGATGTGGATGCGCGGGCCGGTGACGTCGGTGATCGCGGGGGCGACGACCAGGTCCGTGCCGGTGCCCTCGAGGTCCCAGGACAGCTGCCGCAGCTCGGCGCTCGACATTGCGGACGTGCCCGCCACGGCGACGGTGTCGACGCCCAGGGCCGCCAGCTTCGGCACCATCCGGCGGGCCGGCCCGATGTTGGGCAGCTCCCGGCCGTCGTGGGTGACGTGCACGTCGAGGTAGTCCGGCAGCGCGGCCGCCACGACGTAGAGCCCGGCGTACGGCTCGCGCTCGACCTGCTTGGTGAGCGCCAGCACCTCCTCGGGGCTGCCCACCACCACCACCCGGTGCAGGCACATCCCTCGCTTGCGTAGCGCGTGCAGGCCCTTGCGGATGGCGTACCGCGACACCAGCAGCATCAAGATCCCGAGCGGTACGACGATCGCGACGAACCCGCGGGCGAGCTGCGCCTTGGTCGCGAACGCCGCGAACCCCAGCAGCGCCACGAAGCGGACCGAGCCGTTGACGACCCGCTTGAACTCCTCCGACCCCACCCCGAGGTAGCGCGCCTCGTAACTGCGGCTGGCGGCCAGGATCAGGACCCACGCCGGCGCCATCAGCGCGATCAGCGCCGAGTAGGAGATCTGCTGCGGATGGGTGGCGCCCACGGTGAGGTCGGAGTTGACCTCTCCCACCCGCAGGGCGAGCGCCAGCAGCGAAGCCACCACGACGACGACCGCGTCGACGAACAACAGCAGCGAGGCGTACGCCGACTCCCAGAACGGTCGGCCGAGGTTGCCGGGGGCGCGCAGGGCAACGTCACGCAGCGTGCGCGAGCTCATGACGCCTCCTCCCCCGAGAGTTATCGGCCACCAGTGTCCCAGGCTGAGCACCCCAACGAGTGGGAGTACAAGAATCCAGCTTGCTTGCGGCTCGTCAGCCAACCAACACGGTATGATAACAGTATGACCAACTCAGGGAAGATCGCGGTGAGCCTGCCCGCGACGCAGATCGATGCTGTCAAGCAGGCCGTTCGGGACGGACGCGCTGCCAGCGTGTCGTCGTACGTGTCAGAGGCCCTGGCCCGGCGGCAGCAGGAGGACACCCTGGCCGATCTGGTCGCCTTATGGATCGCCGAGGACGGGACGCCCTCCGCAGCAGACTACGCGTGGGCGGACGCGGTCCTCGGCGGGTCGCCCGACACGAGGGACGACGGGCGCCGAAGCCGACGTACCAAGGCATGAGCGTCACGCTCGACACGGGAGCGCTGCTTGCCCTGGAACGCGGCGACAAGCGGTTGCTCGCGCTGCTTGATCGGGTGAGTCACAAGCAGCAGCCCGTTCTGATCCCCGCCGGGGTCGTTGCACGAGCATGGCGCGACCCACGCCAGGCCAGGCTGGCCCGCCTGCTGCGCTCCCCGGACGTCGAGGTCGTGAGTCTGGACGCCACTGCCGCCCGAGCCGTAGGCGTGCTGCTCGGGAGGTCAGGCACCACCGACACGGTCAGCGCACACGTGGCTCTCGTCGCCCTGGGCGCGGGGTCGCCCGTCGTCACGAGCGACCCCGACGACCTTCGCCGGTTCGGGCCCCTCCTCCAGTTGCACGTCGTGTAGCAGATCCTCAGGCGGTAGGGGACGCTCGCCAGCGACGTGCGGCTGCAGGCAGATGTGAGGGTGGGGCCTGGGTCAGGCGGACTTCTCGCGGCGCTCGCGGCGGGCAGGGGTGGAGGCGTCGCGCGGGACGAGGGTCGGCAGGGTGTGCTCGAGCACGACCTCGCGGGTCACGACGCAGCGAGCGATGTCGTCCTGGCTGGGGATGTCATACATGACCGACAGGAGGACCTCTTCCAGGATCGCCCGCAGCCCGCGCGCGCCGGTGCCGCGCTTGATGGCCTGGTCGGCGACGGACTCGAGGGCGTCCTCGGTGAACTCCAGCTCCACACCGTCGAGCTCGAACAGCCGGGAGTACTGCTTGATGAGGGCGTTCTTGGGCTCGGTGAGGATCCGGATGAGCGCCTCGCGGTCGAGGTTGTTGACGCTCGTGAGGATCGGCAGGCGGCCGATGAACTCGGGGATCATGCCGTACTTGAGCAGGTCCTCGGGCATCGCGTCGGAGAAGACGCTGCCGGGGTCGATCTCGTTCTTGGAGTGCAGCGTCGCGCCGAAGCCGATGGAGCGCTTGCCGATCCGCTGCTCGATGACCTTGTCCAGACCCGCGAAGGCGCCACCGACGATGAACAGCACGTTGGTGGTGTCGATCTGGATGAACTCCTGGTGCGGGTGCTTGCGGCCACCTTGGGGCGGGACGCTGGCCGTCGTACCCTCCAGGATCTTCAGCAGGGCCTGCTGTACGCCCTCACCGGAGACGTCGCGGGTGATGCTCGGGTTCTCGGACTTGCGGGCGATCTTGTCGACCTCGTCAATGTAGATGATGCCGGTCTCGGCCTTCTTGACGTCGTAGTCAGCGGCCTGGATGAGCTTGAGCAGGATGTTCTCGACGTCCTCGCCGACGTAGCCGGCCTCGGTCAGCGCCGTGGCGTCGGCGATGGCGAAGGGCACGTTGAGCATCTTGGCGAGGGTCTGCGCGAGCAGCGTCTTGCCGCAGCCGGTCGGGCCGAGCAGCAAGATGTTGGACTTCTGGAGCTCGACCGGGTCTTTGCCGCCCTCGTTGGCGCCGGCCTGGATCAGCTTGAGCAGGATGTTCTCGACGTCCTCGCCGACATAGCCCGCCTCGGTCAGTGCGGTGGCGTCGGCGATGGCGAACGGGACGTTGAGCATGCGCGCCAGCGTCTGGGCCAGCAGCGTCTTGCCCGAGCCCGTGGGGCCGAGGAGCAGGATGTTGGACTTCGCGAGCTCGACGGCGTCGTCGCCGCGCCCGGCACCGCCGGACTGCACGCGCTTGTAGTGGTTGTAGACCGCGACCGACAGCGCCTTCTTCGCGGCGTCCTGGCCGATGACGTACTTGTCGAGGAAGTCATAGATCTCGCGAGGCTTGGGCAGCTCGTCGAACTGCAGGTCGCTCGACTCGCTGAGCTCTTCCTCGATGATCTCGTTGCACAGGTCGATGCACTCGTCGCAGATGTAGACCCCAGGGCCTGCGATGAGCTTCTTGACCTGCTTCTGGCTCTTCCCGCAGAACGAGCACTTGAGCAGGTCGCCGCCGTCACCGACTCGAGCCACGTGATCGTCCTCTCCTCAGCACGCCGGAGGCATGCTCGGTGGTGGTCGCACCTGCTCGCGACCTTACGGCTATGACGGTACCCCGGGGGTGCCCCGGAAGGGGCTCGAGGGACACGCGGGGAACGGCGGTTACGCCGACAGCGCAACGCCCGCCCGACACGCGGTCGGACGGGCGTCGTGCCTGGTCAGACGGGGTATGAGCCCATCCGCGTCAGTCTTGACCGAGGCTTTACCGAGACCGTCAGGCGGGGGTCGCGGAGGCCTTGCGCGATGGGATCACCGAGTCGACGATGCCGTAGTCCACGGCGTCGAGGGCGGTGAGGATCTTGTCGCGCTCGATGTCCTTCTGGATGAGGTCCGTGGCCCGGCCAGTGTGACGCGAGAGGATGCTCTCCATCTCGGTACGCATGCGCAGCAGCTCGTTGGCC
>JANXUE010000307.1 GCA_025352005.1 Frankiales bacterium
CGTGAATGTGCCTCTTCTTTTGCAATAGAGCATCGCCACCGGGCGCAGCAGGACGCGCAGGCGGTGTCGCTGGAGGCACGGGCCGACGCTTTACAGGCCCTGGCACACGCCGGGGCGGCAGACCGGGCTGAGCGCCAGCACGCGCTCGACACTATCGGCGAACGGGTGGCCTTCTCGGTGAGCGCTTCGATCGGGTCGGTGCAGACTGCCCTCGACGACCTCAACAACCGCTTCGGGGACGCGACCCGCTCAACGCACGAGGCGTTGCTCGACAGACTCGGGGAGCACCACTCGACGGTCACCGGCCGCCTCGCCGACGTTGCCGCCGCCACTGCTGGCAGCACCGCTGCGAGCCGTGATGCTGGGGAGCGGCTCGCGGCGCTCGCGACGTCGCAGGAGGAGACCCGCCGCAGTGTCGAGGCCCTGCAGGGGGACTGGCCCACCCGCGTCCCCCCGGCACGCAAGGTGGCGCGTCGCACACAGGCCCAGGCAGGAGCGTCCACGTCCGACACGCAGACGGCGGGTGGCGCAGTGGCGGCGGCTCATACCGGTGAGGTCCGTTCGGGGCCGAAGGCTCGCGCTGCCCAGAAGGCGGCGCCGCGCAAGCCCACGAAGGTCACATCGGTGCCGGTCAAGCCGATGAAGCCAGTCGCCGAGACGCGGGCGCCTGCACTGGAGGCGATGCCCGAGGTGCCCAGCCCAGCAACGGCGCTCGAGGCAGTGTCTGCACCCATGCGGCCAGCACCTCCAGCGCAACCGACCTCACCGACCCCACCCGCCCGGCGTGGACCGGCACCGTCGGCCACCTCCGGACGGCCCGGTGCTGAGGAGCTGCGCCGGATCTTCCGCCGTCGCAAGCCCTAGGAGCCCACCGCTCGGCGGGCTGCGGGGGGTCCTGATCGGCACCCCGTGGTCGGTGCCCGTCCCACGGGACGTCTGCACTGCTCCCCGACGCCGTCACCACCGGGGGAGGGTGGTTTATGCATCCGGACACCCACTAAAAACCTCTAAATGGGGCAGCTTGCCTGCCTGAGTACCACCCAAGACCTTGACGGGGAAGCAAGACACGCGTGTAATTCCCTTTGTGTCGTTCCCCCGGCGCGCTGGCCGAACCTGCCGGTGCCCGCGGCACAGAGGTCACCGCAACGGCAGCGACCCCGGACACCGCAGGAGACACGATGATCGAGCTCACCCGACTTACCGCAGTGGGCGGTGGCGTGTCCGAGGACGAAGGCCTGCTCGCGTGGCAGGACCAGGCACTCTGCGCCCAGACCGACCCGGAGGCGTTCTTCCCGGAGAAGGGCGGCTCGACCCGTGAGGCCAAGCGCATCTGCGTCGGCTGCGAGGTCAAGCAGGACTGCCTCGAGTACGCCCTGATGCAGGACGAGCGGTTCGGTATCTGGGGCGGGCTGTCCGAGCGCGAGCGCCGGCGTCTGAAGCGCAAAGCCAGCTGAGCCGGCGGGTCCGCACCGGCCCAGCCACTAGGCTGGGCCGATCTGCCCGACGACGTGCGGCCGCCCGACCGGCCGGCCGTGCCTCCCGCCGACTCACGGTCCACACCGCATGCCACCCCGTAGCAAGCAGCCGTTGCCCGACCTGGCCGGTGACCTTCGTCGCACGCCCCGCACCCGAACCGCAACGCCCTCTGGTCCAGTCTCTGTAGACGTCACCGCAGTCCTCGTCGGGCACGACGGGGCTGCCTGGCTGCCGGCGGCCCTGAGTGCGTTGGCGGCGTCGACCAGGACTCCTTCAGCGGTGGTGTGCGTCGACACCGGCAGCACGGACGCCAGCGCCCAGCTGATGGCGGCTGCCTACGGCGAGGTGCTGCGGCTGCCCCGCACCACGGGGTACGGCGCGGCCGTGGCAGCCGCCCTTGACACCGTCCCGTCAACGCGGTGGGTGTGGCTGCTGCACGACGACCTGGCCGTCGAGCCCACGACGCTGGAAGCCCTGCTGGACCACGCCGAGCTGAGCCCGTCCGCCGTCCTGCTGGGGCCCAAGGCCCGCGATTGGAACGACCCGCGGGTGCTCGTCGAGGTGGGCCTGACGACCGACGCCGCGGGGCACCGCGAGACCGGCCTCGAGCGGCGCGAGTACGACCAGGGCCAGCACGACGGGGTCAGGGACGTCCTGGCTGTCGGCACCGCTGGGGCCCTGGTACGCCGCGACGTCTGGGACGCCGTCGGGGGACTGGACCGGCACCTACCCGTCTTCCGCGACGACCTCGATCTCGGCTGGAAGGTCAACAGCGCCGGCCATCGGGTGGTTGTCGTACCGCAGGCGCGGGTCCGCCACGCACGGGCCGCCACGACCGGATACCGGCAGACCGACGCGGCGCAGGGCCGGGCGACGGGGACCGACCGCAAGCACGCGCTGTTCGTCCTGCTCGCGCACGTCAGCGCCCGGCGGCTGGTCGGCCTGCTGCCGCGGCTGATTCTCGCCACGGTGTTCCGGTCGTTGGCCCTGCTGCTCACCCGTCAGGTCGCCGCTGCCGGCGACGAGTGGCGAGCACTTGGCGGGGTCCTGGGTCGGCCGGGTCGGCTGCTCGGTGCCCGACGCTTCCGAGCCGGCCTGCGGAGCGTCTCTGCGCGTGAGCTCCGTCCGTTGTTCGCCTCCCGCAGAGTCCGGATCCGGGCGCGGCTCGGTGCCCTCGGTGACTGGCTGTCTGGGGGCGGCACCGCCGGAGCCAACCCGCTTGGTGCCCTGGGAGACCCCGGGCCGGACAACGACGACGACTTCGACACCCTGGACATCCGCCGTACCGGGACGCTGCGCCGCTTCCTGTTGCGCCCGTCGGTGCTGTTCACGGCCGCGCTGACCGCGCTGGCCCTGGTTGCCGAGCGAGCCGTCCTACCCTTCGCCGGCGGCCAGCTGTCCGGCGGCACCCTGCTCCGGGCCCCGGTCGGAGCGAGCGACCTGTGGTCGTCCTACACCGCAGCCTGGCACGACGTGACCGTGGGCACCGGCCGCCCCGCCCCTCCCGGTACGGCGGCGCTCGCGGCACTGTCGAGCGTCTTGTTCGGCAAGCCGTGGCTGGCGGTCGACGTGTTGTTGCTGGCGAGCGTCCCGCTGGCAGGCCTGAGTGCCTACCTGGTCTCGACCCGGCTCGTCCGGCACCGCTACCTGCGCCTGTGGGCGGCGGCCACGTGGGCTCTGCTGCCGGTGGCGACGGGAGCGGTCGCGGCCGGCCGGCTCGACGCGGCGACGGTGCAGATCGCGCTGCCCGTGCTGGCACTGGTCGCCGGCCGGGTTCTGACCGACGACCCGCGCGTCAACGGCTGGTGGCGCGCCTGGGCGCTCGGACTCGGCCTCGCCGTCACGAGCGCCTTCGCTCCGCTGTTGTGGCCGCTGGCCGCCGTCGTGCTGGTTGTGGGAGCGGTCATCAATCTGGCCCTGCCGGGTGGCCGACGCAGGGCGCTGGCCGCTCTGATCGCTGCCGCCGTACCTGCTGGGGTGCTGTTCCCGTGGTCCCTCGAGGCGCTTCGCCACCCTTCGGTGTTCGTCGCTGTCCCGCAGCTCGCCCCGAGCTCGTTGCCGTCGTGGCACCTGCTGCTGCTCAGCCCCGGTGGTCCCGGTCTGCCGGCTGTGTGGGTCACCGCGGGACTGCTCGTCGTCGGGCTCGCCGGGACCGTGCGCCTCGCCTTCCGCCGACTCGCTCTGGCCCTCGC
>JANXUE010000309.1 GCA_025352005.1 Frankiales bacterium
CCTGCCGCGCGCTGCGCGGCAGGTCTGAAGGCCAACAACGCCGCTGCGGCCGTCGCCGCCCAGCAAGCCGCCGAGGCCGCCCGCGTCGCCGCCGCGCAGCAGGCAGCAGCACAGCAGGCGGTAGCGCAACAGGCAGTAGCGCAACAGGCGACAGCGCAGCAGGCAGTAACGCAGCAGACGGCAGGTAGCCAGGCCAGCCAGCTGGCGTCCCCTCAAAGGGCCCCGGTCGTCACGTCCGGCGGCAGCTGACCTTCGCACCGCCTGGCCGGAGGGTCCACGCAGCCCAGCGAGTGGGTGGGCGCGGAGGGGATCGAACCCCCGACCACTCGCTTGTAAGGCGAGCGCTCTACCGCTGAGCTACACGCCCGGCAGGCCTCAGCCTACGGGCGGAGGCACCGAGGCCCGATCCAGGCAGCTCAGGAGAGCGACGCCAGGACCTTCTTGTACTCGACCTGGTCGCGGGCGTCCGGGATGGCGTGGACGACCTGGTAGGCAATGATGCCGGCCTTGTCGACGATAAAGGTGCCACGCAGGGCCAGACCGAGGTCCTCGTCGAAGACGCCGTAGGCCTTGGCCACCGCGCCGTGGGGCCAGAAGTCGGCGAGCAGCGGGAAGGTGTAGCCCTGCTCAGCGGCCCACCTGGCGTGCGTCGGTCCGGAGTCCACGGAGATCGCCAAGGTCTGCACGTCGTCGCCGGAGAAGTCGACGATCTCGTCGCGGATCGCGCAGAGCTCACCCTGGCAGACACCTGTGAACGCCAACGGGTAGAAGACGACCACCACGTTCTTCTCGCCCCGGAACGACGAGAGGCGAACGACGTTGCGGTCCTGGTCCTCGAGCTCGAAGTCCGGGGCCTGCGTACCCACCTCGAGACCAAGGGCAAGGCCACCCCCGACGGCGTCCGCGTCAACCATGGTGTGCTCCTCGTACTCGATCAGGCAGGATGCCCAAATGGTAGGTGCCCAGCTTTTCCCCCGCCCGTGCGGCCTGGCCGACACCCCCATCCCGGACCTCGGTGACGCCGTCGTCGGCGCGTGGGATGACTTCCTGGCCGTCGCCCACTCAGCCGACCTGACAAAACCGTCGCGCCTGCCGGGCTGGACCGGACGAGACCTCTGCATCCACCTCGGCACGTGGGACGACCACGACGTGCTGCCAGGGATCCTGACGGCAGCCCGCAACGGAGGCGGCGCCCGCTCCAAGGACGCGGTCGCCGTCAACGAGGCCAACGCCGCTCTCATCGCGGCGCACTCGAGCTCTTCTGCCGAGGACGTCCTGGCCGCCCTGCAGCGCTCACGGGACGCTCTCGAGACCTGGTTCGAAGGACCTGAGCCGAGCGAGTTGGGACGTGCCCTCGTGCGGTCGGCGGTCGGCGAGCTGCCGCTGCTGTCGCTGCTCAGCGCCGGCTGCTACGAGCTTGCCGTCCACGCCCTCGACCTGCGGCCCTGCGGCGCAGAGCCCCCGTCTCCCTTCCTGCTGTCCCGGGGCCTGGGGGCCCTGATCGACGTCACCGGCGCCCTCGCGGCGCGGCACGCCGTCGCGATCAGTGTGACCGCACAGACCCCCACCGGAGGCTGGTCCTTCACCGCCACGGAGCTCGGCTGGGCGAGCGACGAGGTCACCGCCGGGACCTACCAGGGCGTGGGGGTCCGGGGCAGCATCGCGGACCTGCTCGACGTGTCCGCCGGCCGGATCACCCTGCCGTCCCTGCTGCTCACGCGCCGCCTCACCGTGCAGCATCTCCCCCAGTTCATGCGCCTCGCCCCGATCCTTTCCGAGGTCCCAGGCCTGCCCGGCGGAGCGGCTCTCAAGGCCGGCGTCGGCGGCCTGTCGGCCATGACCGGAGGCGTCGGCAAGCTCCTGGGCAAGATCCGCCGCTGACACCCGTCAGGGCCGCGGCATCGGCCGCACCACGAGCGCCACCTGCCGCCCGGCGCTTCGGGTCAGCACCACCGTGACCTCGCGGGACCCGGTGAGCTTGAGCTGCCGGCGAAGAACCTCGGGTTCGACCGCCGTACCGCGTTTCTTGACCACGAGTGGGCCGGCGTCGTGCCCTCTCAGTCGCTCCCGCAGTCCCTTCAGGGAGAACGGCAACGTGTCCAGTACCTCGTACCACGCGCCGAAGGGGGTCGGGACGGCTTCCTGGGCTGCCACGTAGGCGATCGAGGCATCGAGCAACCAGCCGTCAACCTGTTGTGCGAGCTCGGCTACCAGGTGCGCACGGATCACCGCACCGTCCGGCTCGAGCAGGAAACGCCCCGGCGGCCGGACCGCAGGGACGGCAGCTCCCGCGTCGGTCAGGACATGGGGGCCCGGCAGCACGCAGGCGGTACGCCGGACCCCCCGCCGAACCGTCCCACCCCACACGACCGCCTCCTTGACCTCCCCTCGAAGGGAGACGATCTCCACCTCGAGGTCGTTGGGCAGCTGGTCGTAGTCAATGCCCGGAGCGACCTTCACCCCGAGCGCCGTCGCCGGCCAGGACAGCACCAGTGACAGCGGCGGTGACCACGACTCAGGGTCGAAGCCGCGCCGGCCACCGAACCGACGGGCCGGGTCGGCGAAGACCGCACCCGTCGGCCGCAGCGTCGTGACGTCGGCGCACACGAGGCCCACGTCGAGGCCGAGGACCGCGGCGTTGGCGCCGGCCAGCAGCAACCGCGCCTCGTCGCGGTCGACCCCGCACACCGGAGCGACACGGGCCAGGGCCAGCAGGTCACCGCCCACGGAGCAGCCGAGATCGAGCACCCTGGCGGTACCGGCGAAGCGCAGGGCATGGTGCTCCGCGACCGGCCTCGCCGTCGACTGCTCCAAGGCCTCCGATGTCCACCACAGGAGGTCCCCATCGGGGTGCTTGGCGAGGGCACGAACCTTGAGCCGGGCCTGTTCGAGGGCAAGTCGGCCGAGCTCCCCGTCGGCCCGGACGGCCTCGGCTGCCCCGATGCGGTCGGACAGGTCGAGCGCGGCGGCCCGCTCGACGAGGCCGCGACCACGGTCCGACAGCAGCAGGCGGACCTGCTCGGGGGTCAGCGGCGCTGCTTGGCCCGGCTGGCCTTGGGCGCCACGAGGCGGGTGCCGGACCACTCGGGCGCGGCACTGGTGCTGCGCGTCGACGACAGGCCAGCCGTCGGCGCTGCCTCATCGATGTCCGACGGCTCGACGTGACCGTCGCGACCGGCCTTGGGGGTCAGCAGCCAGATCACGCCGCTGTCGCCGAGGTTGGTCAAGGAGTCGACCAGGGCGTCGACGAGGTCACCGTCGCCCTCGCGCCACCACAGGACGACGACATCGACCATCTCGTCGGAGTCCTCGCCGTAGATCAGCTCGGTCGTCGTACGGGCTGCGATGTCGTCGAGTAGGGAGCCGTCGACGTCGTCGAGGTCCTCCGCGCCCATGACCTGCACGACCTGCCCCGGCTCGATACCCAGACGTTCGGCCAGGCCACGCGCTCCGGCGCGGTCCGCGGACGTGCTCACCCTCGACAACCCCTTTCCTCGGCCCGCGCGGTGCGAGCGTGGCCGTAGTCCACCTGACCTTCTCCCCCGACGCAAGTGCCACACGCAGTGCGACCGGGCACACTCCGCGACATGGCCGCCACCTCCGACCCCCAACCCGCGCACGATCACCCCTCGCACGACAAGCTCGCTGACGGCCACGAGCACGCCAGCGAGCACGCCAGCGAGCACCTCCACCCGACCGGGTTGCTGGGTCGGCTCAAGGAGTTGGTGGCCCCGCACAGCCACGACGCGGCGGACAGCGTGGACCAGGCCCTGGAGACCTCCGCCAAAGGCATGCGTGCCCTCGTGGTGAGCCTGGCGGTCCTGGGTGTCACGGCCCTGGTGCAGGGGCTGGTCGTGCTGTGGAGCGGCTCGGTGGCACTGCTGGGGGACTCACTCCACAACGTCGCTGACGCGCTCACCGCCGTACCGCTCGCCATTGCCTTCAGCATCGGCAGGCGGCCGCCGAACCGCCGCTACACCTACGGCTACGGCCGCGCCGAGGACCTGGCCGGCATCGCGGTGGTCGGCTTCATCATCGCCAGCTCGGTGTTCGCCGCCTACGAGGCGGTCCAGCGGCTGGTCCACCCCCGGCACGTCGACCACCTGTACGCCGTGGCGGCGGCCGGTTTGCTCGGGTTCCTCGGCAACGAGCTCGTCGCGAGGTACCGCATCCAGGTGGGGCGCGAGATCGGGTCGGCCGCCCTCGTTGCGGACGGGTTGCACGCGCGTACCGACGGCTTCACGTCGCTCGCGGTGGTTGTCGGAGCCGCCGGCGTCGGGCTCGGCTGGAAGCAGGCCGACCCGATCGTGGGCCTTCTCATCACCGTGGCGATCCTGTCGGTCCTTAAGAACGCCGCTCGACAGGTCTACCGGCGCCTGATGGACGCTGTCGACGAGAGCCTGGTGGACGAGGTCGAGGCGGTCCTGCTCTCGACGCCTGGCGTCCGCTCCATCGGGCGGGTCCGCGTCCGCTGGGTCGGGCACGCGCTGCGCGCCGAGGCAGAGGTCGTTCTCGCCGCCGACCTGACCTTGGCGGCTGCCCACACGATCGCGGTCGAGGCCGAGCACCGGCTCCTGCACGACGTGAAGCGCCTGACCGCGGCGCTGATCCACCCTGACCCCGAAGGCGAAGAGCACCACAGCACGACGGCCCACCACCCATGAGGTGATCGACGCTCCCTACTGGTCAGTAGGGGGTTGTATGGGTTGGGGACCGGTCGAGCAGGTGGAGGAGCAGTAGTGGCAGAGCACGGCGGCCCACGGGCCGGAGAGCGGTTCAGCGTCATCAGCGACGGGCTGCCGAGCCAGCTCCCCGACGTCGACCCCACCGAGACGCAGGAGTGGCTCGACAGCTTCGACAGCCTGCTCGAGGCGAGCGGCCGCGGCCGGGCGCGGTTCCTGATGCTCAAGCTGCTCGAGCGGGCGCGGGAGAAGTCCGTCGGCGTCCCGGCCCTGCGCAGCACCGACTTCATCAACACGATCCCCCCCGAACGCGAACCATGGTTCCCCGGCGACGAGCACGTCGAGCGCCGCATCCGCGCCTACGTCCGCTGGAACGCGGCCATCATGGTCAGCCGGGCCAACCGGCCCGAGATCGGTGTCGGCGGACACATCGCCACCTACGCCAGCGCCGCGTCGCTGTACGAGGTCGGCTTCAACCACTTCTTCCGCGGCAAGGACCACCCCGGCGGCGGTGACCAGGTCTACTTCCAAGGCCACGCCTCACCCGGCATCTACGCCCGAGCGTTCCTCGAGGGCCGGCTGTCCATGGAGGACCTCGACGGCTTCCGGCAGGAGAGCCGCACCCACAGCCTGCCGTCGTACCCGCACCCGCGGTTGATGCCGGACTTCTGGGAGTTCCCGACCGTCTCGATGGGGCTCGGCCCGATCAGCGCGATCTACCAGGCTCGCTTCAACCGCTACCTCCAGCACCGTGGCATCAAGGACACCAGTGACCAGAAGGTCTGGTGCTTCCTGGGCGACGGCGAGATGGACGAGCCGGAGTCGCTCGGCGCCATCGGGGTCGCCGCACGCGATGAGCTCGACAACCTCGTCTTCGTCGTCAACTGCAACCTGCAGCGCCTCGACGGGCCTGTGCGCGGCAACGGCAAGATCATGCAGGAGCTCGAGTCGTCGTTCCGCGGCGCCGGCTGGAACGTCATCAAGGTCGTGTGGGGTCGCCAGTGGGACGACCTGCTGGCCCGGGATGTCGACGGCGTCCTGGTCAACGCGATGAACACCACACCCGACGGGCAGTTCCAGACCTACTCGGTCGAGGGCGGTGCCTACACCCGCGAGAAGTTCTTCGGCACCGACCCGCGACTGCGCAAGATGGTCGAGCACCTGACGGACGGTCAGATCCAGGGGCTGCCGCGCGGTGGGCACGACTACCGCAAGGTCCACGCCGCCTTCCAGAGCGCTGTCGACCACGTCGGACAGCCGACCGTGATCTTGGCCCACACCATCAAAGGCTGGACCCTCGGCAAGGACTTCGAGGGCCGCAACTCCACGCACCAGATGAAGAAGCTCACCAACGCCGAGCTCAAGGAGCTGCGCGACCGGCTCTACATCGACATCTCCGACAAGGCTCTGGACAGCGGCCTGCCGCCGTACTTCCAGCCCGGTCCGGACAGTGCCGAGATCGAGTACATGCGCGAGCGGCGGAAGGCTCTCGGCGGGTCACTGCCGAATCGGGTCGTCCGCAGGCAGTCCCTCCAGCTGCCCGGGCCAGAGGTCTACGACGAGCTCAAAGCGGGGTCTGGCAAG
>JANXUE010000323.1 GCA_025352005.1 Frankiales bacterium
TGCTCGAGCGCGCCATCGACATCGAGTCCCGCGACGCCATCGCCCACGTGGCGGCCATCTCCGCGCAGGACCGCACCATCGGCGAGCTCATCGCCGAGGCGATGGACAAGGTCGGCAAGGACGGCGTCATCACCGTCGAGGAGAGCAACACCACCGGCCTCGAGCTCGAGCTGACCGAGGGCATGCAGTTCGACAAGGGCTACATCAGCCCGTACTTCGTCACCGACCCCGAGCGCATGGAGGCCGACCTCGGTGAGGCGTACATCCTCATCAACAACGGCAAGATCTCGGCCATCGCCGACCTGTTGCCGCTGCTGGAGAAGGTCGTCCAGTCCGGCAAGCCGCTGCTGATCGTGGCCGAGGACATCGACGGCGAGGCCCTGTCGACGCTGGTCGTGAACAGCATCCGCAAGACCCTCAAGGTCGCTGCCGTGAAGGCCCCCGGCTTCGGGGACCGTCGCAAGGCCATGCTCCAGGACATCGCCATCCTCACCGGGGCGCAGGTCGTGTCGGCTGAGGTCGGCCTCAAGCTCGACCAAGTCGGCCTCGAGGTCCTCGGCACCGTCCGTACCGTGACCATCACCAAGGACACCACCACCCTCGTCGAGGGTGGCGGCTCCAAGGAGGACGTCGCGGGCCGAATCTCCCAGATCAAGCAGGAGATCGAGAACAGCGACTCCGACTGGGACAAGGAGAAGCTGCAGGAGCGGCTCGCCAAGCTCGCCGGCGGCGTGGGCGTCATCAAGGTCGGTGCCCACACCGAGGTCGAGCTCAAGGAGCGTAAGCACCGCCTCGAGGACGCCATCTCGGCGACCCGCGCGGCGGTCGAGGAGGGCATCGTCCCCGGCGGTGGCGCGGCCCTCGTGCACGCCGCTGCGGTCCTCGACGGTGGCCTCGGACTGACCGGCGACGCGCTCGTCGGCGTCAACATCGTCCGTAAGTCGCTCGACGAGCCGGCCCGCTGGATCGCCGAGAACGCCGGCCTCGAGGGTCGCGTCGCGGTCAACCACACCCGCGAGCTCGGCAAGACCGACGGTCCCCGCGTCGGTCTCAACGCGGCCACCGGCGAGTACGGCGACCTCGTCACGCAGGGCGTCGTCGACCCAGTCAAGGTCACCCGCTCGGCCGTCCGCAACGCCGCCTCCATCGCGGCGATGCTGCTCACGACCGAGACGATCATCGCCGACAAGCCGGCCGTCGAAGAGCCGTCCGCCGGTGGCGGCCACGGCCACTCGCACTAGCACGCCCGTACGCCCAGCACTACCGACAGGCAGGAAGGCCCCTCATCATCGCGGGTGGGGGGCCTTCCTCGCCCTCTCACCCCTGCTGCGTCCTAGCCTCCACGCTCAGCGACGGGGGCAGTTCCTAGGTCGCAGGCGTGCCACCCGCCGAAATTGCGCGCGCGCAAGTACGAGGGGTGACGGCGCGATGAGGCGGCAGTGGTGACGTGCGCCTGTCGTGGAGCACCCTGAGGAGCTCAGACTGCGGTTGCCAGCCCCGAGCCGAGGATAGCCTCGCGGTCGGCCTCCGAAAGCCCGCCCCACACGCCGTAGGGCTCGCGTGCGGACAGGGCGTGCGCACGGCACTGCAGCAGGACCGGGCAGCTGGCACAAACGGCCTTGGCCGCGGCCTCGCGTCCGGAGCGCGAGGGACCGCGCTCACCCTCGGGGTGGAAGAACAGCTCGGTGTCCTTCGCCCGGCAGGAGCCGAGCTGCTGCCACTCCCACAGGTCCAGCGCCGGTCCGGGAAGTCGTGAGATGTCAGTCATGAACGGATCCTTAGTGTCGTCACGTGCTCGGACAAAGCGACGAAGTAGACCGTACAACCGCGTCACAAGTTGTTCAACCCATTTCGCTTCCAAGTTGTGCCCGTTCCCGGCCCCCTTCATTCTTCTCCGTGTGATGTGGCATGGGTGACACCGAAAATGAGCCCGGCCCCAGGCTGACTGTCGCTGCTGTCGCGCACCGCCTAGGCGTTGCCCCGGCAACTCTGCGGACCTGGGACCGCAGGTATGGCCTCGGTCCCACCGCTCACGAGAGTGGCGCGCACCGCCGCTACTCCCCGGCGGACCTCGGTCGCCTGGAGGGCATGCGCCGGCTCGTGCTGAGCGGTGTCGCCCCCGCGGAGGCCGCGTCCTCGGTCTTGGCGCCCGGGTACGACGGGACGGCTGGCGACGCGCGCTTCCCGGACCGGGACGGGCGGCTCCCCGGCGGGTCCGGGGGCAAGGTGCTGGCTGTTCCCGGGGCGAACGAGGTCGTGCGTGGACTGGCTCGGGCCGCCATGGCCCTCGACAGCGACGCCCTCGTCGCGACGGTCGCCGACCAGGTAACCGCCCACGGGGTGATCAGGACGTGGGAGCACGTGCTCACGCCGGTCCTGGTCTCGATCGGGGAGCGGTGGGCCACCACCGGTGAGGGTGTGGAGATCGAGCACCTGCTCTCGCGGTGCGTCGCCACCGGCCTGCGGCAGGCCGTGAATGTGCCCGTCGGCCCCGGCCGGCCGGTTCTGCTGGCCTGCGCTCCCGACGACCAGCACGACCTCCCGCTACACGCTTTGGCAGCGGGACTCGCCGAACGAGGACAGGGCTGCCGGATCCTCGGCGCGTTGCCCGCCGAGGCGCTGGCGTCAGCCGTCCGGCGCACCGGACCGGCGGCCTTGTTCGTGTGGTCGCAGACCCAGGCGACGGGTGACGTCGCGGTGCTTACCGCCCTGCCCGTCACCCGACCCCCCACCTGCGTGGTCGTCGGCGGCCCCGGCTGGCCGGAGACGCTGCCGGCACGGGTCTCCCGGGCGGTCGGCCTCGGCGCGGCGCTGACGCTGCTGGGCCAGGCACTGAACGGACAGGCACTAGCGTCCGAGGCGTGACGAACCCCGACCTCCCGTCGCTACTCGCCAGCGGCGAGCACGCCGCCTTCCACGGCAAGCCCGCGGCTGCTGTCAGCGCGCTCGAGCAGGCGGTCGTCCTCGCGCAGTCGCAGGGCCTGGTCGCCGAGATGTCCGCCGCGGCCTGGCTGCTGGGCGTTGCCCTCGGTGCCGGCGGCAGGTACGGCGGTGCGCTCAGTGTCCTGAGCCCTCTTGTCACGGCCGGCCAGGCCGAGGGTGTGGCACCCGAGCACCGCTTGTTCGGGGCACTGTCGAGCGCGACGATCGCCAGCATCCACCGTCAGCTCGGTCGGCACGCCATCGCCCGCGAGGCTGACCTCGACGCCCTAGAGCTCAGTGACGGCACCGGCGAGGCTGCCTTCGACGCCTTCCTCGGGCTCGCGTCGGACGCGGTTGGTCTGGACGAGGCGGAGGAGGCGGTGTCGCGGCTGGCGGAGGCCGAGGCCGTGCTGCCCGGTCGTGGCGACGAGTGGTGGCGTCAGCGGGTGCGCCTCGGGTGGGCCCGCGCGGAGGTGGCCATGCTCGGCGGCCAGGCGGAGCAGGCAGCCGAGCAGGCCGCCCAAGCCGTGCAGCGTGCCGAGGACGCCCGCGCGCCGCGGCACGTCGCCAAGGGGCTGCTGCTGCTGGGGCTGGCACAGGTGGCCGGAGGCCAGGCCGAGGCGGTCGCCACGCTGCGCCGGTCGGCGACCTTCGCCGAGTCGCTGGGCGTGCTGCCGCTGGTGTGGCCGTCGCGGGCCCTGCTCGGGGCGATGCTTGCCGAGGGGACCACCGAGGGCGAGCTTGCCGAGAGCGCGAAGAGCCTGTCGGCTGCCCGCTCGGCTGTTCTTGCGATCGCCGGCGACCTGCCTCCCGGGGTGCGTGGCGAGTGGCTCGGCCGACCAGACATCACGGCTCTGCTCGAGGGTTGACGCCGCTGTCCCCCGAAGGAGCGACGCGTTCACCCGACTGAGGGTGACGATCACGGTTTCGGGTAAGTGGGGAGCAAGCAGCACATCTGGTGAGAACGGACGTCGGGCTCACGTCGGCCGCCCGGCATGCCGATGTACCGGTGACAGGCGCCTCCCGGGCGCCCGCCTGGTGTGAGTTGGAGGTGACGCCCGTGGGACGTGACGTGCCGATCTCCGTCGCAAGTGACTCCTGCGTCGTCCTCGGCCACTTCGCCGGTGCCCTCGCTGAGGGAGCCCCCCTCGCCGAGGCCCTCGAGTTTCTCCGGGAGGGGTTTTGCCTGCGCACCGTCGTGGTTCGCGGTGTCACCGGTGACTTGCTCGGCGTGGCTGGCGAGGTGTTGCACGCCGTCCCCCGCATGCGGTCGGTGTCCTTGGGGTCGTCTTCGATCGAGCTGCCCGTCCTCGGCCGGACCGGCACCCGGATGGCGACCGTTACGGTCGTCGGTGCCCGCCCTTCCCAGCTGCCGGCACTGCGGGCGGCGGCGGCCGTCGTCGCGCTGGTGCTCAGCCCCACGATCGGCGTCGAGGAGCTGCTGGACGCGGCCGAACAGGACCGGCACGACCTCGCCGACTCTTTGCACGACGGCCCGGTCCAGGACCTGGTCGTCGCCCGCTACGCGTTGGATGCGGCGTTGCAGGGCGGGGACGTCACCGTCGCTCGGGACGCGGTACAGAGCAGCCTCGTACAGGTACGCCGGTCCCTTTGGCACCTGCGGCCGCGCGGGGCCGATGGCCTGGTGGCCGCGCTGCATGCCCTGTCCGCGCAGCTCGACGAGGCCGGTGGCCGCCCCCTGGTCCTGCGCGGTGACCTCGAGGCCGCCGGCGAGCTGCCGCGCACCCTGGCTGCCGTCGCCTACCGGCTGACCCAGGCCGTCTCCCGTGGCGCCGTCGTCCTTGTCACGCTCCGCCGGGAGGCAGACGTGCTCGTCATCGACCTCTCCGGCGGGACGCCGCTCGCCCACCCCGAGCGCTGGGCAGCACGTGCCCGGGCTCTGGGCGGGGACCTCTCGGCCTCCGCGGGCCGCCTCCGCCTCGCCTTCCCGCTCCGCCTTCCCAACACCGACGCAAGGACACCCTCGTGACCACCGTGCTCATCTGTGACGACCACCGGATCGTGCGGGAGGGCCTGCGCCAGTTCGTCGCGGGCGTTCCCGGGGTGGACAAGGTCGAGACCGCCGCTTCCGGCGAGGAGGTCCTGGCCCGCTACCCGCACGAGCACCCCGACCTGGTCCTGATGGACGTCCGGATGCCTGGGCTCGGCGGCCTGGAGACCACCCGTCGGCTGGTCGCGCAGTACCCGAAGGCCAAGGTGATCATGCTCACGGCCGCGGATGACCGGGACCAGGTCGCCGCCGCGGTGACCTCCGGCGCCCGGGGCTACCTGCTCAAGGACGTCTCGCACGAGGAGCTATGCGCCGCCGTGGCGCACGCCCTCGACGGCCTCGACCTGGTCGAGCCCTCCCTGCGGCGGGCCATGGTCTCCCGTGAGCCGGTCCGCACCGGCCCGCCCCAGGCGCAGCTCACCGAGCGCGAGCTGCAGGTGCTCACCGGGATGTCCCGGGGCAAGTCGAACTCCGCCATCGGCCGGGAGCTCTACCTGTCCGAGGACACCGTGAAGACGCACGCCCGCAGGCTGTTCCGCAAGCTCGGCGTCAACGACCGCGCGCAGGCGGTCGCCCTCGGCTTTCGGCGCGGCCTCGTTACCTAGCTCCCACGCCGGTACGAGGCGCCGCTTCGGTGCCGGTGGCGGGTAGGGTGGGGTGCTTCCTCCGGCAGCCGGGAGCAGCGCGCATGGACCCCCTGAACGACCAGACCCACGGGGGCCTGCTGGCACCCGTCGGGCTGACCTTCGACGACGTCCTGCTGCTGCCGGGCTACTCCGAGGTCAACCCCGCCCAGGCGGTGACGGCGACCCGGCTGAGCAAGCGGATCACGCTCAACATCCCGTTGCTCAGCAGCGCGATGGACACCGTCACCGAAGCCCGGATGGCGATCGCGATGGCCCGCCAGGGCGGCATCGGCGTCCTGCACCGCAACCTGTCGATCGAGGACCAGGCCGCGCAGGTCGACCTCGTGAAGCGCTCCGAGGCAGGCATGGTGACCAACCCGGTGACTTGCTCGCCCGACGACACGCTCGAAGACGTCGACCGGCTCTGCGGGCATTACCACATCAGCGGCCTGCCGGTCGTCGACGCGGGCGGCGTCCTGCTCGGCATCGTCACCAACCGCGACACCCGTTTCGAAAACGATCAGCAGCGCATGGTCCGGGACGTCATGACCTCGATGCCGCTCGTCACCGCGCAGGTCGGCGTGAGCAACGAGGACGCGCTGCACCTGCTCCAGAGCAACAAGATCGAGAAGCTCCCCCTGGTCGACAGCAATGGCCGGCTCGCCGGGATGATCACCGTCAAGGACTTCGTGAAGAAGGACCAGTACCCGCTGGCCACCAAGGACGGGGACGGTCGCCTGCGGGTCGCCGCCGCCATCGGGTTCTTCGGCGACTCGTTCAAGCGCGCAATGGCGCTGGTCGAGGCGGGGGTCGACGCGATCGTGGTCGACGTCGCGCAGGGCCACGGCAAGGGTGTGCTCGACATGATCGCCCAGCTCAAAGGCGACCCGTCCGCCGCGCACGTCGACATCATCGGCGGCAACGTCGCGACCCGTGCTGGTGCCCAGGCGCACGTCGACGCCGGCGCCGACGGTGTAAAGGTCGGAGTGGGGCCCGGTTGCTTCGCTGCGGGTACCCGCGTCCTGATGGCCAACGGCACCTACAACAACATCGAGGAGATCGTCGCCGGCGACCGCATCATCACCGGCGACGGCCTCCCGGCTTCGGTCGCCAAGGCCTGGTGTACGGGCGTGCGGGAAGTCGTGGCGGTAAGGCACACGACGTCGGGCGCAGAGACGTTAGCGACCGCGGACCACCACTACCTGGTGGGTGACCTCACCAGCGTGAGCGCCGCCACCGTGGGCAGTCGGGGATATGTCGACGTGCTCGAGCGGGCCAGCAGGACAGGCTCGAGCAAGATCGTGTGGAAGGAGATCGGGACCGTCGAGCGGGACGCGCTGCTTTTCCCGACGGTGGTCAACTTCGAGCTACCGGACGGCATCAGGATCGACCTGCGCGACTACGCCGTTCGCGAGAGCGGATTGCAGCGGTACAACACGGTCATCGAGGAGAGCGAAGAGCTCGGCTACCTGCTCGGTTTCTTCTTGGGCGACGGGCACGCTTTCCTCAACAACAACGCAAAGAGCGACATCGGGCGGGTTTCCTTCTACCCGGGGTCCCACGAGACGGCGATCGTGGAGCGGCTGCTGGGTGCCGTCGAGCGCGTCGTCGGTGTGCGGCCCGTGTTGGGCGGTGAGACAAGGGGCGTGCAGCACCTCCACCTCTACTCCTTCCAGTGGGCCAAGCTGCTCGCGACGTGCGGCAAGAAGGACCAGAAACACCTGCCAGCCGAGTGGCTGTGTTCTGACCCGGCTTACCTTCGTGGTCTGCTCGACGGACTCATCGACAGCGACGGACACGTCGATGAGGATGGACGGCTGTGCTTTCGGAACACCTCTCGTCAATTGTCCGAGCTGTATGGCGTGCTTTGCCTGCTGGTCATGGGATCGCTGCCCAACGTTGTTCGTGAGGAGGGCTCGGCGGGCGGTCTGGTCGGTGTTCGCGACGCAGACTGCAAGCCGTCGTACAAGAGCCGGCTGAACGTGACCCACGAGAAGCGCCGGATGCCGGAGTACAGCGTTGTCAAGTTCCTCGGGGTGCGCAAGACGGGTGTGTCCGTCCCGGTCTACGACCTCGAGGTAGCGGCGGAGTCACACACGTTCATCGCGGACAACGCCATCGTGCATAACAGCATCTGCACCACCCGGGTCGTGGCCGGGGTCGGTGTACCGCAGGTGACAGCGATCTACGAGGCCGCCCTGGCCTGCAAGTCGGCCGGCGTGCCCGTCATCGGCGACGGTGGCCTGCAGTACTCCGGGGACATCGCCAAGGCACTCGTCGCCGGCGCGGACACCGTGATGCTCGGGTCGCTGCTGGCCGGTGTGGAGGAGAGCCCTGGGGAGCTGGTCTTCACCAACGGCAAGCAGTTCAAGACCTACCGGGGCATGGGATCGCTCGGCGCGATGTCGAGCAGGGGTCCGAAGAAGAGCTTCTCCAAGGACCGCTACAGCCAGTCCGAGGTCAGCAGCGACGACCTGCTCATCCCTGAGGGCGTTGAAGGCCAGGTGCCCTACCGCGGTCCGCTGAGCGCTGTCGCGCACCAACTCGTCGGCGGCCTGCGGCAGTCGATGTACTACGTCGGCGCCGCGAGCATCCCCGAGCTCCAGGACCGAGGGCGTTTCGTCCGGATCACCGCGGCGGGTCTGAAAGAGTCGCACCCGCACGACATCCAGATGACCGTCGAGGCACCCAACTACAGCGGGCAGTGAGCAGGCCATGGCAGAGGTAGAGATCGGAATCGGCAAGAGCGGCCGCCGCGCCTACGGGTTCGACGACATCGCGATCGT
>JANXUE010000027.1 GCA_025352005.1 Frankiales bacterium
CGGCCCGGTTCGCGCAGGTGGGTGTGCAGGTCGACCAGACCCGGTAGCAACACGCAGCCAGATCCGTCGACGACCTCGTCCCCGCTCAGACCCGAGCCGATCTCGGCGATGACGCCCGCTGAGAGCAGGACGTCCACCGGCGAGCCCTCGCCGTACAGCAGGACGTCCTTGAGGACCCAGCTGGTCATTCGACACCCCCGATCGCCGGCTCGGAACCGCCGAGCAACAGATAGAGGACGGCCATCCGGACGCTGACGCCGTTCGCCACCTGCTCCTGGATGGTGGAACGCAGGCCGTCGGCGACCTCCGAGGCGATCTCCATGCCGCGGACCATCGGGCCCGGGTGCATGACGATCGCGTGGTCCTGCAGCTGCGCTGCGCGGTCCACGTCCAGGCCGTAACGCCGCGAGTACTCACGGACGCTGGGGAAATAGGCGGCACCCATCCGCTCCCGCTGGACCCTCAGCATCATGACGACGTCGCTCTTGGGCAGCACGGCGTCGAGATCGTAGGAGACCTCCGCCGGCCACGCATCGACCCCGGTGGGCAGCAGCGTGGGTGGTGCGACCAGGGTCACCTCGGCGCCCAGGGTCCGCAGCAGCAGGACGTTGGACCGCGCCACTCGGCTGTGCAGGATGTCGCCCACGATCGTGACCTTCAGGCCTTCGAGCCGACCGAGCCGCCGGCGCATGGTGAAGGCGTCCAGAAGGGCCTGGGTCGGGTGCTCGTGGGTACCGTCTCCGGCGTTGACGACCGACCCGCGGATGATCCGCGCCAGGTTGACCGGCGCGCCTGACCAGCTGTGCCGGATGACCACCGCGTCGGTGCCCATGGCCTCGAGGGTCAGTGCGGTGTCCTTGAGGGTCTCACCCTTGGACACACTGGATCCCTTGGCGGCGAAGTTGATGACGTCCGCGGACAGCCGCTTGGCGGCCAGCTCGAAGGAGGTCTTCGTGCGGGTCGAGTCCTCGAAGAAAAGGTTGACGACGGTGCGCCCACGAAGTGTCGGGAGCTTCTTGATCGTGCGCTCGCTGACCTGGGCCAGCTCCTCTGCGGTGTCGAGGATCAGCAGGGCGTCCTCGAGGCTGAGGTCGGCAGCCGACAGCAGGTGGCGCTTCACGCCAACACCTGCGCCGGGCCCAGCAACACCGCGTCGGTGCCGTCATGCTCGGTGAGCTGCACGTGGATCGTCTCCCGGAGCGAGGTGGGGATGTTCGTGCCGACGTAGTCGGCGCGGATCGGCAGCTCGCGGTGACCCCGGTCGACCAGCACGGCGAGCTGGACGGCCCGAGGGCGCCCGAGGTCGGCGAGGGCGTCCAGGGCCGCGCGGACGGTCCGGCCGCTGAACAGCACGTCGTCGACCAGCACGACCAGCTTGTCGTCGAGGCCGCCGTGGGGGACGTCGGTCGACTCGAGCGCGCGCGGGCTCTTCATGCGCAGGTCATCGCGGTAGAGCGTCACGTCCAGGGACCCGGTCGGCACCGTCAGCCCCTCGAAAGCAGCGATCCGGGCAGCCAGCCGTCTGGCGAGTGTCGTGCCGCGGGTGGGGATGCCGAGCAGAACCAGGTCGGCACCGCCGCCGGTCTTCTCCAGCAGCTCATGGGCCATCCGATCCACGACCCGGCTCAAGCCGGGCTCGTCCAGGACCGGATGGGCGGCGCTGGGGTCGCCGTGAATCGGGCGGTCACGGCTCACAGGACGCTCAGATGCAGCCGACACCGACTGGACCTCCTTCCCCGCCTCACGGGACGGGCTCGGTGGAGATGTTGCTCGACGGTAGCAGCCGAAAAACACCGAATGCGCGTGTCGCTTGCCCCCTGCGCTCCGCGCCGTTACCGTCACTCCCAGTAACTGGTTTGGCGAGGCGATGACCCCGGGGGCAGCACGGTCACCCCGCCCTTCACCTGAAGGGCGAACCCCCCGGTCGAGCCAAAGGTGAGACCGCCGCCGCAGCCGGGTCCACCCAGCCCCGGTGTCGTCGATCGGAAGGCGCCCCATGAGTGACTACGCGAAGGCCCTTGGCGCGCGGTTGCGTGCCATCCGCACACAGCAGGGGCTGTCCCTGCACGGCGTCGAGGACAAGAGCCAGGGCCGCTGGAAGGCGGTCGTCGTCGGCTCCTACGAGCGTGGCGACCGTGCCGTGACCGTCCAACGGCTGTCCGAGCTGGCCGACTTCTACAACGTGCCCGTCGCCGAACTGCTCCCCGAGGGCCACGCCCTCGCGGCCGTCTCGGAGCCCACGCCGCGCCTGGTCATCGACCTCGAGCAGCTGTCGACCGTACCGACCCAGCAGTCGGCCCCCCTGGCCCGGTACGCCGCCACCATCCAGAGTCAGCGCGGCGACTACAACGGCCGGATCCTGTCGATCCGCCAGGAGGACCTGCGGTCACTTGCCGTGATCTACGACGCGTCCCCCAGTGCGCTCACCGATCAGCTGATCGGCTGGGGTGTCCTCAACGCCGAGGCCCGTCGCGCCCTCGAGGTCTAGCCCCTCTGGGTAGACGACGGGACGTGCCCTTCCGGTGCGTGCTCGTTTCGGCGTACCGCCCCCCCTTTGGCGCAAATCCACACGGCCCTGACCGTGTGGACTTGCGCC
>JANXUE010000069.1 GCA_025352005.1 Frankiales bacterium
CTCGGTGAGCTCCACGCGTCCTCCGGTCAGCAGCGCAGCACGCAGCGAGGTGGCGTGCACCTCGTCGGCGGCGGGACCTGGTCCGAGCTGGACCTGCGTGGAGCCCCCGTAGAAGCCGGCGACGCCGTGGGTCCACAACCAGTTCAGCAGGTTGGTGTTGTCGCTGTAGCCCAGGAACGGCTTCGGGTCGGCCCGCACGAGGTCAGCGTCGAGGTGGGGCACGACGGTGATCTGGTCTTCGCCTCCGATCGTCGCCAGTACGGCACGGATCTCGGGGTCGGCGAACGCGGCGTTGAGATCAGCCGCCCTGTCCCGCGGCGAAGCACCCAGGCGGCGAGTCGTGGGGTACTCGACCGGCACGAGCCCGGTCAGCTCTTCAAGCCGCCTCATGGCCTGCTCGTGCACCTCGGGTGCGACCGCTGGCGCCGCGAACGACGGTGATAGGAGCGCGACCTTGTCTCCGGCTACGGCCTTGCGGGGGTGGATCAGGGACTTGTACATCCATGTATTCAACCTCCTGAGCGGGAGTACGGCAGAGCGGCAGCAGGCCGCTCGCTCGAAGGGTGGGCGTGCGATCGCTGGCCGAGCCGCGCAGCGCGGGGCTGACCAGCCGGCCGACGACCTGAGAACAGACCCCATCGATGGTCTTCCCTCGACGCTTCCCGGGTCGCCAGAGCTCAGCTCGGGACCTGCTCGCCCTTCCCGAGGACGACCACACCCGCATCAGTGATGGTGAAGCCACGCGCCCGGTCCGCGGCGGGGTCGACGCCGATCTGCGCCCCGGGCCAGACGATGACGTTCTTGTCCAGGATGGCGTTGCGCACAATCGCTCCTTCACCGATCTCGACGTTGTGCATCAGGACGCTCGCCTCGACCTGCGCCCGGGACTGGATCCGCACGCCCGGCGACAGGATCGACGTGCGAACGGTGCTTCCGGACACGATCACGCCCTGGCTGACGAGGCTGTTGATCGCCGTACCGACCCGGCCCGGCTCGTCGAAGACGAACTTGGCCGGAGGCAGCGACGGGGCGCTGGTGAGGATCGGCCACTGCCGGTTGTAGAGGTTGAAGACCGGGTGCACCGACACGAGGTCCATGTGGGCGTCGTAGTAGGAGTCCAGCGTCCCCACGTCACGCCAGTAGCCCCTGTCCCGGTCGGTCGAGCCGGGTACGTCGTTCTGGTCGAAGTCGTAGACCTCCGCCCCCTGCCGCTCGACCATCATCGGGATGATGTTGCCGCCCATGTCATGCACGGAGCCCTCATCACCGGCGTCGAGCTTCACGGCCTCGAGCAGCGCCTCGGTCGAGAACACGTAGTTGCCCATCGAGGCGTAGACCATCTCCGGGTCGTCGGGCAGCCCGGTCGGGTTGTCGGGCTTCTCGAGGAAGGCGGTGATCTTGCGGCCACCGCCATCGGTCTGGATGACCCCGAAGCCCTTCGCGTCCGCACGCGGGATCCGGATGCCGGCCACGGTCACGCCGGCTCCACTTGCGATGTGCTGCTCGACCATCTGCCGCGGGTCCATCCGGTAGACGTGGTCCGCGCCGAACACCACGATGTGGTCGGGCTGGTCGTCGTACACGAGGTTGAGGCTCTGGTGGATGGCGTCCGCGCTGCCACGGAACCACTGCGGGCCGAGCCGCTGCTGGGCAGGCACCGGCGTCACGTAGTTGCCGAGCAGCGTCGACATGCGCCACGTCGTGGTGATGTGCCGGTCGAGGCTGTGGCTCTTGTACTGCGTCAGCACCACGATCCGCAGGTAGCCGGCGTTGACCAGGTTGGACAGCACGAAGTCGACGAGGCGGTAGATCCCGCCGAACGGCACCGCAGGCTTGGCACGGTCAGCCGTGAGGGGGTTCAGCCGCTTGCCCTCCCCACCGGCGAGGACGATTCCGAGTACCCGCGGTTCTGTCATGGGGTGATCCTCCACCACTAGATTCGCTGTCATGCGCATCGGCATCCTGACACGCGAGTGGCCCCCTGAGATCTACGGCGGAGCGGGAGTCCATGTCGAGTATCTCTGCCGCGCCCTGGAGCCCCTCGTCGACGTCTCTGTGCATGCCTTCGGCGGCGTCGGTGCGACCATCCATACGCCCGACCCTGAGCTGTCGGGCGCGAACCCGGCCCTGCAGACCCTCTCGGTCGACCTGCGGATGGCCGCCTCCCTCGAGGGCTGCTCCGTCCTGCACTCCCATACCTGGTACGCCGACCTGGCGGGCCATCTCGGCGCCCTGATGTGGAACGTGCCGCACGTGGTCACGACGCACTCGCTCGAGCCGCACCGACCCTGGAAGGCCGACCAGCTCGGGGGTGGGTACCGGATCTCCTCCTGGGCGGAGAAGGTCGCCGTCCACGACGCCGCCGCGGTCATAGCGGTATCGGAGGGGATGCGTACCGACGTCCTCGAGGTGTACCCGGGACTGGACCCGGCCCGGGTCCAGGTGGTGCACAACGGCATCGACACCGCGGAGTACGCCCCGGTCGAGGCCGTCGACGTCCTTGAGGGCCTCGGCGTCGACCCGACTGTTCCCTATGCCATGTTCGTCGGGCGCATCACGCATCAGAAGGGCGTCGAGCACCTGCTGCGCTCCGCGTCCTCCTGGCCGGGCCAGCTCGTGTTCTGCGCCGGCGCCCCCGACACCCCGGCGATCGCCGCGTCCGTGGCCGCGCTCGTCGCCGAGCTCCAGGCGGCCCGGCCCGGGGTGATCTGGGTCCAGGACATGCTGCCCCGGCCGAAGGTGATCCAGCTCCTGTCGCACGCGACGGTCTTCGTCTGTCCCTCGATCTACGAACCGCTCGGCATCGCCGACCCGGGACGCGACGACGGCGGTGCCGCAGGACATCGCCTCCAGGTTGACGATGCCGAGCGGTTCGTAGATCGAGGGACAGACGAAGACCGTCGCGTGCGACAGGAGCTGGATCACCTTCGGCCGGGGCAGC
>JANXUE010000080.1 GCA_025352005.1 Frankiales bacterium
CAAGGACCTGACCGAGACGATGCAGGAGGCGCCTGGCGTCGGGCTCGCCGCCCCGCAGATTGGCGTCGGCCTGCGGGTCTTCACCTACGACGTCGACGACGTCCTCGGTCACCTGGTCAACCCGGTGCTGCACTTCCCCCACGACGAGACCATGGACGGCGAGGAGGGCTGCCTGTCGCTGCCTGGCCTGTCGTTCGACTGCGTCCGGATGGCGGAGGTGGTCGCGCACGGCCAGAACATGTACGGCGACCCCGTCACCGTCCAGGGACGTGACCTGCTGGCGCGTTGCGTGCAGCACGAGAGCGACCACCTCGACGGTGTGCTGTTCGTCGACAAGCTCGACCCGGAGACCAAGAAGCTCGCGATGGAGGCGGTCCGCAACGCCGAATGGGCGGGGGCGAACGCGCCGGTGGTGAAGGCCAGCCCGCACCCACTGTTCGGTCGCGCGCTGTGAGTGCGTCCCGCAGGGTGCGCCCTTGAGGCTGGCCTTCGCCGGGACTCCCGAGGTCGCGGTGCCGAGCCTGGCAGCGCTGCTCGCCAGCCGGCACGAGGTCGTTGCGGTCATCACTCGACCCGATGCGCCCGCCGGCCGCGGCAGGACCGTGCGGCCGTCCCCCGTCCGGGTCGCGGCGCAGGCCGCGGGCCTGGAGGTCCTCACTCCTGACCACCCCAGGGACGCTGACTTCCAGGCCCGGCTGGGGGAGCTCGACGTCGACGTCGCGCCGGTCGTCGCCTACGGCGCGCTCGTGCCCCGTGCGGCGCTCGAGCTCCCCCGGGTGGGCTGGGTCAACCTGCACTTCTCGCTCCTGCCCGCCTGGCGTGGCGCCGCGCCCGTGCAGCACGCGGTCCTGGCGGGGGACGAGGTGACCGGCGCGACGACCTTCCTGCTCGAGGAGGGGCTCGACACCGGCCCGTTCTTCGGAATGCTCACCGAGCAGGTCCGACCGACCGACACCAGCGGGGACCTGCTGGGCCGCCTTGCCGTGGCCGGCGCCGGACTGCTGGTGGCCACGCTCGACGGGATCGAGGACGGTGGCGTCCATGCCGTCCCGCAGCCGGTGGAGGGCATCTCTTTGGCTCCCAAGATCAGCGTCGACGATGCCCGGGTCGACTGGTCGGCGCCCGCGCTGCGGGTCGACCGGCTGGTGCGCGCCTGCACGCCGGCGCCCGGCGCCTGGACTACGTTGCGCGGCCGCCGGGTCAAGCTGGGCCCCGTCACGGTGGTCGACGTGCTGCTCCCGGCGGGTGCTCTGGCCGGCGACCTGGTCGGTACGGCGACCCAGGCCGTCCGGCTCGGGACCGTCCGCCCCGAGGGCAAGGGCGAGATGGCCGCCACGGACTGGCTACGCGGCCTGCGGCCGGAGCCCGGCGAGCTGTTCGTGTGACCGGCACGGGCACGGGCACGGGCAGGGACAGGAGTGGACCAGGCAGTCGTCAGGGCCCCCGGCGCAACGGACCGCCGCGCCCGACCCGGCCGCAGCTGCACAAGCCGACCCGCGACCCGGTGCGGCTCACGGCGTACGACCTGCTCAAGGCCGTGCGGGTCGACGGTGCCTACGCCAACCTGGCGCTGCCCAAGCTGCTCGCCGAGCGGGGCCTGAGCGGTCGGGACGCGGCCCTCGCCACCGAGCTCGGCTACGGCACCCTGCGCGCCCAGGGTCAGCTCGACACCGTCCTACAGGCGTGCGTCGATCGACCCCTCGCCCAGGTCGACCCGCCGGTGCTGGACGTGCTGCGGTTGGGCGCCTACCAGCTGTTGCGGACCCGGATCCCGGTGCATGCAGCGGTCTCGGCAACCGTCGACGTCGCCCGGACGGTCCTGAGCGCCGGTCCGGCCAGCTTCACCAACGCGGTGCTGCGCAAGGTTGCCGCCCAGGACCTGACGGCCTGGCTGGCACAGCTTCGGCCGGTCGATGCGGTCGACGCCGTGGCCCTCGAGACCGCCCATCCGCGCTGGGTCGCCCAGGCCTTCCGGGACGCGTTGCGCGGCGACCTCGACGAGGCCCGCGCGGCGCTGCAGGCCGACGACGCCCGCCCACAGGTGCACCTGGTGGCCCGGTCGATGGACCGGGGCGAGCTCGCGCGGGTGTCTGGTGGCACGGCGGGACCGTGGTCGGCCAGGGCGGTCCGGCTGGAGTCCGGTGGTAGCCCTGGGGAGCTGGCGGCCGTGCGCGACGGCCGGGCCGGCGTGCAGGACGAAGGCAGCCAGCTGATGGCGCTCGCCCTCGCCCAGGCCCCCCTGTCGGGCCCGGACCTGACCTGGGTCGACCTGTGCGCCGGTCCCGGCGGCAAGGCTGCCCTGCTCGACGGCCTGGCCAGAGCACGCGGGGCGCGGCTGCTTGCGATCGAGCTGCAGCCGCACCGGGCCCGCCTGGTGGGCCGCTCCGGCGTGCGGGACGTCGTCGTCGCTGACGGCCGTACCCCGCCGCTGGCCGACGGGACCGCGGACCGGGTCCTGCTTGATGCCCCGTGCTCGGGCCTGGGCGCGCTGCGCCGCCGACCGGAGGCCCGCTGGCGGCGCCAGCCCTCGGACCTGCCCGGGCTGACGACACTGCAGGGGGAGCTGCTCGACGGCGCCGCCCGGCTGCTGCGACCCGGTGGGGTCCTGGCCTACGTGACCTGCTCGCCGCACCTGGCCGAGACGGCCGTACCCGTGCTCGACGTCCTGCGCCGCCACCCCGAGCTCGTGCAGGAGGACGCCCGGCCGCTGCTGCCCGGCGTACCCGACCTGGGGGCAGGGCCGGCGGTCCAGCTGTGGCCGCACCGGCACGGCACCGACGCGATGTTCCTGGCCGTGCTGCGCCGCCGCCCGTGACCGACGTCACCATCCCTGCGCGACGTCACTAGACTGGCGTGCCATGGAGCGTCCCCTGGTCTTCCCGAGCCTGCTGGCCGCCGACTTCGCGCGGCTGGCCGACGAGGCCGCTCGGGTGGAGGGCGCCGCGGACTGGCTGCACTTTGACGTCATGGACTACGCGTTCGTGCCGAACCTCACGATGGGGATGCCGGTCCTCGAGTCGTTGCTGAAGGCCACGAGCATCCCGATCGACTGCCACCTGATGATCGAGGACCCGGACCGCTGGGCGCCGTCCTACGCCGAGGCCGGGGCAGGCAGCGTGACCTTCCACGCGGAGGCGTCCAGGGCGCCGCTGCGAACCGCGCGGACGATCCGGGCAGCCGGCGCGAGACCGGGCCTCGCCCTGAACCCTGCGACGCCCATCGAGCCCTACGTCGACCTGCTGCCCGCCTTCGACTTGGTGCTGGTCATGACCATCGAGCCCGGCTTCGGGGGCCAGGCGTTCCTGGATGAGACTCTTCCGAAGATCCGCCGGGTGCGGGAGGCCATCGGTGACCGCGCCATCTGGTTGCAGGTCGACGGAGGCGTGACCGAAGACACGATCGTGCGAGCTGCGCAGGCCGGGGCCGACGTGTTCGTGGCGGGGAGCAGCGTCTTCGGCGCCGCTGATCCCGCCGTGGCCATCGAGGGGCTACGGGCGGCCGCGATGACGGCCACGGCAGGCGCGGCAGGCGCGGCTGGCCCGGCGCTCACGACGCGGGGCTAGCCGGCATGGGCTCGCGGCTGCTGCTGGCGGCGGGTGACCGCGCCCTGGCGCGCTTTCTGGCCGCCGAGCTGACCCGGGAGGGCCACGACGTCGTCCTCGTCCGGCACGCCGCTGAGGTCCTGTCCGAGGCTGCCGGGCAGCGGCCGGACCTGGTGCTCCTGGCCCTGGACGGCAAGGCCGCGCTGGCCGCGCTGCGGACCCTGCGGTCGGAGCCGACCACCACGGCCGTTCCCGTCCTCGTCCTCGCCGGTGCCGCCGACCCCATCCAGCGGTCCCTCGGACTGGCTGCCGGTGCCGATGACGTGCTCGAGGTGCCGTACGACACCGCCGAGCTGGTCGCCAGGGTGGCGGGCACACTGCAGCGCACTGCGGACGTGCGCGCGCTGTCGCCCCTGACCGGGCTTCCCGGCAACCACCAGATCGAGCTCGAGATTGCCGGTCGGGCTGCCTCAGGGGACCCGTACGCGGTGTGCCACGTCGACCTCGACGAGTTCAAGGGGTTCAACGACGCCTACGGGTTCCAGCGCGGCGACGAGCTGCTGCTGCTGTTGGCCGGCTGCCTGGAGCAGGCCGCCCGGACGGCCGGCGAGCCGATGCCGTTCGTCGGGCACATCGGTGGCGACGACTTCGTGGTCGTCTGCAGCCCGGAGCAGTCCGAGTCCGTCTGCGGTGACGCGCTCGCGCAGTTCGACGCCGCCTCGATCAGCCGCCACGACGCGGCCGACGTGGCCCGCGGGTGGCTCGAGGTCGTCGACCGCCGCGGCCAGCCGCACCGGCAGCCACTGGTCAGCGTGTCGGTGGGCATCGCCGCCCACCGCGGTGGTGACCGAGACTTCCGGGCGGTGGTCGCGTCGGCGACCGAGATGAAGACGGTCGCGAAGGCGACATCGGGCTCGCTGGTCGCGGTCGACCGCCGGGGCTGACCGGTCGCCGTGCGAGACTGGTGTGGACAGTCACGGGCGTCGCGGACGCACGGGAGCGGGAGCAGTGGAAAGCCGGCGGGACCTCGCGCACGACCTCGACCAGACGCTGGTCCGGCAGGCCATGCGTCGGGCGATCGACCTGTCGCGAACCGTGCTCGGGACCACCAGCCCCAACCCGCCTGTCGGCGCGGTCCTGCTCGACGAGTCCGGCCAGGTCATCGGTGTGGGCGCCACGCAGCCCCCCGGCGGGGCGCATGCGGAGGTCGTCGCCCTGACTGGTGCACGAGGCCGTGGCCGCACCGCGGTGGTCACCCTCGAGCCGTGCCACCACACCGGCCGCACCGGACCCTGCACGAAGGCCCTGGTCGCCGGGGGGGTCACGCACGTGGTCGTGGCCTGCCCTGAGCCGACGAGCGAGGCCGGCGGTGGAGTGCTGGCCCTGCGGGCGGCCGGGCTCACGGTCACCGAGCACGTCCTGGAGGAGGAGGTCGCCGGCGGCCCGCTCCAGGCGTGGCTGCACCTGCAGCGCACCGGCCGGCCCTTCGTGACCTGGAAGTACGCCGCGACCCTGGACGGTCGTTCGGCGGCCGCTGACGGCACCAGCCGCTGGATCACCGGCGCCGAGGCGCGGGCCGACGTGCACCGCCTGCGGGCTGAGTGCGATGCGGTCGTGGTGGGCAGCGGCACGGTGCTGGCCGACAACCCGCTGCTCACGACCCGCCCCGACCCTGGGCACCAGCCGCTGCGCGTCGTCCTCGACCGGCGCGGCCGTACGCCGCTGGACGCGAAGATCCGTGATGACAGCGCACCGACGCTCATCGTGAGCGAGCCCGACCTCAGCGCGGTCCTTGAGAACCTGGCGGGGCGGGGGGTAGTCAGTGTCCTGCTAGAGGGCGGGCCCTCCCTCGCCGGGGCGTTCCTCAAGGCCGGCTTCGTCGACCGGGTAGTGGCGTATCTCGCACCCGCGCTGCTCGGCGCCGGGCTGCCGGTCCTGCAAGATTCCGGGATCATGACCATCGATGATGCTCTGCGGTTAGAGATCACCGACGTCACACGTCTGGGCGCGGACGTGCGCCTGAGTATGAGGAGGACCTGACAGTGTTCACCGGGATCGTCGAGGAGCTCGGCGAGGTGACCGCGTGGGAGCAGCTCCCGGACGCGGCACGGATCACCGTCCAGGGCCCGCTCGTCACCAGCGACACCAAG
>JANXUE010000086.1 GCA_025352005.1 Frankiales bacterium
CTACACCCAGGTCGTCTGGCGCGGTTCCCAGCAGCTCGGCTGCGCGCAACAGACCTGTAATACCAACAGCCCGTTTACCGGCTTTCCGACCTGGTACTACTGGGTCTGCAACTACAATCCCGCGGGCAATATCATCGGTCAGAAGCCGTACTAACTAGAACCTAACCCGCTCCATCTCGGTGCCCAGAAAGTCAGGGGCCAGGTGAGCGTAGATCATTGTCACCTTCACATCTGAGTGGCCCAAAATTTTCTGCAGCGCCAAGATGTTGCCGCCTTGCATCACGTAGTGCGAGGCGAACGTGTGGCGCATCGCATGCCAAGGGTGCACGGGGACTCGTACCCCCGCAAGCTCGAGCAGCTGCGGCAGCCCAAGTAATGCATGCGTGGAGTGTCCGGCGCCGCGCTGAACCTCTACGCGCACTCCGCAGACACTCTCGGCGACCCATCCCCGGAGCCGCCGAGGCCGTCGCCGTTGTGGCGGGCCCAGTTCTGGCCGACCCGGGAAGCCATCACGCGAGGTAGGGACTGTTGTTGGCCACCAGCGGGGACCGCCGCTTGGCGTTAGCACGGGTCCTGCAGCCGGCGAGGCCGAGCGCGAGCGCTGAGGGGGCGCGATCGCAGGTGATTGCACCCGCCAGGATGCCAGCACGTGTCGAGGCTGCTCCAGCCGGCCGACCGCGGCCAAAGCCGGGTAGGTACGAGCGGCCAGAAGACCGGTTCTTGATCAGCGGGTCCTACTCATGGGGCAAGAACGGATGAAGAGTCGGGATCTCTGCCCGCTCCCGGTCATCCAGCCAAACGCCAGCGACAGCCTGACGCCAGTGATTCGACTGGCGGCAACGGTCTGCGACCGCTTCGCCAACTTTAGGGCCGTGCTCGACCAGAAGGTCCTCGACCGGTCCCGCACCGGCGCACCCCAGGTCCGCGTCGTCCGCCGCCAGAAGGGCGTCCAACAGCAACAGGGCAGCAACGGGGTCACCGCTGATGCGGTCGGCCACGGCGGATGAGGTCGCGCCATCGGCCTCCGCTCGCAGACGTTCCTCGCGGTTGCCTGTCGCAAGTCGATGCTCACGCCAGTACGCCGCTGCCAGTCGTGCGTCTTCATCCACCTGACGACGGTAGGTCCGTTACCCGGCATCGGATAGGGCCGGATCCTGTGAGCAGGAGGGCAGCCGGTGTTCGAGGTGAAGAAGGCCGCTCACCCGTCGTTCGCCTACCAGGCAAATGATCATGCGGGCAACCGCATCGTCAGAGCCTGCCGAGGGACGCTCATGCCGATGAGCGCACGTGCCGGTCGCTGGTGCGATGTGCCTCCCGGCGTGGGTTTACGGCTGGTGTCGCAGCCGGTACCAGTTCGGCGCTGCCCGCCGCAGGGGCTTAGGAAGGCCCTCAATGACTGCCGCTTCGGTGTCGACGATCCGCCACAGGGGAAAGGCGCGCTCAATGTCAGCGGTGTCGGCGCCGTGGGGGAGGGGACGTGGTGCGGCTCCGGCGACGAAGTCAGGCCACGATGATGTCGCGCATTTCCGCTTCGTTGGCGATGTAACACGCGCCGACGAGGCGCCGAATCACTTCGATCTTGTCAGTCATGCCGCAACCCTTCGGCCAATGGCGCCTGTAGTGGGCGCCTCGCGGCAACCTCCCACAATGTGTGGATGAATAATGAGGAGAGTCAACGTTGACATGAAAGCGCTTTTGGAGTAATTAACCCATGTCATGAACGCAACTCGCTCGTACACGATGTCCGCACGTGCGGATGCTGTCCGCGAGACGCGCGACCGCATCTTGGAGGCGACGCTGGCTGTGGCTGCTGCGAAGCCGCTGGCCGCCTTGACCCTGGGCGACGTCGCCTCGCTGGCCGAGGTGACTGTGCAGACTGTGCTCCGGCACTTCGACAGCCGCGAACAACTGCTGGACGTCGCCGCCAACCACGCGGCCGCTGAGGTGAAGCAGGAACGGGCCACGTGCGTTGGGGACGTAGAGGCCGCCGTGCGGACCGTGGTGGCGCACTACGAGCGGCGTGGTGATGCCGTCCTGGTCCTGCTCGCGCAGGATCAGTGGGATGCCCGGGTTCGAGCTGTGACTGACACCGGCCGTGCCTTTCACCGCCGCTGGGTCGCTGAGGTCTTCGCGCCCCAGATCGAGGCTCACCCCCAGCGCGAGGCGGTGCTGGACCTGCTTGTCGTCTCGACCGATATCTACACCTGGAAGCTGTTGCGACGCGACCGACGGCTGTCTCAGGCCCGCACCTCTGCCCGCATGCTGCGCCTCGTGCGCGCTGTCCTTGAAGGAGCCTGAGATGTCGCAGATCGTCATCGCCACCTTGGACGCCGGCGGGAACGTCCCGCCCATCATCGGGATCGGTCGCGCCTTGGTGGCTGACGGCCACGACGTGTACGTCATTGGCCATCCTGCGCAGCGCGATGTGTTTGAGGCAGCGGGTCTCGGCTTCACGCCCTATACAGCGGGTCGACCTTGGTCTCCGACGGCCAAGAAGTCCACCCTGGGCGGCTTGCTCGATTTGGTCGGCGTGTTCAATGACCGCGGCGCCGGCAACGACGTCGTTGACCTCGCGCGCCGGGTGGGCGCCGACGTCGTGGCCGTCGATTGCATGCTGCTCGGCGTTCTAGCGGCCACACAGGAGGCCGAGTTCACCAGCGTCTCGCTGTTCCACACCTTCCACGCGTACTTCGACGGGCCTTGGCGCCGTGGACCGGTCGGCGTGCTGTCCCGGCTGAGGGGGCACCGGGCCCGTCAGGTGTGGGATGCGTGCGAGGGGTCGCTCGTCCTGTCGCTGCGAGCCCTTGATCCGGTAGGCACAAGAACCACCGACAGGCTTACGTGGACGGGACCTGTCGTCGATGGCGCACCGGCTTTGACAGTCACACCTCCTCGTGTGCTGGTCAGCTTGTCAACGACCGCTTTCCCAGGGATGGCTTCGACCCTGCAGCGCATCATTGACGCCCTGGGAACGCTCCGGGCAGAGGTAGTGGTCACGACCGGACCGTCCATAGACCCCAGCTCGCTGACCGCGCCCAGCAACACATCAGTTCACCGCTACGTCGATCACGCCGAGCTGATGCCCACCTGCTCGGTCGTCGTGGGCCATGGCGGTCACGCCACGGCAATGCGCGCTCTCGCCCACAGCCTCCCGGTGCTGGTCATCCCCGCGCATCCACTGCTCGACCAAAAGATGGTCGGTGATTCCCTCACCCGTGCGGGCGCAGGCCTCGTCCTCACCCGCAAGGCGACAGGACAGGAGATCAAACAAGCCGTGGAGACTCTCCTCAGCTCGCCCGAACACCGCGCTGCAGCCGCCGCGCTCGGGCACCAGATCCGCGAAGGCCGCGGTGCTCAGACCGCGGCGAAACAGTTGGTCGCGCACGCGACCTCGGCGCAGGTCTGACCCCTCCGCGACCCACCAAAAACTACGACATCCGCACGTCGTCCCTGGTGAGACCCAGGGCGGGCTAGGGCCGCGCAGACTGAGCGGTCACTGCGCGCGGCAGTCACGAAGGCAGGTATGGCCGGTCGGGACTGCCCAGGCCGGTTGGCCATGCGTGGACATGAGCGGCGTTGCCATCGAGGCGGTGCGTGGGGAGCGACGGACTACTTTCTATTCCGATGGCTTTTGCAAAAGCAACGACGTAGCCTGAGGGCATGTCGTTGGACGTGGTTGTCGAGGATCTCATCACGCTGCAGCAGCTCGCTGGCCAGGAACGTGACGCCTCCCGCCGCCGATCGCTGGATGCGGTGCGCGAGCACGTCGCAGAGCGGGACCGCGGCGCCAAGATCGCTGAGGCGGCCGCTGTCTTGGGCCTCTCGGCGCCGACCGTTCGCGCCTGGGTGAACGCCGGAGTGCTGGTGGCTCTCGACGGCACTGCCCCGGTTCGGATCGGCGTAATGTCGCTAGCCGCGACCAAGCAGGTCCTGGACGAACTGCGCCGTCATCGTGACGACCGGCACCTTCTGGCCGACGTGCTGCGCATCCTTCGCGACCGAAACGTGCTCGCCGGCGACGACGTCCCCCGCGGACAGGATGATCTGGCGGCGGGCCGGGTGCGTCGACTCGACTCGAGCAGCCTCGATGAACTGCTGCCGCCAAAGAAGAGGTCGAGGCCATCGACGCCGACCTGACGCGAACGGCAGAAGGCCAGTTCCGTGCTCTCCGCGGACCACGAGCTCAGGCCGCACGGCTGGCTCTTGGAGAGCTGATGCTGCGCGGCTGCGAAGCCGCCGGGTACCGCCTCGCCGGTGCCGACCTAAAGCACCTCTGCTGCCGTCACCTCTACGGTAACGACCGGCTGCTGGTCACCTGGCCTACAGCCACGAAGGCGGTCGTGCTTGCAGTCGGTCCGCACGACCGGTCGGCCTCGGACATTTACGAGTTGCTCTTGCAGGCGCTAGCCCTGGAGGTGCCGACCGTGGAGCGGACCAAGCCACCGTGCTGCGACGAGCTGGGTGAGCCACCAGTCGACGCTGGAATTGCTGAGATCTTGGCTGCGGCTATTGCAGCTCTCACGCCTCGAGGTCGCCACCGCCGGTGTGGACTGACCAAGGTACGGTCCGAGGATTTGCTCACAAAATGCTCACAAACTCAGGGTGACACGACGAGACGGGCCGGCACCAACCATCGACGAGATGCCATACTGCACAGGCAATCTCGCCACCAGACGACACCGGATGACACAGGAAGGAATGGGCCTTTTCCGGCTCATAATCCCTCGGTTGTGGGTTCGAGCCCCACCCACCCCACGCACGCTCAGATGCAGCGGAGTATCCGAC
>JANXUE010000166.1 GCA_025352005.1 Frankiales bacterium
CCGGGTCGTCGAGGTCCTCGAGCCGGAAGTCTCCGGGACCATGGGCGACGACAGCCCTCACGCCCGCCTCGACAGCACGTGGTCGCGGCTCTCCCGCACGGCCTCCAGGCCGGTGGCGAGACCGGCGACGACTGCGCCGTACAGGTCGAAGGAGGCGGTGCCCCGAAAGCCCGAGGCGTCGAGGGCGGCGACGAACGAGCTCAGGTCGTGCAGCCTTCCGCAGGGCAGGTCGTCGTCGCTGCCACCGAGGTCGGCGTCGCCCAGGTGGCAGTGCAGGAGCAGGTCCCCGAGGACCTCGACCACCTGAGCCGGGTCCTCACCGGCGGCGTAGGCGTGGCCTGTGTCGAGCAGCACCCCGAGCCCGGGTACCTGCGCGCACAGGGCCACGGCGTCCACAGCGGTCTCGACGGCCGTGCCGGGCTTGTACTCGAGGGCGATGCGGACGTCACCGGCTGCTTCGACCACCCGCCGGGCGCCCTCGACCACGTCGGCGCCGACCGGGTCGGCACCGGGCCAGAGGCCGAGGACCGGAAGGCCGAGGGAGCGGCAGACGTCCGCGCAGGCGCGCACCTGCGCGACGAGGCGGTCGACGTCACCGGACAGGGCGCCGCCCGGCCAGCGCTCGACCGTCAGCGACAGCAGCAGGTCGGTGACGGGTACGTCGGACGGCAGCGCGGCCAGCCGGTCCTGGGCGAGCTCGACGGACGCGTCGTAGACCCCCAGCTCGACGCCCTCGAGACCGAGGGCGGCGGTCTGCCGGACGTGGTCGGGTCCGGACAGGCCGTCGGGCCAGGAGTTCCAGTCGGCGTCGGTGAGCCGCCAGGTGCTACTCATGCGCCGACCGCCGAGAAGCCACCGTCGACGTGCACGATGGTCCCGGTCGTCGCGGGGAACCAGTCCGAGAGCAGGGCTACGCAGGCCTGTGCGACGGGCTCGGCGTCGGTGACGTCCCAGCCGAGGGGAGCCCGCTCGTCCCAGACGGCCTCGAACTGCGCGAAGCCGGGCACGCTCCTGGCGGCCATCGTCTTGACCGGCCCCGCGGCGACCAGGTTGCTGCGGATCCCCCGTGCTCCCAGATCCCGTGCCAGGTAACGGTTGGCGCTCTCCAGGCCGGCCTTGGCGACGCCCATCCAGTCGTAGCCGGGCCAGGCCACGCGCGCGTCGAAGTCGAGCCCGACGTAGGACGAGCCGCGGGGCATCAGCGGCGCGCAGGCCCGCGCCAGTGCGGCGTAGGACCAGGTCGACACGTGCAGAGCGGTGCCGACGTCTGCCCACGGGGTGTTCAGCAGGCCTGACCCGAGGGCTGACGCCGGCGCGAAACCGATCGCGTGCAGGACCCCGTCCAGCCGCCCCCCGACCCGCTCGGGCAAGGCGGCGAGGTCGGGCTCGCTCGTCACATCGAGCTCGACCACCGGCAGCTCACCGGGCAGCCGCCGGGCGACCCGCCGGGTCAGCGACAGCGCGCGGCCGAAGCCGGACAGCACGACCTCGGCTCCCTGCTCAGCAGCGAGCCGGGCGACGGAGAAGGCGATGCTCGCCTCGGTGAGGACCCCCGTCACCAGCAGCCGCTTCCCGGCCAGCAACACCTACGCGGGGACCTTGGTCATGATCAGGTCCAGGAAGGCACCGATCGTCGTGAGGTCGGTCAGCTCGTCCTCGGGCAGCTCGACACCGAGGGAGTCCTCGAGCTCCATCGTGTACTCCACCAGCGAGAGCGAGTCAACCTCGAGGTCGTCGACGAACGACTTGTCCTCCTGCACGGCGTCGGCCTCGACCTCGAGCATCTCGACGGCCTTGTCCCGCATGACCTGCAACACCTCTGCGCGCTCCATGAGCCGCAGCGTAACCGGCTCCGCTGATCGAGGACGCGACGCAGGGGCCGCTGTCAGTGCCCCATCCCGAGGCCACCGTCCACGGGTAGGACGGCCCCGTTGACGTACGCCGCTCCGTCGCCGGCCAGGAACGCGATCACGGCGGCGACCTCGTCCGCTGTGGCGGTCCGTCCGGCGGGGATCGTCGTCAGCAGCTCGGTCCTGCGCGCCTCGGTGAGCGCCGCGGTCATGTCCGTGTCGACGTAGCCCGGCGCCACGACATTGGAGGTGATGCCCCGGCCCCCGAGCTCGCGGGCCAGCGACCTCGCCAGCCCGACGAGGCCGGCCTTGGACGCGGCGTAGTTGGCCTGCCCGGCCGCGCCGGACAGCCCGACGACGGAGGAGACGAAGACCAGCCGGCCCCACCGGGCCTTGAGCATCCCGCGGGAGGCCCGCTTGGCGACCCGGTAGGCGCCGGTGAGGTTGGCGTCGAGCACTCCCGTGAAGGCCGCCTCGGACATCCGCAGCAGCAGTCCGTCCTCGGTCAACCCGGCGTTGGAGACCAGCACCTCGACCGGCCCGTGGGCGGCCTCGACCTCGGTAAACGCCGCGTCGACCTCGGCCGTCGAGGTTACGTCGCAACGCACCCCGAGCAGGCCCTCCGGGGCCGTGGACCGGTAGGTGACGGCAACCCGGTGCCCCTGCGCGACCAGCAGCCTGGCCGTGGCCAGCCCGATGCCGCGGTTGCCACCGGTGACCAGCACCGAGCGGCTCGGGCTGACGGTCCTCGGGTCTGTGGTCACAGCGCCTCCAGGGCGGCAGGGGTCGTGACGCTGACAGCAGTCAGGTCGGGCCGGGTCCGCTTGACCAGTCCGGTGAGCACGCCTCCGGGCCCGACCTCGACGACCCGGTCGACGTCCAGGGCCACCAGCGTCTGCCGCCAGCGGACCGGCGCCGTCAGCTGCTCGGACAGCAGGGCAGCAACGCCCGGCCGATAGGGGGAAGCCGTCACGTTGGCAAGGACGGGCAGCGTCGGCTCGGCGTACTCCGCCTGCGCGAGGGCGCGGTCGAGGCGCTCCCTGG
>JANXUE010000110.1 GCA_025352005.1 Frankiales bacterium
CGGCCGCCGTCGCCCGCGCAGCAGTGAGCATGTTTTCGAGCTGCCGGGACAGGCGCTCCTGCTGCTCGAGCACCGCCTGCAGGAGTTGGCGCCGGCCGGTCTCATCGAGCCGGTCGCCACGCTTGAGCAACGTCAGCGCCGCCCCACGGATCCCGGTCAGAGGCGTGCGGAACTCGTGGCTGACGGTTCCGATCAGGTCCGTGCGGATCCGCTCGGTCTCCTCGATCCGGGCCTGGACACTGGCATGGCCCTCCCACAGGGCCGCCTGCAGCATGTTCTCGCCCGCCTTGGCCTGTCCATGGGTGCGCCAGAAGATCGCCAGCACGGCCGCCTGGGTACCGAGGAGCGTGGCCCGCACGGCGGCCCACGCCACCGTCTGGGTCGTGGATGCGGCAGGGTGGGTCACCAGGGGGAGCAGCGTGTACTGAGCGACCGCGCAGGCCACAGCAGGGACGAAGACGACCCAGTCCTGGTAGAGCGACACCAGCGCCACCACGACGAACAGCTGGGCCTGGATCTCCGGATGCTTGGGGAACAGGTCGAACAACAGCAGGGAGCAGACCAGCAGCGCGCCGCTGGCGCACAGGGCCCTGGTTCGCTCGGCGATCGGGCCGACGGCGACGGCGAGCAGCGCGACGACCAGGGCCAGGCCGAACAGCACCACAGGCACCCGGTGCGTGAAGACCGCGACGGCGATCAGGACGGGAGCGTGGGCAAGGGTGACGAGGCAGACGAGGCTGTGCCGAGAGCCCATCTGCTGCTCGGTGAGCATTCGTCCTGGGGGCCTCAGTCGCCACCGGGATCTCCAGTGGCTGGCCAAGCTGCGCGGTCCGGCCATGGCTCTACTTTCTGCGCTCGTCGGGTCGTGCACCATGGCCCGAAAGGGCCATCCAAGGACATCGAGGCCTGCTGACCGCGTGGAGAGCGGCGGTCGTCGCCGGATCGTGTAACCTCACCGACATCTGCAGCAGGGCCAGTGACGTCCCGGGTGGCAGCAACGCACGACCAGTCGACCACCCCGGCGGAAGGCACGTTGCATGACCGAGCGCATGACCGAGCGCATGACCGCGTCCCCGGGCAAGCAGGGCCTGTACGACCCGGCGAACGAGCACGACGCCTGCGGGGTCGCCTTTGTGGTGGACATCGCCGGGCGGGCCTCTCACGATCTCGTCGAGCAAGGCCTCACGGCACTGCGCAACCTCGAGCACCGCGGGGCCTCCGGCAGCGAGCCGGACTCCGGCGACGGTGCGGGGATCCTCACGCAGGTCCCGGACGCCTTCTACCGCGCGGTGCTGCCCGTGACCCTGCCCGAGCACTACGTCGTCGGCACGGCCTTTCTCCCCACCAACCCGCGAGCCGCCGTGGACGCGCAGCTGGCGATCGAGAAGATCGCCGGGGAGGAGGGCCTCAAGGTCCTCACCTGGCGCGACCTGCCGATCGACGCGAAAGGCTCCGGCCTCGGACGGACTGCCGCCTCGGTCATGCCCGTGTTCCGGCAGCTGTTCCTCGGCGCGGCCGACCCGGAGCTCTCGCAGCACGCGCTTGAGCGGCGCGCCTACGTCACCCGCAAGCGGGCAGAGCACGAGACCGGTACCTACTTCCCGTCGCTGTCGAGCCGGACCGTCGTCTACAAGGGGATGCTCACGACCGGGCAGCTCGAGCCGTTCTTCCTCGACCTTCAGGACGAGCGCTACACCAGCGCGCTCGCGCTGGTGCACAGCCGGTTCAGCACCAACACCTTCCCGAGCTGGCCGCTCGCGCACCCCTACCGCTACATCGCGCACAACGGCGAGATCAACACGGTCAAGGGCAACCGCAACTGGATGCGGGCCCGCGAGGCCCTGCTCCGTGGCCCCCTCGAGCTGCCCGCCGACCTGTCACGGCTGTTCCCGATCTGCAGCCCCGGAGCCTCGGACTCGGCGTCCTTCGACGAGGTGCTCGAGCTGCTCCACATGGCCGGCCGTTCGTTGCCGCACGCGGTTCTCATGATGGTCCCCGAGGCCTGGGAGAACGCGCCCGCCATGGACCCGGCCAAGCGGGCCTTCTATGAGTTCCACTCCTCGCTCATGGAGCCCTGGGACGGCCCGGCCTGCGTGACCTTCACCGACGGCACGCTGATCGGCGCGGTGCTGGACCGCAACGGCCTGCGTCCCGGTCGCTGGTGGGAGACCGTGGACGGCCGGGTCGTGCTCGCCTCCGAGGTGGGGGTCCTGGACATCCCCTCGGACCAGGTGGTCCGCAAGGGCCGGCTGCAGCCAGGCAAGATGTTCCTCGTCGACACCGCCGCGGGACTCGTTGTCGACGACGAGGAGGTCAAGGCCTCCCTCGCCGCTGAGCACCCCTACGCAGACTGGCTGCACGCCGGCTCCCTGCACCTGGCTGACCTGCCCGAGCGTGAGCACGTGATCTACACGCACGAGTCGATCCTGCGGCGCCAGCAGACCTTCGGCTACACCGAGGAGGAGCTGCGCATCCTGCTGACCCCGATGGCCAAGAACGGCCTCGAGCCGATCGGGTCGATGGGGACCGACACGCCGGTCGCGGTGCTGAGCGAG